>NZ_JBYIQW010000074.1:0-31363 GCF_057707815.1 Actinacidiphila sp. bgisy160
CAGCCGTGAACTCGGGCACTCGCCCACCGACCGGTCAGCGGCCGGCGGTCTGGCCGCCGTCCACGGGAAGGGTCACGCCCGTCACGAACGGGGCGTTCTCCAGGTAGAGCACCGCCTCGACGATGTCGTCGACCTCGCCCATGCGCCCGACCGGGTGCAGCGCGGCCAGCCACTCGTGGGTCTCCACCGGGTGCATCGGGGTCTTGATGGTGCCCAGTGCCACCGCGTTCGCGCGGATCCCCTGGGTCGCGTACTCGGTCGCCAGCGCCCGGGTCGCCGCCTGCAGGCCACCCTTCGTGAGCGAGGCCAGAACCGAAGTGATCTTCGCGTCCGCCTGGTCACCGAGGCTGCTGGAAATCTGGACCACGTGCCCGCCGCCCTGCTGCAGCATGCGCTCCACCGCCAGCTGCGTGATACGGAAGAAGCCGTCCACGTTGATGCCGAGCACGGTGCGGTAGTCCTCCTCGGTGTACTCCGTGAACGGCTTGGCCACGAAGACGCCGGCGTTGTTGACCAGCGTGTCCACCCGGCCGAAGCGCTCCACCGCCGTCGCGATCACACGCTCGGCCGTCTCCCACTCGGCGATGTCCCCCCGGACCGTCACCACTCCCGGGTCCGCCGACTCACCGATGTTCCGCGAGGTGGCGACGACCGCGTAGCCCAGCTTGCGGTACCCCTCGACGACTCCGGCACCGATGCCCTGCGACGCACCCGTGACGACCGCGACCTTTTGACCCTGAACGCTCATGGTGTTCCTTCTCCGTGGGGATGTGATGGAAGACCCGGCACTAGACGACCGGTCACCTACAAAGTAGACGACCGGTCGAGAACTGTCAAATAGGCGAAACACGGACGAAGGCGACGCCGCCGGAGGCCGCCTACCGGGCGCCGGGCGGGTCCATGCGGTGCGGGAATCCGACGCGCAGCACGAAGGCCGCCGCGGCCGCGGCCAGGACGACGAGTGCCGCCAGGACCAGCGCCTGCTGGTAACCGTGGCGCAACAGGGGCGCGACAGCCAGGGGGCCGAGGATCTGGCCCACCGAGTACCCGGCGGTCAGCAGGGCGACCGCGCGCGGGAACCGCAGATGCGTCCCGGCCGCGAGAGCGACCGTGCTCACGCCGATGAAGGTGGCGCCGAAGAGGAAGGCCGAGGCGAGCGCCGCGGCGGGCCCCGCGACCAGGGCGGGCAGTGCGATGCCAACGGCCTGCACGACCAGCGCGGCCAGCAGCACGTCCGGGCGGGACCAGCGCCGCCCCAGCCACGCCCACAGGGCGGCGGAGGGAACGGCCGCCAACCCGGCCAGCACCCAGGCGCCGGTGCCGAGCCGGCCGGGCGAGCCCTGGTCGATCGCGGCGACCAGGAAGGTGCCGGCGATGATGTAGCCGACGCCTTCCAGCGTGTACGAGGCGAACAGGGCACCGAACCAGCGGTGCGTGCGCGGCGCCGCCGTCTGCCTCCGCGCTCCGGGCGGCGCGGCCGGCGCGGCCTCCGTCCGCATGGTCCACGCGGCCACCGAGAGCAGCGCGGCGAGGGCGGCGGACGCCCACCACGCGGCCCGCCAGCCGGCGAACCCGCGCAGGACGAGGACGAGCAGCCCGGACAGGGCGATCCCGGCGCCGACCCCGCCGAGGCCCCAGCCGGTCAGATGGGCGGGGTGCTCACGCAGCCGCCCGAGGAGCGCGCTGACGGCGATGACGAAGACCGTGGCGCTGACCGCACCCGCGACCAGCCGCAGTACCAGCCACACCTCGGTGCTCTGCGAGAGCGGCATGGCGGCGAGGCTCGCGACGAGCAGCAGCAGCGAGCCGCGCAGGACGGCGGCGGAGCGCGTCAGCCGGGGGAGGAAGGTACCGGCGAGCGCCCCGGCGAGGTAGCCGATGTAGTTGGCGGTGGCCAGGTGCGCACCGGCCCCGGCCGTCAGACGCGCCTGAGCGTGCATCAGGGGGAGGATCGGGGTGTAGACGAAACGGCCGACCCCCATGGCCGCCGCCAGCGCCGCCGCGGCCTGGCCCACGTGGGCCCAGGGCGAGCCGAGGGCCCCGCCGGGTGCGGCGGCCGGACGCTGGATTGTTTCGCTCACGACATCTTCCTCGACGATGGTTCCGGTACGGGACGGACCACGGCCCCCCGTCGCGCCGTGCCCGGGCGAGGGGGAGCCGTGTGGGGGTGCCGCGTACGGCGGGGCGCGCGCGGTCAGGCGGCGCCGTCCGCCTTCCCCGGGTCATTGGGGTGCGACTGCAGCGCGGTCACGACAGCCGACATCCACGGCCACAGCGGCAGCGTGCCGAGGACCTTCTCGTAGAGCTCGGCCTCGTCGGCGGCGCGCCACAGGCCGATGCTGCGCAGTTCGCCCACCGGGCGCCACAGCCGGCCGAGGTGGCCGGTGGCGGCCAGTTCCCCGGCACGGACGGCCTCGGCCGCGCGACGCCGGTCGACCTCGGCCGGGTCGGTGCCCTCGGGAACGGTGGTGGTCAGCTCGACCAGGAACTCCTTCACGGTGTTGCCTCTCCTAGAACCTTGGAAAACAGAACCTGGAAAACAGCCGGAGCCATCGACGGGCGGGCGTCCGGGCCGGTGGCGTACCGCCGGTCCTCCGCTCCTCCCACCCTGCGCCCGCGGGCCGGGAGGGCGCCACGACCGGTTCCCTCCCTGCTGGGAGGCGGAACCTCACAACGGGCGCCGCCCGGCGGGCGGGTGGCCTTGGGCCTCAGTTGTCGGTGGCGATCCGGGAGACGTGGTAGGCGCGGATCAGCCAGCCGTCGCCCTCGCGCCGCAGGACCAGCGAGAGGTGCACGGGAGCCGTCCAGCCCTCCGCGCCCCGGAAGACGACGTCGGCGAAGCCGCCGGCCACCTGGTCGCCGATGCGGTAGCCCTGGACCTTCCCGACTTCCGCCCAGCGATCCTCCGTCACGGCCTCGTAGTAGGCGCGCACCGCCTCCCGGCCGGCCGTGGTTTCCGGCCCGAACCCCTGGAACAGGGCGTCGGAGGTGAACAGCTCGGCCATCTCGTCCGGCCGGTGGCCGTCGAAGGCGGCCTTCCAGCGGGACAGCGTCTGGCGCATCGGGTCGTTCGTGGCGTCCGCCGGATCAGCGCTCATGTCGGTTCTCCTCTGTGCTCAACGATAGGAAGGGCGGCGCCCGCCCGCGTGCGGAGGGCGTCCGGAACCAGGGCCGAATAAGATAGTCGACCGGTCTAATAAATTAGTCGGGCGGTCGTATACTGGCAAACACGGGACACCGGTGAAGCCGACGCGAAGCCCACGGCCGGCACCTCCCGGCTCCCCGCGCACCCCCCTCGCAAGCGTCGCCGCCCCGCAGGAGGAACACTCACATCATGGTCTCGCCACTGGCCGCACTCGGGGTCGACACCCCTGTCCTCGCCGCGCCGATGGCCGGCGGTCCCACCACCCCCGCACTGGTCGCCGCGGCCGCCCGGGCCGGCGGCCTGGGCTTCCTCGCCGGCGGGTACCGCACCGCCGCGGCGCTGGCCGAGCAGATCGCCGCTGTCCGGCCGTCGGGGATGCCCTTCGGCGTCAACCTCTTCGCGCCCAACCCCGTCCCGGTCGACCCCGGCGCCTTCCGGCGCTACGCCCGGGCGATCGCGCCCGACGCCGGGACACACGGCGTCGACACACTGACCGCGGAGATCGTCGAGGACGACGACCACTGGGCGGACAAGGTCGACCTGCTGCTCTCCGCGCCGGTGCCGGTGGTGAGCTTCACCTTCGGCATCCCGCGGGCCTCCGTCGTCTCCGCGCTGCGCGCCGCCGGGAGCCTGGTCGTGCAGACCGTCACCTCGGCCGCGGAGGCCCGGGCGGCCGCGGAGGCGGGCGCCGACGTGCTGGCCGCACAGGCGTCCGCCGCGGGCGGGCACTCGGGCACGCTCACCCCGCAGCGCATACCGGCGGCCGTCCCCCTGGAGGACCTGCTCGGCGAGGTGCGCGCGGCGGTGTCCCTGCCGCTCGTGGCCGCCGGCGGCCTGGCGACCCCGGCCGCCGTGGCCGGCGCGTTGCACGCCGGAGCCGACGCGGTCATGGTCGGCACCGTGCTGATGCGCGCCGACGAGGCCGGCACCTCCTCGCCGCACAGGGCGGCGCTGGCCGACCCGGCACGCACCGGGACGGTGGTGACCCGGGCGTTCACGGGCCGTCCGGCGAGGGCGCTGCGCAACGACTTCACCGATCGCCACACCGACGCGGCGCCGGCCGGTTACCCGGCCCTGCACCATTTGACCAGCCCGATGCGCAAGGCGGCCGCCGCCGCGGGCGACCAGGAGCGGATCCACCTGTGGGCCGGCACCGGCCACCGCCACGCCACCGAGGAGCCCGCGGAGCGGATCCTGCGGCGACTGGCGTCCGGAATCTGATCCCGGGCGCACGGGCGAGCCGGACACGGCGGCCCGCCCGGTCCGGCCCCTCAGGTCAGCGCGACGCCGAGCAGGACCTCGAGCTGGGCGATCGTCTCCTTGGGGTCCTTGGCGTGGACGCCCGCGAGCCCCAACTCCGCGGCCGGCGCGAGGTACTGCTCGGTGTCGTCCACGAACACGCAGGCCTCGGCGGGCAGACCGAGCCCCTGCAGAGCCAGTTCGAAGATGGCGGGCTCGGGCTTGCGCACCCCGTGGTGCCCGGAGATGACGACCGCGTCGTACGAACCCTCCAGGTCGTAGCCGTCGTACAGGTCCCACGGCGCGAAGCCGACGGAGTTGGAGAGGATCCCCACACGCACCCCGGCGCGCCGGGCGGCGGCCACGGCGTCGATCAGGGCCGTCTCGGGGCGGAGGTCGGCGAAGATCCGGCCCATGAGGTTGTCGGGCACCACGCCGAGACTGCGGGCCGCCGCGATGTTCCATTCCGTCTGGGTGATCGCGCCGCGTTCGAGCTCGTGGGTGCGCCGGGTCCCCTCCTCGTCGAGGTAGAGCGCGGTGATGCAGGCGCCCTCGGCCAGCCCCTCGCGCCGCTCGAAGGCGAGCACCGCGGGCAGCAGGGGCGTGGTGAGGACACCGCCGAAGTCGAGGATCAGGCCGGTGCGGTGGGACATGACGGAACTCCAGCGGTAGCGCGACGAGGACGCGTGCCGCCGCGATGCGGACGCGGCAGCCGCGTGTGGGCCCTCCGCCGGCGACGCTGCCGCGCGGTGCCCGAGGGGCCGGCCGGGAGCGGCGGCCGCGCGGACGGCACGCGCGGGGCGACGACCCGACGCCATCTTGTCATCCCCTCCCGCCACCCGCCCGGCCGCCCCTCCTCCGACCTGGGAACGAGCCCGCGGCACCGCATGCGTCACCACCTTGACCGGTGACGGGAGTGCGTGCGAGGGTTGCCGACGAGAACCCCAGGAACACGAAAGAAGGTTGGGAATGATCGACAGGCGGAGCTTCGGCAAGGTTTTCGGTGCGGGCGCGGCCGCGGCGTCGCTCGCGGGGCTGTCGGGCCTCGCGTCACAACCGGCCTCGGCGGCGACGTCGCACAGGCCGCGGCCGCGCACCGGCGGACCCACTCCCGTCCGGGGCACGTACACCTCGCTCGGCGCCCTCAAGCAGGTCGACGCCGGTGTCCTGAACATCGGTTACGCCGAGTCCGGCCCCGCCGGCGGCCCCGTGGTGATACTCCTGCACGGCTGGCCGTACGACATCCACAGCTACGTCGACGTCGCGCCCCTGCTGGCGGCGGAGGGCTACCGGGTCATCGTCCCGCACCTGCGCGGCCACGGCACGACGCGCTTCCTCTCGCCCCGGGCGTTCCGCAACGCCCAGCAGTCGGTGGTCGCGCTCGACGTCATCGCCCTGATGAACGCCCTGGGCATCGAGAAGGCGGTCCTCGCCGGCTACGACTGGGGTTCGCGCACCGCCGACATCATCGCCGCGGTCTGGCCCGAACGCTGCAAGGCCCTGGTCTCCGTCACGGGTTACCTGATCACCAACCGCGACGCCAACATGCAGCCGCTGCCGCCGAAGGCGGAGTGGGCGTGGTGGTACCAGTACTACTTCGCGACCGAGCGCGGCCGCCTCGGCCTGGAGGAGAACCGGCACGACCTCGCCCGCCTGGTCTGGGAGTTCAACTCCCCCACGTGGGAGTTCGACGACGCCACGTTCCGCCGCACCGCCGCGTCCTTCGAGAACCCGGACTACGTCGCCATCGTGCTCCACAACTACCGCTGGCGGCTCGGCCTCGCGAAGGGCGACCCGCGCTACGACCGCCTTGAGCGGCGGCTCGCCGCGGGCCCGATGATCGGGGTGCCCACCATCACCCTCGACGGCGAGGTCGATCCGTTCACCCCAGCGGGGGACGGAGCCGCCTACCGCGCCAGGTTCTCGGGCAAGTACGCCCATCGCACGCTGAAGGGCATCGGCCACAACGTGCCCCAGGAGGCACCGGAGGCCTTCGCGGCGGCCGTCGTGGACGCCGACTCCTTCTGAGTCCTTCCGAGAGGCCCGGCGAGGCGCTCGGCACGGGGCGAAGAACGCTGGTCGACCACGGCCTGACCACCGGTCACGAGATCATTTCGGGGCGGATCGATATCGCGACACCATCAGGTGCCGCGATATCGATCCGCCCCGTTCCGTTCCCGTCGCCGGGCGGGACCCCGGTGGGGTGCGGTGCGGGCCCGCTCCGGCACCCGCAGCCCACGCCTCGCGGTCTGCGCGCAAGCCACCGCCCCCGGCCGCGGAGCGGACGGGGGCGGCACGGACGGCCGGCGGACGTGCGGTCAGCCGAAGGTGAAGGAGTAGGCGCTGAGTCCGGGCGAGAGCTTCAGCGTCACGACACCCCGGCGGGACGAACTCCCGCTCACCACGCGGCGGATGCCGGGGGCGCCGGAGACGGCGAAGGTGCTGGTCCGCCCGTCCAGGGTGGCGGTCACGGTTCCGGTGCCGCCGACGTCGAAGTAGACGTCGCGGGCGAAGAAGTCCAGCGTGATCCCGGCGTCCCGCCCGCTGGTCAGCGCCTCCTGGCCGGCGTCCCAGGTCCCGGTCAGGGCTGCCTGGCCGGGAAGAAGGGCCTCCGGTCGGCGGAACACCCCGGTCCCCATGGTCACGGGTCCGTTCACCACGGCGGCGCTGCGGCCCGCCCCCAGCGGGATCTCCGGGGTCTGCCTCCGGTCGGTCGGGGTGCCGTCGGGGACGTCGGTGGGGGGCGGCAGCGCGACGCCGGGGCGCGCGTCGGTGAGCAGTCGCCGGATCAGCGACTCGGTGCCGCCGTAGCCGCCCTCGCCGACGGCGACGTGCCGGACCCTGCCATGGGCGTCGATCAGGTACTGGGTGGGCCAGGCCTGGTTGCCGAAGTTGTCCCAGGTCGCATAAGAGTTGTCCAGCGCCACCGGGTAGCCGACACCGAGCCGCCGGGCGCCCGCCTCGACGTTGCCGGGGACGCGCTCGAAGGCGTACTCGGGGGTGTGGACGCCGATCACCACGAGGCCGTCGGACCGGTAGTGCTCGTACCAGGCGTCGACGTGCTCGATGGCACGCTGGCAGTTGATGCAGGAGTAGGCCCAGAAATCGACGAGGACGACCTTGCCCGCCAGCGACTCCTTGGTCAGCGGCGCGTTCCCGGGGGTGTTGAGCCACTGCTGGATCCCCGAGATCTCCGGTGCCGCTCCGCAGTCCTGGAGGACGGACGCCGTTTCCTGCCCGCAGGAGCGCAGGTCCCGCGGGCCGGACGCGCCCGGCCCGCCGGGGAGCGCGGGGCCGGCGATCGCCTCGTTGACGCGGGAGGTGTAGTCGGGGACGGCCCGCTGCACGACGTCGGTGAGGTTGAAAGTGAGGCCGAAGGCCAGGACGACGAAGGTCAGTCCTGCGGCGAACCGCACCCCGCGCTGCCGTTCGCGGAACGCGCGCACCCGCTCGGCGATCCTCCGGCCGGCCAGCGCGAAGAACAGTAGCGGCACCGCCGTGCCGACCGCGAAGGCGACGGCGAGCACGACGGTCCCCGCGCCGATCCGGTGGGTGGCGCCGGCGACGGCGATCGCGGCCAGAACGGGGCCGGCGCAGGGCACGTAGACCGTGCCGAGCACGAGTCCCAGGAGGAACCCGCCGCGCCCGCCCCCGACGCGCCGCTGCCCGATGCGCGCGAACGGGCGCTCCAGCAGCTCCTGCACCGCCGGGAACATCATGGCCACGCCGAGCAGCAGGAGCGCCCCGAGGCCCACCCACCGGAGGATGTCCGGGGGCACCGGGAGGGCGCCGAGCACGAGGGTGCCGAACAGCGTGATGAGGCTGAAGCTGACGACCAGTCCGGCCATCACCGCGTACGGCCGGCTCCTTCGCGCCGGTCCCGCGTCCTGCCGGGCGGCGGGGACCCCGCCCGAGAGGAAGACCAGTGGCAGGACGGGGAGCACGCACGGTGAGACGGCGGTGACGAATCCGCCGACCAGCCCGATGAGCAGCAGCGTGAGCAAGACGACCTCCGGACGGGGCTTTCACGCAGACCCCGGTGAACGGCGGCGTGCCAAGGGCTCCGGGCCCCGGCACGACGCGGACGGACGGTGCCGCCGCGCATGCGCGGCGGCGGGTGCGCTCTCAGGCGACGGTGGCCGGGACGGTCACCGGGACGGCGGGCGCCGTGGAGCAGGGGCGGATCTGGTGGGCGCCGGCCCCGAGTCCGGCCGCGGCCTTCCGGCCCACGCCGCCGAACTCGGGGTGCAGCACGGCGCTGAGGGCGTAGTCACCCTGAGCGTGCCGGTGCCGGAGGGCGGCCTCGGCGACGACGGCCAGGTCCCGCACGCGCACCTTGCGCTGAGCGGCCGTGATCTTCTCCGCGCCCAGGAAGCACGTGGACGATCCGGCGGCGAGCAGCTGCTCGGGGTCGGCCGCCCGGCCGTCGCCGCCGCACTCCTTCGGGACGGCGAGGGGCAGGCCGAGGAGCCCGTCGCTGGACGCCGCCCGGCCGCTGTCGCGGCCCTCACCGCTGGCGGTGACGACGGCGGTGTGGTTCGTCTCGGTCACGATCATGCCTTTCCCGCGTGTCCCGGCCGGCCGGTCCGACAGATCACCTGTCAGGGTGGTGATGACTGTGACAGAACATCTCATCACCTGTCAAAGAGGTGACGTACTTCGTTCGCACGTCGACCAGCCCCGCGCCCGTGATGTGAGTCACCTCCTTGACAGGTGACGCATGACAGGACATCGTTCGACGGGACCGACACCCTTCCGCGGAGGAGACGACGCGATGCCGCCCACGCCACAGAAGACCCCCGATGCCGCCGCGGCGGCGCGCAGGGCCCGGTTCGGCAAACTGCCCGAGCGCATCCGGCCCGACCAGATGATCCAGGAGAGCCAGGCCACGGCACCCGACCCGGCCAGGAACGTGTACGCCGCCGACGAGTGGCTCGTCCGCTACTGCCTGTGAACCCCGCCGGCCCGCCGGCAGAGCAACGGAGGTTTCCCCGGTGCGCATCCCCAAGCCGCTCCTCGCGGCGTCCTTGACAGTGCTCGCGGCGGCCGTGAGCGTCGCCTGCTTCGCGCAGGTCGTCTGACCGCCCAGCCCCCGACCTCGCCGCGCCGGCCCGCCCCGACCACCATCGGGGCGGGCCGGCGCTGCCATGCCCGGCCCCGCCGGGCCCGACGGGCGGCGCTTGACGCCGCTTGAGACGACCGGTCATATTGATGTGACCGGGTGCCGCCGCGTTTGCCGCGGCGCCTGCCCCGGCCACCCCAACCCCCGGTCGATCCGTCGAGGAGAACCATGTCCACGTACCGCGCATTCGAGGTCACAGGCGCCGGCAACTTCGAACTCGTCACCCGCGAGGTCGCCGCCCCGCCCGCCGGGCACGTCCGGCTGAGGGTGGAGAACTGCGGCGTCTGCCACTCCGACGTGCTCGCCGTGGAGGGGCTGCGGGCCGACCCGTCGCAGCCGGTCGTCCCCGGCCACGAGGTCGTCGGCGTCATCGACGCCGTCGGCGAGGGCGTGACCACCTGGCGGGTCGGCGACCGTGTGGGCGTGGGCTTTCTGGGCGGACACTGCGGCCAGTGCACGCCCTGCCGCCGCGGTGACTTCGTCAACTGCACCGACCAGCCCCAGACCGGCACCACCACCGACGGCGGTTACGCCGAGGTGCTGATCACCCGCGGCAGCGGCCTGGTCCGGGTGCCGGACGAGCTTCCCTCCGCCCTCGCGGCCCCGCTGCTCTGCGCCGGCCTCACGACCTTCAGCGCCCTCAGCCGGCTGCACGTCCGCCCGGGCGGGATCGTGGCGATCCAGGGCATCGGCGGCCTCGGCCACCTGGGCCTCCAGTACGCCGCCCGGCTCGGCTACCGCGTCGTGGCCATCGCCCGCGGCGACGAGAAGGAGAAGCTCGCCCGCGAACTCGGCGCGAGCCACTACATCGACAGCTCCGCGCAGGACCCCGGAGCCGAACTCCGCAAGCTGGGCGGCGCGGACGCCATCGTCGCCACGGCGGCGAGCGGCACGTCGATGAGCCCGCTGGTCCCCGGACTCGCCGCGCGCGGGCACATGGTCGTGGTCGGCGTCTCCATGGACCCGCTCTCCGTCGCCACGCCCGACCTGATCTTCGGCCCGCGCACCATCACCGGCAGCCTGACCGGCTCCGCGATCGAGAACGAGGACAACCTCGAGTTCAGCTCGCGCACCGGTGTCCGCCCGATGATCGAGACGATGCCCCTGTCGCGGGCACCCGAGGCCTATGCGCACATGATGTCCGGGAAGGCCCGCTTCCGGGTGGTGCTGGACGCCGCGGCCTGACCCAGCGCGTGCCCTGCCGGGTGTTGACAGGTCGGAGACGACCGGCCATATTGCGTGCGGAGGAGGTGGCGCCATGGCCCGGCAGAGCATGCGAGAGGCGATCGTCGACGCGGCGGTCGCGCAGTTCCACGCGAAGGGGTACAACGCCGCGGGCGTGAAGGACATCACGGACGCGGCCGGAGTGCCGAAGGGGTCGTTCTACAACCACTTCGACAGCAAGGAGGCGCTGGCCCTCGTCGCGCTCGACCGCTACGGCGCGGGCCGGCGGACGCACGTGCTGGCGGAACCCGGCACCGCGCCGCTCGTGCGGCTGCGCGAGCACTTCGAGTTCCTGCGCGACGAGACCGTGGACGCGGACTTCACCCGGGGCTGCATGTTCGGCAACTTCGGCGCCGAGATCGCCGACCACAGCGAGACGATCCGCGCCGGCGTCCGCGCGTCCCTCGGCGTGTGGGCCTCGCTGATCGCCGGCGCGCTCGCCGAGGCACAGCGAGCCGGCGAGCTGCGGACGGACCTGGACACCGGGCGGACGGCACGGTTCGTGCTCAACGCCTGGGAGGGCACGCTGATCACCGCGCGTTCCGGCCGGTCGGGCGAGGCCTTCGAGGACTTCTTCGACACGGTGTTCGGGACCCTGCTGACACCTCCGCCCGCCCCGCCGGCGGGCACGGCCTGACGCGCCACGACGGGACGGTGCCCGATCGCCCCCACGGCGACCGGGCACCGTCCCTCAGCGTTCCCCCGGCCGTTCGAGCACCGGCTTCACGTCCAGGATGGGCGTGCCGTCCAGCGCCTCCAGGTCCCGCACCCGCAACCGCAGGCCGTCGGCCTCGACGACCCGGACGCGGTGCAACCCGACCGGGTTCGGCCGGTCCGGCGACCGTGTGGCGAACACCCCGGTGAGCGGCCGCTCCCGGTCTCCCCGCGGACGCACCTCCAGCACGTCCCTGCGGGCCCGGTCCAGCCACGTCAGCACGAGCACGTCCGTGCCGGCCCGCACCCCGCACAGCGCCCCCGCGACCCGGGGCTCGAAGACCAGCCACGCCTCCGGGGACCCTTCGTCACCCTGCTTCGGGGCCTCGTCCCGGCACCGCAACGGTGACTCGACGTACCCCACGGCCCGCAGGACGTACTCCGGCCCCGACAACCCGTCCATCCGCCACCTCCCTCCGGCGTCACGATGTGCCACCGCGCCCTCCGCCCCTGCCGTGCGGACGACCCGGACAGGGCACAGTGATGATCCTGCATCACGCGACGGGAAAGCGGACCACCATGTGCGTGATCGACACCGCGGCCAAGGCGGCCATGGTGGCCGGATTCCTTCGTGACCATCCGGACGCGGGGCGAAGTGGTACGGCGCACCCCGCGCCGGCGGCTGCGACGAGGTGCCGTGGGCCGGCGTCCCCGGCTGCCCCGCGGACCCGCGGACCGTCCTCCACGCGCTGCCCGACGAACGCGCCGCCCCGAGGCCGCGCGGGTGCTCGCCGGCGTCCTGATGGACGGGGTCTTCCGGACGACGTCTTCCGGACGGGGGCCGCGATGCCGGTCGCCCTGCCGTTCGTCATCCGCCCCGCCGCCGGTGCGGACGTCCCGGTGCGCTCCGCGCTGTCCGACCTCTTCGCCGTCGCGGCCGAACTCGCCGAGCCGGTCGGTGCGGGGGACGAGCGCGCGGTGCGCCTCTGGGGACCGGGCGCCGACCAGCCGGAACGCGCCGGCTGCCGGGCGGTGCGGGCCGCGCACGCCGCCCTGGTCCGTCCGATGCCCGACGACGCGCCGCCCTACTGACGGGGCAGCCGGGAAAGACCTGGTCCGGGCCGCCTCCCCCATCTCACCTGGGCGGAGTCCGGGCCCGGTTGGGGCGCGGAACCGGCCGCGGCACCTCTGCCGCGGGCCACCACCCCTCGATTGGCCCTGGCCGGTCGCGTACGGACCTCCGTAGGCTCGCCGGTATGCGGATTCGTATCGTCGACGCCTTCACCGACCGCCCGTTCGCCGGCAACCCCGCGGGCGTACTGCTGCTCGACGCGGACGGCTTCCCCGACGACGGCTGGCTGCAGCGGGTGGCCGCGGAGGTCAACCTCTCCGAGACCGCCTTCGCCCACCCCACGCCGGGCGCCCAGGACGCGGACTGGGCACTGCGCTGGTTCACTCCCAAGGCCGAGGTGAACATGTGCGGGCACGCCACGCTCGCCACCGCGCATGTCCTGCACAGCACCGGCCTCACCAGCGGCCCGGTGCGGTTCGGCGCCCGCTGCGGCGTCCTCACCACGACGGCAGACGACGACGGCACCATCACCATGGACTTCCCGGTCGCCCCGCTGACCTCGGTCGTGGTCACGGACGAGATCACCGCCGCGATCGGCGCCGAGGTGCTGTCGGTGCACGAGACCGGGGACGACGTGGGCGACCTGCTGGTGGAGGTCGCCGACGAGAAGACCGTGCGGGCGCTGACGCCCGATATCGCCGCCGTCGCCGCGCTGCCCTCCAGGCGCGGCCTCATCGTGACCGCCGCGGCCGAGTCCCCGGCGACGACCGGCTACGACTTCGTCTCGCGCGGCTTCTTCCCCGCCGTCGGCATCGACGAGGACCCGGTCACCGGCAGCGCCCACACCGCCCTGGCGCCGTTCTGGTCGCGGCGTCTGGGCCGCGACGAGCTCACCGGACTACAGGCCTCCGCGCGTTCCGGCCTGGTGCGCACGGTGCTCAGCGGTGACCGCGTACGGCTCAGCGGCCGTGCCGTCACCGTGATCGACGGCGAGTTGCACGCCCACCCGTAGCGCGGACTCACGCGGTCGGCAGCCAGTCCACCTTCCCGGCGAGCAGCGCGTAGCCCACGAAGGCCACGATGTCGATCAGCGCGTGGGCCGCCACCAGCGGCCCCACCCGGCCCCAGCGCCGGTAGAGCAGGACGAAGACGACGCCCATCGCCATGTTCCCGATGAGCCCGCCGATGCCCTGGTAGAGGTGGTACGAGCCGCGCAGCACACTGCTGGCCACCAGTGCGCCGACCGGCGTCCAGCCCAACTGGCCCAGTCTGCGCAGCAGGTAGCCGACGACGACGACCTCCTCGAGCACGGCGTTCTGGATCGCGGAGGCGATCAGCACGGGGATCTTCCACCAGACGTCGGGCAGTGACTCCGGAACGACGGTGAGGTTGAACCCGGAGGCGCGCGCGCCCAGGTAGAACAGCAGCCCCGTCCCCCCGATGGCGGCCGCCAGCGCGGCGCCGCGCAGCAGGTCGGTCCGCGGGCGCCGCAGGTCGAAGCCGATGGCCGGCATGCCCGTACCCTCGCGGGCCAGCAGGTGGGCGACGAGGGCGACCGGGACGAGCGCGGTGGCGACGCCGAACAGCTGCCACGACAGGTCCAGCCACGGACGGCCCGGAGCCTGCGAACCGACGAGGGTGGCCGCCTGGTCCTTGAGCCCACCGGGCTTGGTCAGCGACCCGATGAAGCTGATCAGCGCCGAGAGCGCGCTCGCCCCGAGCGACAGCGCGAGCACGAGGAGGGTCTCGCTGCGCAGCGTGCGCGGGCCGAGCCGCTCCACCGCCCCGGTCCTGGACCCGCCCGGCTCCACCGAATCACTGTCCACAGATTCCTCCACCCGCGCCATCCTGCCTCATGGGCCCGATGGCGCGGGCGGCGGCTCAGCGTTCTCGCGGCCACTCGTGCACGGGGGCGCCGGTGTGCATCAGCTCGCAGTAGCGCAGGGTCATCGCGGCCAGTGCCCGCTGCCGGTCCAGCCCGCGGTCCAGCTCCTGGTGGAAGGCGACGGCCTGCCACTCGGCGCCGTTCATGCGGTTGCGGCAGCGGCCCTCGATGATGCCGAGGTAGTGGTCCCGGTCCACCGGGTCGATCCCCCACGCGTCCAGTCCCGCGGACGCCATCGGCAGCAGTTCGTCCCGTACGAGCTCGACGGCCCCGATCTCCACGAGACCGCTGCCGCGGCCTGGCCGGGGCCAGGTCAGCACCGCGTCGATGCCGTACCGGCAGGCGGCGTCGAAGTTCGCCGCGGCCGCGGCGAACGGCAGCCGGCTCCACACCGGGCGCGACGCCTCGGCGAGGGAGCGGACGAGCCCGTAGTAGAAGGCGGTGTTGGCGAGCACGTCGGCGACGGTGGGCCCGGCGGGCATCACCCGGTTCTCGACGCGCAGGTGGGGTACGCCGTCGACCACCGCGTACACCGGGCGGTTCCAGCGGTAGATCGTGCCGTTGTGCAGCGTGAGTTCCTTCAACTGCGGCACCCCGCCCTCGTCGAGGACGTGCAGCGGGTCTTCGTCCTCGCAGATGGGCAGCAGCGAGGGGAAGTAGCGCACGTTCTCGGCGAAGAGGTCGTAGGCGGAGTCGATCCAGCGCTCGCCGAACCACGTCAGCGGGCGCACGCCCTGGGCCCGGTGCTCCTCGGGGCGGGTGTCGGTGGCCTGCTGGAAGAGCGTGGGGCGGGTCTCCCGCCACAGTTCACGGCCGAACAGGAAGGGGGAGTTGGCGCCGAGCGCGACCTGGGGGCCGGCCGCCACCTGCGCGGCGTTCCACACCGCGGCGAAGCGCGCGGGAGTGACCTGGAGATGCATCTGCATCGACGTGCACGCGGCTTCCGGGGCGATCGAGCCGGAGACGCAGGTCAGCCGCTCCACTCCGGAGATGTCCAGGGTGATGTCCTCGCCGCGGGCGGCGAGGATGCGGTCGTTGAGCAGCATGTAGCGGTCGACGCGGGAGAGGTTGGCACCGACCAGGTCCTGCGCGCCGAGGGTGGGCAGGATTCCCACCATCACGATGCGGGCGCCGACCTCGCGGGCCTTTGTCTCGGCATATCCCAGACCCATGCGCAACTCTTCTGCGAGGCGGTCCAGGACCCGGCCGGAAAGCCGGTGCGGCGCGATGTTCACTTCGATGTTGAACTGTGCGAGCTCGGTCTGGAAATCGCGGCTCGCGATGCGCTCGAGGACCTCCTCGTTCATCATGCGCGGCAACCCGTCGCGGTCGGTGAGATTGAGTTCGATCTCCAGCCCCATCAGATTGCGGGGACGGTCGAATCGCTTCTCCTCCAGCAGTCGCTCCAACCCCAGCAGGCACTGCTTCAGCTTCCTGCGGTACCGCTGGCGGTCGGCCAGGTCGAACCCCGTGGCCACGACCTTTTCCCCCATCGGAGGTCCTTCCTCGAGTGGGCCGTGATCACATCATGCCCAGCCCTGAGATCGATAAGGCCCCCGGCGCCGCCCCTGAGCCGCTAAGCTGGCCGCGAGCACCGTCTCGCGGCACATTCCGCGGGCATGGACAGAATTCACATGCCGGCGGCGGTCCTCTCGTGAAAAACACCGACGAGATTCAGCCATCCGCAGTAGCGCGGAAAACGCAGTTCACGGGGTCGGCGGCGGTGCAATTGGGGAGCTATTACCCGTCCAGGGTGACCCGGAACCGCCTTGCCCGTAATATCGCTGACGGCTAGATGAAACACTGCGCGAACACTCCTCGTATATCCTTCGTTCACAGGCAGAGCCTCCGCGACCCGCCGCGCGCCCGCGACGCACCGGCCACGGGAAGGGATCCGCATGCCCACGCTGATTCCGTACGTCGCCGCCCCCGCGCGCCCCGCGGATCCGGACTGTCCCGGCCTGCCGCCGTGTCGTCTGCTCCATCGCTGACAGTGCTGTCCGCACCCCACCGAAGCACCCCCGTGTCTCCTCATGAGAGGCCGCCCACCATGCCGCTGCAGGTAGCCCCAGCCCCCGCTCCCGCCCTGCGGAGCGTTCTCGCCGCCCTGAGTTCCCCGACCGCCGTCCGCGAGGCCCGCACCCCCTCGCTGCGCAACGCCACGGGGCCACTGGTCGCCGAGCACCCGCTCCCCCTGCATGTCCTCGACCCCGTGATCACCGGACCGGGAGGACTGCCCCGGGCGCGCCTGACCGGCTGGCGCTTCCACATCCGCGCCGACGAGAAGGTGGCCGCCGCGGGCGAGACCGTGGACACCCCGGACGGCTGGGCGTTCTCGCACTTCTGCGAGGGCCCCTACCTGGCCTCCACCGAGCGCGCGCTGCGCCAGGCCGACGCACTCACCACCCCGTACCAGCCGCACCTGCTCTCGGTACCGGGTCTCTACATGCTGACGCTGTGGCTGCACGGGGACGTCGCGGCGGACGCGGGCACGGCGCAGCCGGCCCCCTCCGACCTGCTGATCCCGCTGGCGCCGGCCCCACCGGGGATCGCCGCGCACCGTATGCACCGGCTCTCCGACCTGGTGCCGGTGCTGACCCTGCGGCTGGCTCCGCCACCACTGCTCGGCACCACCGCCTGAGGCTCCCGGCTGGGGCCACCCGCGCACGCCTCCGTGACCGTCCGGTCACGGAGGCGTTGCATTGTCCGGGCAACCGCCCGCGAGAGTGAATGCGTCCCCAACCAACGAGGACAGCTCACGCGAAATCCCTGCGGAAATCGCTCAGTAGAGCAACACTGGGACCGACCGACTGAACGGGGGAGCGGCATGACCGAGGTTCCTACCCAAGGCAGCCGTACTTCACACCACTCGCAGCGAAAGACGTCGTCCATGTGCCCGCACCAGCCGCAATGCCCGTCCGCCGGCAGCCCCGACCGCGAGGCCGCCCACATCATGGCCAGCCACCCCGAGCAGGGCTGGAGCCTGCTGTGCAACGGCGTCCTGCTCTTCGAGGACACCGGTGAGCTCCTCCCCGACGGGCAGATCATCGCCCCGCACCGCCCGCTCGGCAGCGAGCACATCGTCACAGCGGCCTGACCGGGCCGGGAACGACACAGGGCCGACCCCGCTTCAGCAGCGGGGCCGACCCTTGCGCGTCAACCGCCCTTACGCGTCGTACTCGTCCAGCGGGGGGCAGGAGCAGACCAGATTGCGGTCACCGAAGGCGCCGTCGATGCGGCGGACCGGCGGCCAGTACTTGTCCGCGGCCGACACACCGGCGGGGAAGACCGCCTCCTCACGGGAGTACGCGTGCTCCCAGTCGCCGCCCAGCGCCGCCGCGGTGTGCGGGGCGTTGCGCAGCGGGTTGTCCTCCTTGGGCCACTCCCCCGAGCCGACCCGATCGATCTCCGCGCGAATCGCGATCATCGTGTCGCAGAAGCGGTCGAGCTCCGCGAGGTTCTCGCTCTCCGTCGGCTCGATCATCAGCGTCCCGGCCACCGGGAACGACATCGTCGGCGCGTGGAAGCCGTAGTCGATCAGGCGCTTGGCGACGTCGTCGACCGTCACGCCCGTCTCCTTGGTCAGCGGGCGCAGGTCGATGATGCACTCGTGCGCGACGAGCCCGCCCGGGCCGGTGTAGAGCACCGGGAAGTGCGGCTCCAGGCGCTTGGCGATGTAGTTCGCGCTGAGCACCGCCACCTGGGTGGCGCGCTTGAGGCCCTCGCCGCCCATGAGCCGCACGTACGCCCAGGAGATCGGCAGGATGCCGGCCGAGCCCCACGGCGCGGCCGAGATCGGGCCGACGCCCGTCTCCGGGCCGGCGGTCGGCTGGAGCGGGTGGTTGGGCAGGTACGGGGCGAGGTGGGAGCGGACCGCGACCGGGCCGACGCCGGGGCCGCCGCCGCCGTGCGGGATGCAGAAGGTCTTGTGCAGGTTCAGGTGCGACACGTCGCCGCCGAAGTGGCCGGGCTTCGCCAGGCCCACCAGGGCGTTGAGGTTCGCGCCGTCCACGTAGACCTGGCCGCCCGCGTCGTGCACCGCGGCGCAGATGTCGCCGATGTGCTCCTCGAAGACACCGTGCGTGGAGGGGTAGGTGACCATGAGCACGGCGAGCTCGTCGCGGTGCTGCTCGATCTTGGCGCGCAGGTCCTCGACGTCGACCTCGCCGTCGCCTGCGGTCTTCACGACGACGACCCTCATGCCGGCCATCACGGCGCTGGCGGCGTTGGTGCCGTGCGCGGAGGACGGGATGAGGCAGACCGTGCGCTGGGAGTCGCCGTTGGCGCGGTGGTAGGCGCGGACGGCCAGCAGGCCGGCGAGCTCACCCTGGGAGCCGGCGTTCGGCTGGAGGCTGACCTTGTCATAGCCGGTGACCTCGGCGAGGCGCTCCTCCAGCTCGCGGATGAGGGTCAGGTAGCCCTCGGCCTGGTCGGCCGGCGCGAAGGGGTGCAGCGCGCCGAACTCGGGCCAGGTGACCGGTTCCATCTCGGTGGTCGCGTTGAGCTTCATGGTGCAGGAGCCCAGCGGGATCATGCCGCGGTCCAGCGCGTAGTCACGGTCGGCGAGGCGGCGCAGGTAGCGCAGCATCGCGGTCTCGGAGCGGTGCTGGTGGAAGACCGGGTGGGTCAGGTAGTCCACGCCGCGGGTCAGACCGGCGGGCAGCGCGTCCTCGGTGGTCGCGTCCAGGGCCTCGAGGTCGCCGGTGACGCCGAAGGCACCCCAGACCGCGTCGAGGTCCGCGCGGCCGGTGGTCTCGTCGCAGGCGATGCCGACCAGGTCGGTGCCGACCTGGCGCAGGTTGACCCCGGCCGCACGGGCGGCGGCCACGACCTCGGCGGCACGGCCGGGCACACGGGCGGTGACGGTGTCGAAGAAGGAGCCGGTGGTCACCTCGACGCCGCCGGCGCGCAGGCCCGCGGCGAGCAGCGCGGCATAGCGGTGGGTGCGGCGCGCGATCTGCGCCAGGCCCTCCGGGCCGTGGTAGACCGCGTACATGCCGGCCATGACGGCGAGCAGCACCTGCGCGGTGCAGATGTTGCTGGTGGCCTTCTCGCGGCGGATGTGCTGCTCGCGGGTCTGCAGCGCCAGGCGGTAGGCCTTGTCGCCGTCGGCGTCGACGGAGACGCCGACCAGGCGGCCGGGCAGGTTGCGGGCGTACGCCTCGCGGACCGCCATGTAACCGGCGTGCGGGCCGCCGAAGCCCATGGGCACGCCGAAGCGCTGGGTGGTGCCGACCGCGATGTCGGCGCCGAGCTCGCCCGGGGAGGTGAGCACGGTCAGGGCCAGCAGGTCGGCCGCGACGGTGACGATCGCGCCCAGCCCGTGGGCCTGCTCTATGACGGGCTTCAGGTCGCGCACGGCGCCGGAGGCGCCCGGGTACTGCAGCAGCACGCCGAAGACACCGCGCTCGGCGATCTCAGCCGGGATGCCCTCGCTGAGGTCGGCGACGACGATCTCGACGCCGGTGGGCTCGGCGCGGGTCTCGATCACGGCGACGGTCTGCGGGAAGGTGTCGGCGTCGATCAGGAAGACGCCGTCCTTGACCTTGCCGACGCGGCGGGCGAGAGCCACCGCCTCGGCGGCCGCGGTGCCCTCGTCGAGCAGCGAGGCACCGGAGGTGGGCAGCCCGGTGAGGTCGGCGACGACCGTCTGGAAGTTCAGCAGGGCCTCCAGGCGGCCCTGGGAGATCTCCGGCTGGTAGGGCGTGTACGCCGTGTACCAGGCGGGGTTCTCCATGACGTTGCGCAGGATGACCGGCGGGGTGAAGGTGCCGTAGTAGCCGAGGCCGATCATGGGCCGCAGCACCTGGTTGCGGTCGGCGAGCGAGCGCAGCTCGGCGAGGACCTCGGGCTCGGTGCGGGCGTCGGACAGCCCGAGCGCCTCGGCGCTCTTGATGGTGTCCGGGACGGCGGCGTCGGTCAGCTCGTCCAGCGAGCCGTAGCCGACCTGCGCGAGCATCTTGGCCTGCGCACCGGCGTCGGGCCCGATGTGGCGCTGCTCGAAGGGGATGCCGCGCTCCAGCTCGGAGAGTGGGATGCGGTTGGCGGTCATCTGCGGAGGCCTCCTGGTCTGGCGCGACACGGCCTCCCCCTCTGTCATCTGAACCTGAGAGCTTCACCGTCCCGCACGTGCCGGGGCGGCTTTCACCGTCGGTGAGGAAGCGGCCGCGCACAGGGTGTGCCGCCCTTCCTGCTTTCCAGAGTGACCTCGCCCATGCGGTACGGATGCCTGAGAGATTCCGGGGAGGGTTTGCTCCTTCGGCGCCGGGCGGGCGGTTCCCCGCGTCGCCAGGACTCTCCCGCAAGGGGTCAGCAGCCGCTGCCAGCGTACCAGCGCGGTCCGGGGACGGGTCATGTGACAGCCGCCACCTTTCATGCCTAAATAGGATTAATCGCGACCAGTTGGAGGGACCGTGCAGACCGGTATCGATCCGCGCAGCCTCATCGGGCGCCGGGCCTTCGACCGCAACGGGATGAAGATCGGGACGGTCGACGAGGTCTACCTCGACGACGCCACCGGAGAGCCCGAATGGGCCGCGGTGCGCACCGGTCTGTTCAGCCGCGACGCGTTCGTGCCGCTGGAACCGAGCGAGTTCACCGGGGAAGAGCTGCGCGTGCCGTTCGACAAGTCACTGATCAAGGACGCCCCGGACTTCGGCGTGGGCCGGCACCTCTCCCCCGAGCAGGAGCTCCAGCTCTACCACCACTACGGCATGAGCGGGCCTTCCCTGTCCGGCCCGGTGCCGGAGCCCCCGCCGGACCGCGACTTCGGCACGCTGGCCGGCGACAGCTGACGCGGGAGCCCCGGCGGGCCCGGTAACACCAGCGGGAGCGGCTCGGACGGCTCCAGCTCCGGGTCGGTCACCGCGAAGGTGCGCACCCGGCCCGGCACCGTCGAGTCCGGTTCCTCGAAGCGGACGGTGACCCTCCCGACGCCGCTGCCCTGCACCCACCCGGCGCCGTACCGGGTGTGCCGTACGTCCTGGCCCGGCACCCACCTCCGCTCGGCCGGCCCGGCTTCGCGGGCTTCCTCCGCGGGCCGCTCCGGCGCCCTCTCGGACGGGCCGGACTCCTCGCCCGCCGTGCTCTCCACCCGTTCCGCCGCCTGGGCGAACAGGTCCTCCTGCGTGTAGTCGGCGAGCCCCGCGACACCGACCCCGAGCAGCCGGACACCGCCGGTGATGTCCACGGCCTCCAGCAGCCGCGCCGCGGTCTCCCGGACCACCGTGAGGTCGTCGGTGGGGGCGCGCAGGGTCTCCGAACGGGTCAGGGTCGTGAAGTCGTACCGCCGTACCTTCAGCACGACGGTGCGTCCCGAGCGGCCCGCGGAGCGCAGCCTGCGCACACAGCGGTCGGCCAGCCGGTCCACCTCGAGCCGGACCCGTACGCGGTCGGTGAGGTCGACGTCGAAGGTGTCCTCGACCGAGACCGACTTGCTCTCGCGGTCCGCGACCACGGGCCGCTCGTCGATCCCCAGGGCCATCCCGTGCACATGGGCACCGTGTGCCTTGCCGAGCAGCCGCACCAGCTCGGCCTCCCCCGCCTCCACGACCTCGCCGACCGTCACGATGCCCGCCCGCCGCAGGTGCTCCGCCGTCGCCGGCCCCACGCCGGGCAGGGTGCGCACCTGCATGGGCGCCAGCAGCTCACGCTCGGTGCCGGGCTCGATGACCACCAGCCCGTCCGGCTTGGCCTGCTCCGAGGCGATCTTGGCGAGCAGCTTGGAGCCCGCGAGACCCACCGAGCCGGTGAGCCCGGTCGCCCGCCGGATGTCCGCCCGCAGCCGCTCCCCCACCGCGCGCGGGTCGTCCCCGATCCCGCCCGCCTCCAGGTCCACGAAGGCCTCGTCCAGACTGAGCGGCTCGACCAGCGGCGACAGCCGCGACAGCAGCTCCATGACGGTGTCGCTGATCTGCCGGTAGACAGCGAAGCGCGGCACGAGATACGCGGCGTTCGGGCACAGCCGGCGCGCGTGGGCCATCGCCATCGCCGAGTGCACGCCGTGCACCCGGGCCTCGTACGACGCGGTCGCCACCACACCGCGCGGACCAAGACCCCCCACGACGACCGGCTTCCCCCGCAGACTCGGCTTCGCGGCCTGCTCGACGGCGGCGAAGAACGCGTCCATGTCCAGATGGAGGATGGTCGGCGCGCTTCTCACAGTCACCGATGCTGCACCATGGGTCCGACATCCGCCGTACAGGTGTACGGCGGAGGAGTGGGGCGCGTCGCGGTCCGTCCGGTTCAGCCCGCGCGGTTGCGGCGCCGCGCCAGCTCGTCACCCGGGTTGTGGCCGACCACGGTCTCCCCGGTGTCGACCCGCTCGGAGTGCAGCTGCGACAGGGCGCCCTCGACGTCCCGCCACACCACGCCCACGGCGATGCCGAAGATCCCCTGGCCGCCCTGGAGGAGGTCGACGACCTCGTCGGGGGAGGTGCACTCGTACACCGTCGCGCCGTCGCTCATCAGCGTCATCCGGGTGAGCTCGGCGGGCGCGCTGGAGCGCAGGTGCTGCACGGCGGTGCGGATGTTCTGCAGCGAGACGCCCGTGTCGAGGAGCCGCTTGACGATCTTGAGGACCACGACGTCCCGGAAGCTGTACAGCCGCTGCGTCCCCGAGCCGTAGGCGGGCCGGATGCTCGGCTCCACGAGCCCGGTCCGCGCCCAGTAGTCGAGCTGGCGGTAGGTGATGCCGGTCGCCGCGCAGGCGGTGGGCCCGCGGTAGCCGACCCGTTCACCGGCCCCCTCCGGCTGCTGTCCCGAGGTGCCGCCCGAACCCCCTCCGGGGGGCGTCGCTGCGTTGCGGGCCAAGGCCCCGCGCATCGGATACGGGCCGCCGAAGGCCGTACCGTCGCCGGTGCTTCTCACGCCGACCTCCCGTCCCTTCGCACCCCTCAGGGCACGCGCACGTGCCATCGGGACTTTCCTTCTCGACGGTAGGCAGTCACTCCGGGTGCGTCAACGATCGCCACGCTCGGCACGCCGAGTGATATCAACCCCAGAGGTGGTTTCCCGTGTCCACGGTGGGGGTAGGGCTGGACGAATGGCCTCCGCGGGCCCTCATTGACTACTGGTACCGAAGTCCTCAGGCGAGATCTGGTCGAGGAACTCGCGGAACTTCTCGACCTCGTCCTCCTGCTCGTCGGGAATGGCGATGCCGGCGTCGTCGAGCACACCGTCGCTCCCGAAGATGGGGGTTCCGGTGCGCAGCGCGAGCGCTATGGCATCCGAGGGACGGGCGCTCACCTCCACGCCACTGGCGAACACCAGCTCGGCGTAGAAGACGCCGTCGCGCAGATCCGTGATCCGGACCTCGGTCAGCGTCTGGCCGACGGCCTCGAGCACGTCCTTGAACAGATCATGGGTCAGCGGCCGCGCGGGCGTCATGCCCTGCTGCGCGAAAGCGATGGCGGTGGCCTCCCCCGGCCCGATCCAGATGGGCAGGTAGCGGTCGCCTCCCACTTCCCGCAGGAGCACAATCGGCTGGTTGGAGGGCATTTCGACCCGGACACCCACGACGTCGAGCTCGTTCACACAGCAACCCTAGGCCGTGCCCGGCCGGTTTGGGTAGTCGGGACGGGCCCGGCCGGTCCCCGGCCGGGCGTGTCCTGGCCATGTCGGCTCAGAAGAGCCGAACCCTGAGCGCGGACTGCACCAGCGCCGCGTGCAGCCGCACCGACAGCGCCGCCAGCTCGCGCGCGGTGGCCTCCGCGTGCGTCCTGGTCTGCGGATTACGGTGCCTGCGCAGGGGCGCGACCACCTGCTCCACCAGACCGGCCTCACGATCGGCGGCGGCCTTCACCGCGCGCAGATGACGCGGTTCGAGCCCGAATCGGCCCAGATCTGCCACGATCTTGGCGATGTTCACCGTTTCGGCGTCGTAGTCACCGTCGGGACCGGACTCGACCAGTCCGTACGCCTCCCACTGGGCGAGTTCGCCCGCTTCGGCGCCCGTGGCGGCCAGCAACTCGTCCCGGCCGATGCGCAGCGCCGCGGGTGCATCCCGCTCCGCCGCGCCGCCGACCTCGATCAGCTCCCGGGACTCCGCGGAGGACGGGACGGGCAGCGGCAGCGGTTCGCCGCGGTCGAGGGCGTCGAGGTGCTCGCGGATCACTTTCAGCGGAAGATAGTGGTCGCGCTGCATGCGCAGCACGTGCCCGAGCCGCTCCACGTCCCGGACGGTGAACTTCCGGTACCCCGACGGGGTGCGTTGCGGCTCCACCAGCCCCTCCGCCTCCAGGAAGCGGATCTTGGAGATGGTGACCTCCGGGAACTCCTCCCGCAACTCATTGAGCACCGCCCCGATGCTCAGCAGCCGGTCGTCCGCGGTGGCGGTGCCGTTGCCGGCACCGCCCGACGGTGTACGAAGCATGAACCTTCCCTCGCGGGGGTCAGGCGCCCCACTGGCTCGCGTAGAAGACCAGTCGGTACTTGCCGATCTGCACCTCGTCGCCACTGGACAGGGTCACCGAGTCGATCCGCTCCCGGTTGACGTAGGTGCCGTTGAGGCTGCCGACGTCGGCGACCGTGAAGGAACCGTCCGGCGCGCGCCGGAACTCCACGTGACGCCGCGAGACGGTGACGTCGTCGAGGAAGATGTCGCTCTCCGGGTGGCGGCCGGCCGTCGTCAGCTCACCGTCCAGGAGGAAGCGGCTCCCCGAGTTGGGACCACGGCGCACGACCAGCAGCGCGGAGCCCGGGGGCAGCGCGTCGACCGCGGCCTGGGCCTCCGGCGACAGCGCCGGCAGCGTGGTCTGTCCCGTCGCCTCGGCCTCGTACGCCTCGATCCCGGAGATGGAGATCGTGGACGTGGTCTCGGAGGCGCGCTCGGACGGCACTCCGGCACGCAGCGGCGCGCCACAGTTGGAGCAGAAGCGGCTCGCTTCCGCGTTCTGGAACCCGCACCGCGTACAGACCGGCAAGGACCCTCCACCCGTGCTAGAGGCTGATGGTTGCTGGAAACCTATGCGCCCCGCAGCCGCAGGGTCAACAGAAACCGCACCATGACCGCCCGAAATGTCACCACCCGGAGCAGCGGCCTCGTCACGGAACAGCGGGCGCTCCTCGCCCGGTCCCTCCCCCTGCACGTGCCGCGGGGCGCGGTGCCGCGCCGTCGGGCTGTCACCAGCCTGACGCGAACTCTTGCCGAACCACTTACCGAACAACTTCACGGGCGATTCCCCTTGAACGACACAGACCCGCCCGTGGGGCAGGACGAACCCTCAGTCACGACCAACACACAGTTTCTCTCACGCACCACCCCAGCGGTGCGGCGACCCCCCGCATTCTCCTGTCCTCCCCCGCAAACCCCACTCGCCCCTGCCTCACCGGCTTGACGACTGAGCGTAGTCAGGCTGCTCCGACGGCCGCAAGGCGTCGACAACGATCTTCTCCGATCGCGTCACATCCGCTGTGGCCTGCTCCTTCTCCAAAGTCTGTACCACGCCGCCCGGGATGTTCAGGGCGGGCTCGAGATCCTGTGGATTACCGATGACCTTGAAGCGGTAGGGGGCGCTCACCTTGTGCCCGTCGATCTGCACGCCGCCCGGCCCCTGGATGAAGTACGTGTCGGCGACGACCCGCACATCGTTGATCTGGATCGCCTCCGCGCCCGCGGCGCGCAGCTCCTGCAGCGCGTCGAGCAGCATGTCGGCCTCGACCGCGCTCTGGGGGTCGTTGATCGTCAGCGTGATCCCCGGGCCCTCGACGGCGACCGTCCCGGCCAGCACCCCGAGCTGCCCGGCCTTCTGCTCGGTCTGCTTGCGGGCCTCCTCGGCCTGGTCGGAGCTGTTCTCCAGCTCCGTGCGCTGCTCCTCCAGGCGCCGCCGTTCGTCGCCGAGCCGCTGCGAGCGGTTGTCCAGCTCGTCCAGGATGCGCACCAGGTCCTCCTGGCGGGCACCCCGCAGCGCGCTGGTGTCGCTGGTCGAACGGACCTGGATGGCCAGGCCCAGGCCCAGCACGAACAGCAGGAGCGCGACGATCAACTGGGCCCTGGACACCCGCGGCGGCCACAGCCCCGCCTTGAGCCGTTCCCGGCCGGTCGCGGAGGGCGCCGCGCCCTGAGGTTCCCCCGTGTCCTGCGGCCCCTGACCACCGTGCGCGGGCGGTTCCGCGTCCGCCGGCCCGGCCGGCGGCACCGGTGCGGCGGCGGGCGGCTCGGGGCGTGCCGCGGGCCGCTCCGGCGCCGGAGGCTCCGCCCCGGCGGGCGGCCCGGGACGCTCAGGCGGCTCCAGCGGCTCCGGGGTCTTGTCGTTCTCGTCGCTCATCGTGCTGTCACGCCCGGAAGACATGGCGGCGGATCGCCGCGGCGTTGGAGAAGATGCGGATGCCGAGGACGACCACCACACCCGTGGAGAGCTGCGCACCCACTCCCAGCTTGTCGCCCAGGAAGACGATCAGCGCGGCCACGACGACGTTGGAGAGGAAGGAGACCACGAAGACCTTGTCGTCGAAGATCCCGTCGAGCATGGCCCGCAGACCACCGAAGACGGCATCGAGCGCGGCGACCACGGCGATCGGGAGGTAGGGCTCGACGACCGTCGGCACAACGGGGCGGACCACCAGGCCCACCACCACTCCAACGATCAAGCCCAGTACGGCGATCAATTCGTACCCTTCCCATTTCCGGATGCGCTCGACGACGGCCCGCCCGAGGGGAGCGGGGTCGCGGAGCGGATGATCAGGCTCGGAGCCGCGGGCAGTGCCAGCTTCTCCTTCTCGGAGACGCGCGCGCGGATCCCGTAGTTCTCCTGCAGGACGTGCAAGTACTGCCCGTCCGCGCTGTCCTGGAAGGACGTGCCCAGTTTCTGCGGATCCCCGATCGCCAGGATCTTGTAGGGCGGTACCAGCGGCCGGTTGTCGACCAGTATGGCGTCACCCGCGGCACGGATGGCCGACAACGACGTCAGCCGCTGCCCGTTGATCGAGATGGCCTCCGCACCCGACGCCCACAGGCCGTTGACGATGCGCTGCATGTCCCGGTCGCGCACACGGCCGGTGTCGGAGAAGTCACTGGTCGTACGCGGATCGCTGCCGCCGCCCGACGAGGCCTCCTTGGCGTCGTTGACCTCGAGCTCGATTCCCGGCCCCGTGACCGGTGTCGCCCCGGCCAGGAGCGCCACGCGCTCCGCTTCTCCGTCCTGGGCGTTGAGCGCCTGCCGCTGCTTGGCCGCCACGTCGTCGCGCAGTTCGTCCACGCTCTTCTGCAGATCGTCGGCGGTACGGGTCTCGGACTGGATGCGGTCGATGAGCTTCTGCCGCTCCTTGGCCAGTGTCGGGGCCGCCACCTGCGTCTGCGCCGCGCCTATGGTGACCACCACGGCGGCCAGCACCAGACCCAGAGCGAGCACCAGCCGGCCCCGCAGCGTGCCCGGCAGGCGGGACGTACCGGTCGCGCCCCGGCGGGCGGCGGCCTCGGCGTATCCGTCGTCGAGGCTGTGCTCCATGACGTTGGTCAGCAGCGACATGGAGGCGTCCGGGCGCCGGGTCACGGCCCTCCCAGGGGCGCTGCTCCGATCGGGGTGCTGCTGCGACATGCCGCACATCGTCGCATGTCCGTGACACCGACCTCGAACGGGCCCCTCCCGACGCGCCGTTCGTCGCGTCGGGAGGGGCCCGTGCACCGTTGCCGGGGCGGGGTCTCAGCGCATCAGCGGCCCGCGCTGTCCACGATCGCCGACCACTCGTCGAGCAGTGCCTGCGCGGAGGCGTCGTCCGGGCCCTCGGCCCACAAATGCGTGACCGCCTCCGCCGGGTCGGGGAGCACCATCACCCAGCGGCCGTCCGCCTCGACGACACGCACGCCGTCGGTGGTGTCGACGGAGCGGTCGCCCGCCTCCTCCACCACACGGCGCATGACCATGCCCTTGACGGCCCACGGCGTCGCCAGGTCCCGCTTGAGGACGTGGGCCCGCGGAATGCGGGCGTCGATCTGGCTCAGGGTGAGCTGGGTACGGGCCACCAGGCCGATCAGCCGCACGAAGGCCGCGGCGCCGTCGAAGACGCTGCTGAACTCCGGGACGATGATGCCGCCCTTGCCGTCACCGCCGAAGATGGTCGAGTCCTGTCGTCCGACCCGGGTCAGGTCGTCGGGCGAGGTCGTCGTCCACTCCACCTGCGTGCCGTGGTACGCCGCGACCTGCTCGGCGATGCGTGTCGTCGTCACGGGCAGCGCCACCCGGCCGCTGCGGCGCTCGGCGGCGACCAGGTCGAGCAGGACCAGCAGGGCCCGGTCGTCCTCGATGATCTTGCCGCGCTCGTCCACCAGCGACAGCCGCTCGCCGACCGGGTCGAACCGCACGCCGAACGCTGCCCGAGAGGACGCCACGATCTCCCCGAGCCGGACCAGGCCGGAGCGCCGGCCGTCCGCGGTCTCGGTCGGCCTGGCCTCGTTGAGGCCGGGGTTGATCGTCAGCGAGTCCACACCGAGCCGCCCGAGCAGGCTCGGCAGGACCAGGCCCGCGCTGCCGTTCGCGGCGTCGACCACCACCTTGAGCCCGGCCTCGGCGATGCCCGAGGTGTCCACGGCCCGCAGCAGCGCGCCAGTGTAGGAGTCGAAGACGCTCGCCGGGAAGTTCAGGTCGCCGATCTCACCGGGGAACGCACGTCGGTACTCCTGGCGCGCGAAGACGCGGTCCAGCTTGCGCTGCCCCGCCGCCGACAGGTCGGCGCCGCGTTCGTCGAAGAACATGATGTCGACCGAGTCGGGGATGCCGGGACTCGTCCGGATCATGATGCCGCCGGCGCTGCCGCGCGCGGTCTGCTGCCGTGCCACGGGCATCGGCACGTTCTCCAGGTCACGCACGTCGATCGCGCTGGCCTGGAGTGCCGAGATCACCGCACGCTTCAGGGCACGGGCACCGCGGGAGTGATCACGGGCGGTGGTGACCGTGGCGCCCTTCTTGAGGGTCGTCGCGTACGCGCCCGCGAGGCGGACGGCCAGTTCTGGGGTGATCTCCACGTTCAGGATCCCGGAGACGCCCCGGGCGCCGAAGAGGTTGGCCTGGCCCCTGGACTCCCAGATGACCGAGGTGTTCACGAAAGCGCCGGCCTCGATGGTCTTGAACGGGTAGACCCGGACGTCGCCCGCGATGATCGACTCCTCGCCGATCAGGCACTCGTCGCCGATGACCGCGCCGTCGTCGATCCGCGCCGCGCGCATGACGTCGGTGTTCTTGCCGATGACACAGCCGCGCAGGTTGGTCTGCGGCCCGATGTAGACGTTGTCGTGGACGACGGCCTTGTGCAGGAAGGCGCCGGACTTCACGACGACGTTGGAGCCGATCACCGTGTGCTCGCGCAGCTCGGCCCCGGCCTCGACCTTGGCGTAGTCACCGACGTACAAGGGACCGCGCAGTGTCGCGTCCGGGTGCACCTCAGCGCCCTCGGCGACCCACACACCGGGCGAGATCTCGAAGCCCTCGAGGTCGACGTCGACCTTGCCCTCGAGGACGTCCGCCTGCGCCTTGAGGTAGCTCTCGTGCGTGCCGACGTCCTCCCAGTAGCCCTCGGCGATGTAGCCGTAGATGGGCTTGCCTTCCTTCATCAACTGCGGGAAGACGTCACCTGACCAGTCCACGGAGACGTCGGGCTCGACGTAGTCGAAGACCTCGGGCTCCATGACGTAGATGCCGGTGTTCACCGTGTCCGAGAAGACCTGGCCCCAGGTCGGCTTCTCGAGGAAGCGCTCGACCTTGCCCTCCTCGTCGACGATGGTGATGCCGAACTCCAGGGGGTTGGGCACACGGGTCAGGCAGACGGTGACCAGCGCGCCCTTCTCCTTGTGGAAGTTGATCAGCTCGGTGAGGTCGAAATCGGTCAGGGCGTCACCGGAGATCACCAGGAACGAATCGTCCTTGAGCGCGTCCTCGGCGTTCTTGACACTGCCGGCGGTGCCGAGTGGCTTCTCCTCGTTCGCGTAGGTGAGGTCCATGCCGAGCTCTTCGCCGTCGCCGAAGTAGTTCTTGACGAGCGAGGCGAGGAACTGCACGGTCACCACGGTCTCGGTCAGACCGTGCCGCTTGAGCAGCTTGAGCACGTGCTGCATGATCGGCTGATTCACGACCGGCAGCAGCGGCTTGGGCATGCTCGAGGTCATCGGGCGAAGGCGCGTGCCTTCGCCGCCGGCCATCACGACGGCCTTCATGTCGGAAGCGTCCTCCTCAAAGAGACGACTGTCTTGCCGACGTCACCCGTGCTCTCTCTTACGCGGAACGTCGCGGTCCCCCGGACCGCCGGTCACGCGCGGGGCACCCGGCCGGAGGGCTCTCCTACCGGGCACGCGGGCTCAATCGGCCGTGGCGTCCGCCCTGACGAGTCGGCGGACCTGGACCACGTAGAGGATCCCTGCCCACCAATACAGCGTTGTACCCCATCCGGCGAACGCCCATCCGAAAATAGCAGCGAGCGTGTTCAGCCACCCGTCGCCGTCGCTCAGCAGCAACAGCGGGAAGGCGTACATGAGGTTGAAGGTGGCTGCCTTGCCCATGAAGTTGACCTGCGGCGGACCCCAGCCGTGCCGGCGCATGACCAGGATCATCACGCCCATGACGGCGTCCCGGGCCACCAGGATGGCCGTCAGCCACCAGGGTAGGATCCCGCGCCAGGTGAGGCCGATGATCGTGGACACGATGTACAGCCGGTCCGCGGCCGGATCCAGCACCCTCCCGAGGCTGCTGATCTGGTTCCAGCGGCGCGCGAGCTTCCCGTCCAGGTAGTCGCTGACGCCGCTCAGGGCGAGCACGAGCAGCGCCCAGCCGTCGACCTTCGGACCGCCGAACTCGGGCCACAGGATGAGCCACAGGAACACGGGCACGCCCAACAGCCGTGCCATGCTCAGGATGTTGGGGATCGTGAAGACGCGATCCGTCTGCACCCTTGTCTCCTGGACCTCCACCGGGGGCCCCTCCTGTTGAACGTACGCTCCGATGATTCCACCCGACCTTACATCAGGGCATGAAAAAGCCCGCCGCCGGGCCTCTGATGAGGCTCCGGCGGCGGGCATATTAAAGATTGTTCGGCGGT
>NZ_JBYIQW010000075.1:0-30063 GCF_057707815.1 Actinacidiphila sp. bgisy160
ACCATCACGACATGACGAGCTACACGATACGTGCGTCCCGCCCCGAAGAGTGGCGTGCCCAGCGGGCACTGCGGCTGGAAGCGCTCAAGGACCCCGCCAGCCGGGTCGCCTTTGTCAACACCCATGACACCGAGGCCGCGTTCACCGACGAGGTGTGGCAGCAGCGAGGGCAGACGCCGTCGTTCATCGCGGAGGACGCGGCCGGCGAACGCGTCGCCAATGTGGCCGTACTGGTGGAGACGGGCGAGGAGTTCGCCGTCCCGCAGACGCATCTGGTCGGCGTGTATGTGAGGCCGGAGTTCCGCGGCACTGGGCTGGCCCGGGATCTGCTGGGGGCGGCGATCGAGTGGTCGTGGCAGCTGCCGGAGAAGGTCGGCCGCGTGAGGCTGTGGGTCCACGAGGACAACCACCGGGCGCGGGCGTTCTACGCACGCCTCGGTTTCGTCAGGACCGGGGAGACGATGGCGTTCCCGCTCGACGAGTCCCGTACCGAGTACGAGATGGTGCTCCACCGGCCCGCGTTGGCACGGGGCTGAAGCCCGGACCCGCCTCGGCCGAGGAGCGGGCGCGCGCACGCCCGCCCCCTTCGGCGAGGCCGAGAGGGCGGTCCACGGGCGGCGGCTGACTCGGGCGCCGGTCCTGTGCCCGCGCGTCGGCCCGGAAAGCGGGGGCGGAACGCGACGGTCGGTCTATCGTCGAGCGGCGTACGTGGGGGCCACAGGAGGTGTTGCGGTGCGGGCGACCCGGTCACGGATCGACGCGGCGAAGCTGCCGATCGTCCTGGGACTCTCCATCGCTTTCACGGTCGCGGTCGTCGATCCGCTGATGTTCAGCCTGAACTTGCCGCAGGTGAGCCGGTCCCTCCACGTACCGCCGCAGCTCATCGGGTTTCTGAGCGGGGCGGCGACACTCGTGACGGCCGCCGCCGTCCTCGCCATGGGTGGCCTCGCCGACACCCTTGGGCTCAAGCGCCTGCTGATGCTGGGGCTCGTCGCGGTCATGGTCGTCAACCTGCTCTCCATGCTCTCCCCCGGTTTCGGCTACCTGCTGGCGATGCGCTTCCTGGACGGCCTGGGGCTGGCCACCCTGCTGGCAGCGTCGTTCGCCCTGCTGAAGGTGTCGGTGCCGGCAGAGATGCGGCCGACGGCCATCGGCGTCTTCGTGGCCGCCGAGATGATCCTGTGCGGGGTGACTCCCGCGCTCGGGGGCTGGGTGGTGGCAGCCGTCGGGTGGCGGTGGCTCTTCCTGGTCACCCCGCTGCTGTCGCTCCTGTCGCTCTGGCTGACGGCCAGGTACGTGCCGGAGCCCCCCGCCGGGCAGCGCCACCCGCTCGACGTGGCCGGCGTCTGCCTGGTCGGCCTGATCCTCCTGGCCTTCGTCATCGGCATCGCCGCGGCGCAGAACGGCGTCTCCCGGCCGGAGGCCTGGCTGCCGCTGGCGATCAGCCTGGCCGTCGCCGGGGTGTTCGTGCTCCACGAGCGGCGCACCCAGGAGCCCGTCCTGGACGTGGAGCTGTTCCGCAGTCGCGCTTTCTGCGTGGCCCTGGCGGCGAACCTCACGTTGAACTTCATCGCCGGCGGGTTCGGTTTCACCCTGGGGCAGTTCGGCGGCGTGGTGCTGTCACTGCCCCCGCAGACCATCGGCCTGCTGTACCTGCCCGGCACCCTGCTGATCGCCGGCGCTGTGATCCTGGCCGGGGTTCTCATCGGCAGATACAGCCCGCGGCCTGTGATGGTCACCGGCCTGCTGGTGATGGCGGCGAGCGGGCTGCTGATGGCGGCCACCGCCGGCCCCACGATGGCGCTGTGGCTGCTCGTGCCGGCCACCTGGCTGAGCGGTCTGGGGTCACTGGTCACCTCCACCGCGGTGTCCGAGACGGTCCTGTCCCACGCGCCGGCCGGGAAGTCCGGGACGGTGGCCTCTGTGCAGCAGGCCTTCGGGATGACCGGCTACGCGCTCGGGCCCACCGTCTACCTGCTGCTCTTCAACCTCTTCTTCCAGCGGGAGTGGATGCGGGACGCCAAGGCGCGCGGTCTGTCGGTCACCGAAGCCGAGGAGGCCGTGGACGCCGTGCGCAGCGGGATGGTGATCGGTCCGAGTGGCGCCGGGTACGACCCGAACCTGCTCCGGCAGGCGTCCGGGCTGAAACTCGGTCTGGACTTCACCGACGGACTGCGGCTCACCATGCTGACCGTGAGTCTCCTGCCGCTCCTGCTGGCGGTGGCCGCCCACCTGCTGATGCCCCGCCGCAAGGGGTCCCGGGCATAGAACCCGGCTCGTTACCGCACACGGGACCGGCCCGGCCGGCGACCGGCTGACCGGGACGCAGCGGACCGGCACTCAGGGCAACCGCACCGCGTCCGGGATCTCGTCGAGGAGCGCGGGCGGCTGGGAGCCGAGGACGAGACGTGCGTCGGCGTGCTGCCACAGCGGTCCGCGCCAGTGTTCGCGGGCCTGTTCGGGGGAGCGCAGCACGGCCAGGGTGGGCAGGCCGGCGGAGGCGCCGGTGGCCAGGAGGTCCGGGAGCTCCGGGATCGGCGCGAGGGCGGCGATGTCGTCCAGCACGAGGGTGATTGGTGGGTCGAGCCGACCGGAGGATGACCGTGCGGCCATGCGCCGGCCGTGCTCGACCACGCTGGAGACGAGTGCGGTGAGCAACGACATCGCACCCGGGTGGGTTCGCGGGTCCTCGTTGGGCTCGCCCACCACATAGAGCGTGCCCAGATCCTCGAGGAATGACTCCAGCTCGAGGCCGTCCGTGCGTCCCGGATTGCAGGCGTCGCGGATGTGGACGGAGCCGAGGGACTCCAGGGCCCGGTGGACGAGTGCCTGGGCGGCGTCGCGGCGGTGGGCGTGGGCGTGGAGGACGGACTCGAGCTCACCGCTCCAGCCGGAGGCGGCCTTGGGGTGCGTGCGCAGGATGCGGACGGCGTCCTGCCCGGAGGTGCCTCCCGCCCAGCGGTGCACCTGGCGGAACGGCTGGCCGTCGACGGCGGCGGCGTGCAACCAACAGCGCAGCAGGGTCTCGGCGGCGTCGAACATCGCGGCGTCGACCGCGGCGCGCGGCCGCACCGGGAAGAGCAGCGCGCGGGCGCGCGTGACGGCGGTGGGGACGTCCGCGCAGCCCGAGTGCGGGGCCCAGCGGAGCCGCGCCGGGGTGTCGACGAGGTGGGCCGGGTCGTAGACGTGGACCGGGCCGAGTTTGGCGCGGCTGCCGACGGTCTGGTGGAAGGTGTCCGGGTCGGCGGTCGTGACGAGGACCGGGCCCGCCGCGTTGAGGACGGCCGGCTGGACGAGACGCTTGCCCTTGTCGCTGCGGAGGGCGGCGAAGGCCGCATAGGTGCGGGTGAGTTCGCGGTCGGTGGTGACGGAGGGACCCGCGGGACCGGCGGCAGGGGCGTCGGCGGCCGGTGCCGTCGGCATGGTGGCGGCCGGTCCCACCGGTACGGGTTCCGGCTCCGGGGCGACCGCCTCAGGGGCCTCCACGGGGCGCTGCGCGGCCTGCCGGGGCCGGACCGGGGTCTCGGGCTCCACGGCCGCCTGCGCGGCCTTCAGGGCGGCCGTACGGCGTGCAGCGCGGCGCAGCCGGGTGCGGGCGATGGCGCCCATCACGAAGACCGTGAGGACGAAGAGCACCATCAACTGCCCGATGAACACGCCCCAGAACAGCCCGGAGCCGGGCAGCCCCTCCGGCGGGGCGGGCCGCCAGGCCCCGGCGATGTCGTGGGGGTCGGCGACGAGGTGGCGCATGGCCACGGGCGTGCGCGTGAAGTGGACCTCGGCCGGCCACGTCCCGTGGGAGACGAGGCCGGCTATCCCGGTGCCCGTCCACACCAGGATGGTCATGCCGAGCAGGAAGCCCATGACGCCGAGGATCAGCCCGTCGGGGACCCCGCCCTCACGCCCCTGGCCGTGGTGCTGCGCTCTCGCCATGGTCAGGTCCCCGTTCAGGCCACCGCGTCGTCGGCCAGCTGCTTTTCGAGGGAGACCCGGGGCTCCTCGAACCCGTCCGTCCCGTCGTGCCCGTCGGCCGAGGCCTCGGTCATGGCGCGGTCGGTGTAGACCAGCGGCCGCTCGCTCTCGGTGATGAGGTGCTTGACGACCTGCACGTTGCCGTTGACGTCCCAGACGGCGATGCCGGGGGTGAGGGTGGGGATGATCTCCACCGCCCACCGGGGCAGGCCCAGCACCCGGCCGGTGGCGCGCGCCTCGTCGGCCTTCTGGGCGTAGATGGTGCGCGTGGAGGCCATCTTGAGGATCGCCGCGGCCTCCTTGGCGGCGGCGCCGTCGACCACGTCGGAGAGGTGGTGGACGACGGCGACGAAGGACAGGCCGAGACGGCGGCCGAACTTCAGCAGCCGCTGGAAGAGCTGGGCGACGAAGGGGCTGTTGATGATGTGCCAGGCCTCCTCGACCAGGAAGATGCGCTTCTTCCGGTCGGGGCGGATCCAGGTGTGCTCCAGCCAGACGCCGACGATCGCCATGAGGATCGGCATGGCGATGGAGTTGCGGTCGATGTGGGACAGGTCGAAGACGATGAGCGGGGCGTCGAGGTCGATGCCAGCGGTCGTCGGGCCGTCGAACATGCCGCGAAGGTCGCCGTCGACGAGCCGGTCCAGGACGAGGGCCACGTCCAGGCCCCAGGCGCGGACGTCCTCCAGGCCGACGTTCATCGACTCGGCGGAGTCGGCCACGGGGTGCCGCAGCCGGTCCACGATGTCGGTGAGGATCGGCTGGCGGTCGGTGACCGTGTCGTGGACGTACGCGTGGGCGACCTTCAGCGCGAAGCCGGAGCGCTCGTCCAGGCCGCGGCCCATCGCGACCTCGATGATCGTGCGGAGCAGCGCGAGCTGGCCCGTGGTGGTGATCGCCGGGTCGAGCGGGTTGAGCTTGGTGCCGCCGTCGAGGGCCGCCATCGGGTCCAGGCGGATGGGAGTTATTCCGAGGGCCTTGGCGATGAGGTTCCACTCGCCGACGCCGTCCTCGCCCTGTGCGTCCAGGACGACGACCTGGCGGTCGCGGAAGCGCAGCTGGCGCAGGACGTACGTCTTCTCCAGGGCCGACTTGCCGTTGCCGGACTCGCCGAGGACCAGCCAGTGCGGGGCGGGGAGTTGCTGCCCGTACAGCTGGAACGGGTCGTAGATGTAGCCCTTGCCGGAGTAGACCTCGCGGCCGATGATCACGCCGGAGTCGCCCAGGCCGGGCGCGGCGGTCGGCATGTAGACGGCCTGGGCCTGGCCCGTGGAGGTGCGGACGGGGAGCCGGGTGGTCTCCACCTTGCCGAAGAGGAAGCTGGTGAAGGCGTCGGTGATCGCTGCGAGGGGGTCCAGCATGGCCATGGGGGGAGCGCCTCCTCGGCGTCAGCGGTCGTCGCGCCTGGGGCGCGGGCTCCGGCGTGGCATCGTTGTCCCTGTCGTCCTTCCCATTAGCGCCGTCCCTGGAGACGGAGCGTCAAGTGCGCACAGGCGCATGGTGCTACCTCCCGGCCCCTCAGCGGCGGATGCCGGTCGCGAACGGGAGCGTGTTGACGAACGCCCGGTGGTGCTCACGGTCGCACCACTCCAGCTTGAGGTACGACTTGCCCGCCGAGGCGCGGATCGTGCGCTTGTCGCGGGCCAGGGCCTCCGGGGAGCGGGACGAGACCGTGATGTAGCCGACCAGGTTGACGCCCGCAGCGCCGGAGGCGAGGTCCTCGCCGCGCTGGTCGATGCGGGTGTGGTGGGCGATGTCGCGGGGGTCGACGACGCGGTTCATCTTGGCGGCGCGGCTGGCGTCGGCGTCGTCGTTGGTCTTCTCGGTGAGCATGCGCTCGATGGCGACGTCGGTCGGCTCGAGGTCCATGCAGACCGCGACGGTGCGGATCACATCCGGGGTGTGGACCAGCAGCGGGGCCATGAAGTTGACGCCGACGGGGGTCAGCGGCCACTCCTTGACCCAGGCAGTGGAGTGGCACCAGGGGGCGCGGGTGGCCGATTCGCGGGTCTTGGCCTGGAGGAAGGTCGGCTCGGTGGCGTCCAGTTCCGCGGGCCAGGCGTTGCGGCGGGTCATCGCCTGGATGTGGTCGATCGGGTGGTCCGGGTCGTACATGGAGTGGATGAGCGAGGAAAGCCGCGCCTGGCCGAGCGGCTGCCGGACCCGGATGTCGGCCTCGGTGAGGCGCGCGCAGATGTCGGTGAGCTCGCGGGCCATGACGGCGGCGATACCGGCGTCCTTGTCGAGGGCCTTGCGGCCGCCGCCCGCGGCACGGGCGATGGCGTTGCCCTCGGCGGCGAGTTCGCGGCTGTAGTGCATGCACGCGACGAGGTAGGCGCGGTGCTGCTCGGACGAGGTCGACACCATCGACTGCAGTTGGTCGTAGGAGTCCTTGAGCCACTGCTCGGCCTTGTCGTCGCCGCGCTGGGCGACGTCCTTGGCATGCGCGTCGGGGTCGGCGGGGAGGGTGCGGGCGAGCATCTGCAGCCGGGTGACGAAGCCGTCCCCGTTGGCGACGTGCTTCAGGAGCGTGCCGAAGCGCTCGACCAGGGCCTCCTGGTCCTCGCTGTCGCGCAGGCCGACGCCGGGGCCCTCGATCTCGATGGCGGCGGTCACGGTGCGCCGGTCGACGTGCAGCAGCACGGCGATCTCATCCGGGCCGAAGGGCGCCGACAGCCAGGTGATGCGGCCGATGCCGGGCGGCGGCCCGATCTCCACCTCGCGTCCGTCGAGCCGGGTACCGGCCTCCGCGGCGGCGGAGCGGTACGTCGCGGCGGTGCGCAGGGTACGGCGGTAGCTGCGGTTGATCTCGAACCAGCGGTAGAAGGTGCGGCGCCGGTAGGGCATGTAGACGGCGGCGAAGGCGAGCAGCGGCCAGCCCGTCAGGCCGAGGATGCGCAGCGGCAGCACGGGGATCAGCAGGCCGCACATCATGCCGAGGAACGCGCCGGCGATGATCAGGGCGATCTCGCCGGTCTCGCGGTTCTTGCCGACGATGGCGTTGGGACGTGCCTTGCCGATCAGGTACGTACGCCGCTGCTGCGGCGGGGCGTAGGGCTGGGACGTCACCGGCTTTCGCCTCCTGCTGTCTTGCTGGGTCCGCCGCCGTTGCCGCGGTCAGGGGTCGTGCGCGGCGCGGGGGTCGGTGCCTGCGCGGTGCCGTTGCGGCTGCTGTGCGCGGCGATGCCGCTGGGCACGGCGTTCGCGGGCTGTGCGGCGCCGCCCGTGGCCTGCTCCTGGGGACCGCCGCGGCTGCTGTGGGTCTTGATGCCCTGCTTCACCAGCGCGGCCGGGGAGGAGATGACGGCGGCGGCCTGGGACTCGGCGCTCGCCTTGCGGTTGTTGCGAAGGCTGGCCACGTCGTCGCCGAAGCCGGGGACGAAACGGTAGATCATCGCGCTGGCGAAGATGGCCAGCAGGATGATGGCCAGACCCGACACGACCGCGCCGAAGGCGGTGGGCCCGTCGGAGCCGCTGAGCGCGCCCGCGAGGCCCAGCACGACCACGATCACCGGCTTCACGAGGATCACCGCGATCATGATCCCGGCCCAACGGCGCACGTGGTGCCACATGTTCTTGTCGACCAGGCCCGAGTACACGGCGGTGCCGAGCAGCGCGCCGACGTACAGCAGGGCGGCACGGATGACGAGTTCGAGCCACAGGACGCCGGCGGCGAGCACGGACACCAGGGAGACCACGATCAGCATGATCGGGCCGCCGCCGATGTCGGAGTCCTTGGTCAACGCCTCCTGGAACGAGCCGAAGAAGGTTTCGGTGCTGGCGGACGTGCCGGACGCGATGACCTCCGTGATGCCGTCGGTCGCGGACACGACTGTGTAGAGGATCAGCGGCGTGAAGGCGGAGGCGATCACGGTCAGCCAGAGGAAGCCGACCGCCTCGGTGAGGGCCTCCGTCAGGGGCACCCCGCGCACGGCTCGCTTGGCGACGGCCAGCAACCACAGGAGGAGCGTGAGGAAGGTGGAGGCGGCGAAGACGACGGCGTACTGGGTGAGGAAGGCCTTGTTGGTGAAGTCCACGGCGGCGGTCTTGTTGACGGCCTTGGACAGGCCGTCGATGACCCAGGCGGCGGCGTCGGCGCAGCCGCGCGCGAGCGAGTCGAGGGGGTCGAGCGGGTCCGCCACGGATGGGGTGTGACCGGAGCCGCCACCGCTTTCGCAGTAGTCGCGTGCGGGGCCGACGATGAGTTCGCACTCGTCCTTGCCGCCCGATGGGGAGGGGGTCGGGGACGGTGCCGCGAAAGCCCGTGCGGACCAGAGCACCGCCACCGTCTGCAGGGTGACCAGGGCGGCGCCGATCGTGGTGGCATGGCGCTGGTTACCGGGCATAGGTGAAACCCCCATACTGGTCGACGGCGTTGGCGATCTCGTCGGCAGTCGATGCGGTTCGGTCGCTGTTGACTGGCGCGGGGCCGTCCTTCTGCGAGAAGCTCTCGACCTTCCAGTCCTTGTCCGCCCAGCGCAGCTTGAGCGTCATCGTGAACCAGTCGTTGGCGACCGGGTTCGTGGAACCCTCGCCGGCGGTCCCGAACACGCCGGTGCACCAGACCTCCACCGTCGCGGTGTCGCCGCGGAAATCGGTGATCCTGGTGCCCACGGGGACGGTCCGGGAGACGTAGGTCATGCCCTCCGGGGCGTTGCCGTTCTCGTCGAGGCCCAGCTTCGCGAGGAAGTCCGTCGAGTAGGCGTTGTCGAGCTTGGTCTGCAGTCCGTCCACCGTGCCGTTGGTGAAGAGCCGCTGCACGATCTCGTGCCGCCGGTCCGGGTTGAGGATGTCGGCGGACACCAGCGCCACGGCGTAGTTCGCGGCGGCGGACTGCGCGCCCTGGTCGGTGCGGGCGTAGCCCGTGGGGATGCCCGCGTTGTTGCCGTTCACCGGCTTCGTGCCGGTGGGCGATGTCGGCTGGGACCGGGCGCCGTTGGAGGAGTCGCCGCTCCGGCCGCCGCTGCCAGGGGAGTCGGTCGGGGAGCCGCCGCCGCGGTTGGCGAAGGCGATGGCGGCGATCAGCAGCACGATGACGCCGACGACCGCAACGAGGTTGCGGCTGGAGCGCTGTGGGCGGCGGGAGGGGCCGCCCGTGCCGACCGGGGGCTCGGGGAGACGGGTACGCGTCGGGGGGCCGTCCTGGCCGAGGCTCATCGGGGGCTCGCCCCCTCGGGGGTCATCGGGTGAGTGGGCATCAGCAGACAGCCTCGGGTGGGGTGCGGGGCCGGGACGGGCCCCTCGGGGACAGTGCGCGGGGATGGGGCGGAGTCCGACGCGAGGCCGCTAGACCGCCATCCCGTAGACGATGGTGAAGAGCGTGCCGAGGGAGCCGATGATGAACACGCCGGTCAGGCCGGCGATGATCAGTCCCTTGCCCTGCTCCGCACTGAAGGTGTCGCGGAGCGCCGTCGCTCCGATGCGCTGTTTCGCCGCGCCCCAGATCGCGATGGCCAGGCAGAGCAGGATCGCCACTGCCATGACCACCTCGATCATGACGCGTGCTTCGTTCCCCAGAGAGCCGAAAGGCCCCCAGTCCGGGGCGATACCACCGATGATGGTGTTGATGTCGCCCTTGTCGGCCGCCAGGAACATGAGAACTCACCACCACGCTAGATCAGTTGGCGTCCTCGACGGGGCGCAAGGAGCCAAGGTCTATCTTGGCGGAGGATGCCGCCGTCGTATGTCGACTCGGCGACTTTCTCAGCCGATTCCCCTGTGTGATCCGGGCCGCAGCCGTCAGACTGGACACGCTGGCGTGCGATCCCGTGTTCGATGAGACTTTGTTGACTACTCTGTGTATCACGGTGGTGAGCGGAGGGCAACGATTGGCGATGCTGCGGGTGGGGATGCTCCCCAGGGCCTGGTGCACCGTCACCTTCCGCGCCGGGCAGGGTGATGCGACGAAGGGGTGGGGTGGGTGACGGCGGCTTCGCGGACCGCGCGGAAGGCCTGGCTGGTGTCGGTGGTCGTGGGTGGCCTCTTCATGTCGTTCGTCATGCTGCTCGTCGTCGGTACGTACCTGGTGGCGGCCAGGCTGACCGGCGGAGGCGGGGCGGTGACGCTGGCCAGGGGGGCGGTGCCGGCGGCGTACCAGGACCTGGTGCAGAAGTGGGGGAACCTCTGCGGGGCCATCAACCCGGCGCTGCTGGCGGCCCAGCTCTACCAGGAGAGCGGCTGGAACCCGAGGGCGCAGAGCGCCGCGCGGGCGCAGGGGATAGCGCAGTTCATCCCGGGGACGTGGGCGACGCACGGCGTGGACGGCGACGGCGACGGCGACCGCGACGTGTGGGACCCGGCGGACGCCATCCCCTCGGCGGCCTCGTACGACTGCCAGCTGGCCGGTTACGTGAAGGACGTGCCGGGGAACCCGACGGAGAACATGCTCGCCGCCTACAACGCGGGCGCCTACCGGGTCATCCAGGCCGGCGGGGTGCCGAGGATCCGGGAGACCCAGAACTACGTACGGATCATCACGACGCTGCAGAAGAGCTTCGCGGCCCCCGTGGGACCGGTCGGGCCGTCGCGGCAGGCGGCGGGCGCGATCTACTACGCCCAGCAGAAGCTGGGGACGAAGTACCTGTGGGGCGGGAACGGCACGCCGGAGCAGGGCGGCCGGTTCGACTGCTCGGGTCTGTCGAAGGCGGCGTACCACTCGGTGGGCATCGAGCTGCCGCGCGTGGCCAACGACCAGTGGAACGCCGGGCCGCACCCGAAGCGGGACGAGCTGCTCCCGGGCGACCTGGTCTTCTTCGCGTACGACCTGACCGATCCGCGGTCCATCCACCACGTGGGGATCTACGTCGGCGGCGGCTACATGATCAACGCTCCCTACACGGGCGCGGTGATCCGCTTCGACAAGATCGACACCCCGGACTACATCGGGGCGACGCGTGTGACGGCGGCGGGCGCGGCGGCGGTGTGACGGTCGCGTGCCCGCCGCGGCGTCGCGGTGGGTGAACACCCGGCCCCGGCATGCGGGAACGTGTCTCCCTTCGATAACGCCTTGGTGATCATCCGGTGGAGACCGGAACGCGGCGTACCGTGCCACCCGTTGGACGGGGGAGAATCGACTCCCACACGGACGTGCACGGGGGTGCGGCGGAAGACAGTTAGGGGACACCGGTGGCAGAGCTCTCGCTGGACGGCTCGAACCCGGACGTCAGCCTGCTCCGCGACATCAACGGGCTCGCGAAGGGCGCCCCGCGCTGGTTCGACCGCGTGATGGAGGCCGTCGGCGAGTACGGCCTGATCGTGCTCATGGTGCTGATCGCCGGCTGGTGCTGGTGGCGCGTGGCGCGCCGCAGCGGCGTCGAGGCGCCGACGGCCGTGGCGGGCGTGATCTGGTCCGGGCTGGCGGCGTCGATCGCGCTGGTGCTCAACATCCCGCTGCGGAACTTCGTGGAACGGCCCCGGCCCTTCGTGGAGCACGAGGGCATCGACGTCCTCGTGAAGGGGAAGACCGACTTCTCCTTCGTCAGCGACCACGCGACCTTGACGATGGCCGTCGCGATGGGCCTGTTCATGGTCAGCCGCAAGTGGGGCCTGGCGGCCATCGGGGTCGCGCTGGCCGAGGGCTTCTGCCGCGTCTACATGGGCGTGCACTACCCGACCGACGTCCTGGGCGGATTCGCGCTCGGCACGGCCGTGGCGCTGCTGCTCGCCCCGGCGGCGCTGGCGCTGCTGACCCCGCTGACGAAGGCGGTGGCCGGCTCCGGCCTGGGCGTGCTCGTGCAGGCGGCGCAGGGCCGCCCGGAGGCCCACCGGGGCGAACCCTACCCGGAGCCGTCGGCGGCCGACAAGGACCTGGCCGCCTGACGGCCGGCGGCGGCGGGCGCGCAGCCGCCTACAGCGCCTGCTGGAAACTGAACAGCCGTGAGGGGTCGTAACGGGCCTTCAGGCGGGTCAGCTTGTCGGCGGCCGAACCGTAGTAGGCCGCGCGCCAGTCGGTCAGCGTGGCGTCGGTGTAGTTCTGGTACGCGGCGCCGGAGGCGTGGCGGCGCATGGCCGAGTGGAGCCCGGCGAGCCAGCCCGTGGTGCCCGGGGCCTCTATGTACTGCGCCAGGAAGCGCGAGCGCCGGTGCACGAAGGCGGTGGCCGTGGGCGAGACCCGGTTGACGGCGCCGCCCAGGGCGGTGAGCGAGACACTGCCGGAGCCGGAGCGGAGCCCCTCCACCTGCGACAGGAGTGTCTGGATGCCGGCGGCGGAGAGCGAGCGGTCGTAGAAGTCGGAGCGCGCCGCGTAGGTCTCGCGGCCGAGCCGGCCGGAGGGGCTGCGGCCCGGGGTGTTGCCGGGCAGGTGGCACTGGGCGGTGCTCAGGTTCGAGCAGCCCGCGTACGCGAGGGCCGCGTCGAGGTAGGAGCGCGGATGCAGGGAGACGGTGGCCGCGGAGGCGCCGACGCGGTCGGCGAGCCGGTCGACGGCGTTGGCGAGCCCGTCCCGTGAGGTGATGCCCACGGTGGCGATGCTGATCCGTGGCGACCCGGTGCCCGACTTGTCCAGGTGCAGGGCGGACCAGATCTCGTCGGGCTGGGTGGGGCCCCACTCCTGCCAGGCGCTCAGGACGGCCGCGGCCTTGCTCCACGGCCAGGTCAGGTAACCGGTGACGACCTGGGGGGAGGCCTGCGTGTCGAACGTGAGCCGGGTGACCACGCCGAACTGCCCGCCTCCCGCGCCGCGCAGCGCCCAGAACAGCTCCGGGTTCTCGCTGGCGCCGCAGCGCAGTACGCGCCCGCCCGCCGTGACGATCTCGGCGCCGGTGAGGCTGTCGCAGGTCAGCCCGTACGCCCGGCTGAGCACGCCATGGCCGCCGCCGAGCGTGAGACCGGATATGCCGACCGTCGGGCACGAGCCGGCCGGCAGGGTGCGCCCGCTCGCCCCGAGCCGGGTGTAGACGTCGATCAGCTTCGCGCCGGCCCCGATGGTCGCGGTGCCGCCGGAGAGACTCACCGAGGCCATGGCGGAGACGTCGAGGACGAGCCGGCCCTTGCCGCCGGAGTAGCCGGCGTAGGAGTGCCCGCCGTTGCGGACCGAGACGGGCACGCCGGTGCGGCGGGCGAAGTCCAGGCACTCGCGGATGTCCTCGGTGCCCGAGACGTAAGCCACAGCGGCGGGGCGCTGCCCGTCGAATCGGGTGTTGTACAGCAGGCGCGCGGTGGCGTAGTCCGCGTCGTCGGGCAGGACGAGGCGGCCGTCCAGGGTGCGGCCGAGGGCCTTCCAGTCCGGGCGGACCGTCGGCGAGGCGCTGGGTGAGGCGGCCCCGGTGGCCGTCGTGGCGGTGCCGGGGGTGCCGGGTGCGGGGCTGCCCGCGTGCGCGGGGCGGCCGCTCTCGGGGGTGCAGGCCGCGGCCGGCCAGCCCGCCGCGGCGATGCCGGCGCCGCCGCGGATCAAAGTTCGTCGGTTCAAGGTGGGGCCTCCCGCTCCGCTTCCCCGTGTGGTCGTCCGTGAGGACGGTGGGGAACGGGTGACCGGTTGCGGGTGGGGAATGTGACGTCCGCCGGGCCGTCGTCAGCCCTGCTCGTGCTCGGTGGCGTCACGGCGGGCGCGGTCGCGGGCGCGGCGGGCCGGGCCCCGCCAGCCGCAGACGCAGGTCGCGTGGGAGAATGCGCCCTTCTCCATGGTGGTCGCCCGGTGGAGGGGCGGGGGCGGATCACTGGGTGGCACGGAACAAAGCTACCGGCCGTGACGCGGTGCCCTGACCCTCGTTATGCCCGACGACGTCCGAGGCGCGGCATGGTGCGGGGGGTTGGCGGAGATGGGGCAGCTCGGTCGGGCGACTGCGGCAGCCGTGGGTCTCGGGTTGTGCGCGCTGGCGGTGGCGGGCTGCTCGGCCGGTGGTGAGGCCGTCGAGGTGGACAGCGTCCCGGTCGACGCCGGGGGAACGCTGCGGCAGGCGGTGGACTCCCTGGTCGCCGCGGGCAGCTCGAAGGTGCGCACGTCGATGGAGATGGCCAGCGGCGGTACGAAGATCGCCATCAGGGGCACCGGTTCCTTCGACTACGCCGAGCGGCGCGGCCGCCTCCAGGTCGTCCTGCCGCAGGACGCAGCCGGGGACGCCGATCACGAGCCGGTCACGGAGCTGCTGACGCCCGGCGCCCTCTATATGAAGAACCGGGGCGAGGGCGTGCCCGCCGACAAGTGGGTGCGGGTCGACACGACCAGCCTGCCGGACGGCAACCTGGTCACGGGCGGCGCGACCGATCCCCTGATGGCCGCGGAGCTGCTGCGGGCGGCCCGCGAGGTGCGGCAGGCCGGGACGGAGACCCTGGACGGCGTGCGGGTGCGGCACTTCCGGGGGGTCACGGACATCGCGGAGGCCGCGCGCCTCGCCTCCCCGCCGGCGCGGGCGGAGCTCGCGGCCGCGGCGAAGGGTTTCACCGTGACCCGGGTGCCGTTCGACGCCTGGCTCGACGAGGACGGCCGGCTGCGCAAGGTGCGGCAGCGCTTCACCTTCAGCAACGGCCGGGGCGCGGGCGCACGGAGCGCGCCGGCCCAGGTCACGGTGGTCTCGACGACCGGGATGTACGGGTTCGGGGCGCCGGTGCGGGTCACGCTGCCTCGCGGGACAGACATCTACACGGGGAAGATCGTTTCTGCCACCGGCCCCTGAGGGCTTGCCGAAATGGCCCGTCCGTGTCATGCACGGACCGTGCACCAGTCCCTACGCTGGGCGGGGAGGAGGTGGTGCACGTGGCGGTGTGGCTCCTGGACCAGGACGATCAGGTCCACGTGGCCCTCGCGGAGATCGAGCTGTGCTGCGAGCTGATGATCGCGGCGTCGGCGACGACCGAGGAAAGGCTGAGTTCCGAGCGTATCGATGAGGTGCTGAACGTGATCCCCCGCGTGCCCGCGCAGGGGACCAGGCGGTCGGCAGGGGCCGGTCGCTAGCTCCGGAGCAGCCGGGCTATGGCGGCGGTGGCCTCGGCCACCTTGTCGTCGGCCTCCGGCCCGCCCTTCGCGGCGGCGTCCGCGACGCAGTGCCGCAGGTGCTCCTCCAGCAACTGGAGAGCGAAGGACTGCAGGGCCTTCGTGCCGGCCGACACCTGGGTGAGGATGTCGATGCAGTACACGTCCTGCTCGACCATGCGCTGCAGACCGCGGATCTGCCCTTCGACGCGGCGCAGCCGCTTGAGGTGCTGGTCCTTCTGCTTGGCGTAGCCGTGCTGGTGCGCCTCGTGCCCGTGCTCCGGGGCGTCCCCGGCGGTGTCCGCGTGCCCGTCGGGCGCCGCGGGCCCGGTGTGCCCGGCGTCGTCCGCCGCAGGCCGTACCTGCTCGCCGGCTCCGCCGGTCTCGGTGACCGTCATGATGTCCCTCCTGCCCCTATACCCCGGTCGGGTATATCGTACCGAATTCGCCCCCATGTGCGAGGTGCGTGGAGAACCCCTACTGGGGCGCACCCCCGGCGATGAGCGACACTGTAGGACGCCGGTGAGTTGTGGCCGGATGATGTGCCTAGCATCAATGCGACCGAAAACGATGTATTCCGAGGACTTCACGTGCGCTTTCGTCTGACCCCCAGGGAGACGAGCTTCTACGACATGTTCGCCGCATCCGCGGACAACATCGTCACAGGATCGAAGCTCCTCATGGAACTGCTCGGGGCCGATCCGGCCACCCGCGCGGAGATCGCCGAACGGATGCGCGCCGCGGAGCACGCGGGCGACGACGCGACGCACGCGATCTTCCACCAGTTGAACTCCTCCTTCATCACGCCCTTCGACCGTGAGGACATCTACTCCCTGGCGTCGTCCCTCGACGACATCATGGACTTCATGGAGGAGGCCGTCGACCTGGTCGTGCTGTACCAGATCGAGGAGCTGCCCCGCGGGGTCGAGCAGCAGATCGAGGTGCTGGCCCGGGCGGCCGAGCTGACCGCCGAGGCGATGCCGCACCTGCGCACCATGGACAACCTCACCGAGTACTGGATCGAGGTCAACCGGCTGGAGAACCAGGCGGACCAGATCCACCGCAAGCTGCTGGCCCATCTCTTCAACGGCAAGTACGACGCCATAGAGGTGCTCAAGCTCAAGCAGATCGTGGACGTCCTGGAGGAGGCGGCGGACGCCTTCGAGCACGTGGCCAACACCGTGGAGACCATCGCGGTCAAGGAGTCCTGACCGCGGTGGAGACCTTCTCTCTGGTCGTGACCATCGGGGTCGCGCTCTTCTTCACGTACACCAACGGCTTCCACGACTCCGCGAACGCCATCGCCACCTCCGTGTCCACCCGGGCGCTGACGCCGCGGGCCGCGCTGGCGATGGCCGCGGTGATGAACCTCGCCGGCGCCTTCTTCGGCACCGGGATCGCCCACACCGTCAGCGAGGGCCTGATCGAGACGCCGCACGGGCAGACCGGGATGGCGATCCTCTTCTCGGGACTGGTCGGGGCGATCGTCTGGAACCTGATCACCTGGTACTACGGCCTGCCCTCCTCCAGCAGCCACGCGCTCTTCGGCGGTCTGGTGGGGGCGGCGCTGGCCGGCGGCACGGGGGTCATCTGGTCCGGGGTGGTGGAGAAAATCATCCTGCCGATGTTCCTGTCGCCGGTCGTCGGCCTGGCCGTCGGCTACCTGGTGATGCTGGCCATCCTGTGGATCTTCCGCAAGGCCAACCCCCACAAGGCCAAGCGCGGCTTCCGCATCGCGCAGACCGTCTCGGCCGCGGGCATGGCGCTCGGCCACGGTCTGCAGGACGCGCAGAAGACGATGGGCGTCGTGGTGCTCGCGCTGACCATCGCCGACGTCCAGGAGGAGGGCGACGGGATCCCGCTGTGGGTGAAGTTCGCCTGCGCGGCGATGCTCTCGCTCGGTACGTACGCCGGCGGCTGGCGCATCATGCGCACCCTCGGCCGCAAGATCATCGAGCTGGACCCGCCCCAGGGCTTCGCCGCGGAGACCACGGCGGCGTCGATCCTCTACACGACCGCCTACATCTTCAAGGCGCCGATCTCCACGACCCATGTCATCACCTCGGCGATCATGGGCGTCGGTGCGACGAAGCGGGTCAACGCGGTCCGCTGGGGCGTCGCGAAGAACATCGTGACCGGCTGGTTCATCACGATGCCTGCCGCCGCGCTGGTGGCGGCGCTGGTCTACGCCGTGGTGCACGTGGCCTTCGGCTGAGCCGGGTACGACCCGCCCCCGGTAGGACGCAAATGGGCCCGCCCCCCGTACGGGGAGCGGGCCCTTCGCCTTGCGGTGGCACCGCCATGCAGCACCGCAGGACGGCTGTGGCCGGGCTGCGGACGGATCAGCCGAAGCGGCCGGAGATGTAGTCCTCGGTCGCCTGGACGGACGGGTTGGAGAAGATCCGCTCCGTGTCGTCGATCTCGATCAGCTTGCCGGGCTGGCCGACCGCCGACAGGTTGAAGAAGGCGGTGCGGTCCGAGACGCGGGCGGCCTGCTGCATGTTGTGGGTCACGATGACGATGGTGAAGCGCTCCTTGAGCTCACCGATCAGGTCCTCGATGGCGAGGGTGGAGATCGGGTCGAGCGCGGAGCAGGGCTCGTCCATGAGCAGGACCTGGGGCTCGACCGCGATGGCGCGGGCGATGCACAGACGCTGCTGCTGACCGCCGGACAGGCCCGAACCGGGCTTGCCCAGGCGGTCCTTGACCTCGTTCCAGAGGTTGGCGCCGCGCAGCGACTTCTCGACGATCGTGTCGAGGTCGCTCTTCCTCTTGACGCCGTTCAGCTTCAGGCCGGCCGCGACGTTGTCGTAGACCGACATCGTCGGGAACGGGTTGGGGCGCTGGAAGACCATGCCGACCGTGCGGCGCACGGAGACCGGGTCCACACCGGCGCCGTACAGGTTCTCGTCGTCCAGGAGCACCTTGCCCTCGACGCGGCCGCCGGGGGTCACCTCGTGCATGCGGTTGAGGGTGCGCAGGAAGGTGGACTTGCCGCAGCCGGAGGGGCCGATGAAGGCCGTCACCGTGCGCGGCTCGATGTTCATCGAGATGTCGTCGATCGCCTTGAAGCCGCCGTAGTAGGCGGAGAGTCCGCTGACGTCGATTCGCTTGGCCATGGTGGCGTTGCTCGCAATCCTTGGGTCGCTGATGTTGGCCGCGTCAGCGACCGGTCTTCGGGGCCTTCCAGCGCGCGATGCCGCGCGCCACGAGGTTGAGGATCATGACGAAGGCGATCAGCACGAGCGCCGCCGCCCACGCCCGGTCGTAGCTCGGCTCATTGCCGTTCTGGTACTGCTGGTAGATGTAGAACGGCAACGAGGCCTGGGGGCCGTTGAACGGGTCGTTGTTGATCAGGTTGTTGCCGAAGACCAACAGCGCGATGGGCGCGCTCTCGCCGGCGATACGGGCGACCGCGAGCATCACGCCGGTGGTGATGCCGCCGATCGCGGTCGGGATGACCACCTTCACGATGGTGCGCCACTTGGGGACACCGAGGGCCAGCGAGGCCTCGCGCAGCTCGTTGGGGACGAGCTTGAGCATCTCCTCGGTGGAGCGGACGACCACCGGCATCATCAGGATGGCCAGGGCCATGGCGCCGGCGAAGCCCGAGGGGCCGAAGCCCAGTATCAGGTTCCAGGTCGACAGGATGAACAGACCGGCGACGATCGACGGGATGCCCGTCATGACGTCGACGAAGAAGGTCACGGCCCCGGCGAGGCGGCCCTTGCCGTACTCGACCAGGTAGACGGCGGTCATCATGCCGATCGGCGCCGCGATGGCGGTGGCGATACCGACCTGCTCCAGGGTGCCGATGATGGCGTGGTAGACACCGCCGCCCTCGCCGATGGTCAGCACGCCGTTCATGGAGTGCGACAGGAAGGCGCCGTCGAGGATCTTGACGCCCTTGCTGACCGTGGTCTGGATCAGGGAGTACAGCGGGAGTGCGGCGAGGACGAAGGACGCCCAGATGACGCTGGTGGCGACCCGGTCCTTGGCCTGGCGGCGGCCTTCGACCACGGTGGCGATCACATAGGTGCCGAGGACGAACAGCAGGACGGCGATCAGACCCCACTGGATCCTGCTGTCCAGGCCGGCCCCGAGGCCGATGCCGACGGCGAGCGCGATCGCGCCGACCGCGATGCCCGCGGGGGCCCACGTGGGGAGCCGGCGCTGGGCCAGGGCGCGCTGCGGCACCGCGGGGGCGGAGCGCTTGTCTGCTATGGCGTGGCTCATGCGTTGGCCCCCGAGTATTCCTTGCGCTTGGCGACGATCGCGCGGGCGGCGCCGTTGACGAGCAGCGTGATGACGAAGAGCACCAGACCGGAGGCGATCAGCGCGTCACGGCCGAACTCGTTGGCCTCGCCGAACTTGGCGACGATGTTCTGGGAGAAGGTCCCGCCGACCGGGTCCAGGATGTGCGCCGACAGGATCGGCGAGGCGGACAGCACCGTGGCGACGGCCATCGTCTCGCCGAGCGCGCGGCCGAGGCCGAGCATCGAGGCGCTGATGATGCCGGACCGGGCGAAGGGGAGCACCGACATGCGGACGGTCTCCCAGCGCGTCGCGCCGAGGGCCAGGGCGGCCTCCTCGTGCATCCGCGGCACCTGGCGGAAGACCTCGCGGCTGACGTTGGTGATGATCGGGAGGATCATGATCGCCAGCAGGATGCCGACGGTGAAGATCGAGCGGGCCGCGCCCTGCGGGTCTTCCTTCTCGAAGACGACGGTCCAGCCGAGGTAGTCGTCCAGCCACATGTTCAGGCCGGTCAGGTGCGGGACCAGGAAGAGCGCGCCCCACAGGCCGTAGATGATGCTGGGCACGGCGGCGAGCAGGTCCACGATGTACGACAGCGGGGCGGCGACGCGGCGCGGCGCGTAGTGCGAGATGAACAGCGCGATGCCGACAGCGATCGGGACCGCGATGACCATCGCGATGATCGAGCTGACGATCGTGCCGTAGGCCAGCACGGCGATGCCGAAGACCGGCGGGTTGGCGCCGGCGTTCCACTCGAAGGTGGTCAGGAAGTTGCCGTGGTCCTTGGAGATCGCGTTGATCGCGCGGATCGTCAGGAAGATCGCGATCGACGCCATGATCACCAGCAGCAGGATGCCGGAACCACGGGAGAGCCCCGAGAAGATCTTGTCGCCGGGGCGCGTGACTGTGGCCCCGGCATGCCTTGTGGCCATTGGCGGGGTGGGGTTCTGTGCGGTTGTAGCCATCGGTTTTCTCTCCGGTCTGGGTGGGGGATCACTCCCCCGGCGGCGGTGCACCGGAAGTGCGGCCGGCCCCGCGACATCGCGTCGCGGGGCCGGCCGACTGGGTCAGGACAGGGCGTCCACGGTGGAGCGGACCTTCGTGGCGATCTCGGCCGGGAGCGGCGCGTAGCCGGCCTCGGCCAGGATCGACTGGCCCTCCTCGGAGGCGGTGTAGCCCAGGAAGGACTTCACCAGCGGCAGGGTCTCGGCCTTGTTGCCCTTGTCGCAGGCGATCTCGTAGGTCACCAGGACGATCGGGTAGGCGTTGTCGGCCTTGGTGGTGTACGCGGCGGACATGTCCAGGGACAGGTCGGCACCGGTGCCCACGACCTTCGCCTGCGCGATGCCGGCGGAGGCGTTGTCGGCGGTGGCCTCGACCGGGGCGGAGGCGCCGGTGTCGATCTTCACCGTCTTGATGCTGTTGGCGGTCGCGTAGGAGAGCTCGAAGTAGCCGATCGAGCCGTTGACCTGCTTGACCTGGGCCGCGACACCGGAGGACTTGGCGGCGGACTGGCCACCCTTGCCCGCCCACGCCTTGGCGTGCTCGTACGGCCACGCGTCCTTGGCGGCACCGTTGAAGTACTTGGTCAGGTTGTCCGTGGTGCCGGACTCGTCCTGCCGGTGGAAGCTCTGGATCTTGGTGCTGGGAAGCTTGGCGTCCGGGTTCAGCTTCTTGATGGCCGCGTCGTCCCACTTGGTGATCTTCGAGTCGAAGATCTTGGCCAGGGTCGGGGCGTCCAGGACCAGGTTGTCCACGCCGGAGAGGTTGTAGCCGACGGCGATCGGGCCGCCGACCATCGGGATGCTGATGCCGGTGCCGTCGGTGCAGACCTTCTTGGACGCCTCGACCTCTTCGGGCTTCAGCGGCGAGTCGGAGCCGGCGAAGCCGTCCGTGCCGTTGTTGAAGTCGATGATGCCCTCACCGGAGGACGACGCCTTGTAGTTGATCTGGGCGCCGGAGCAGGCCTGCTGGTAGTTCTTGACCCAGGCGTCCATGGCGTTCTGCTGCGCCGAGGAGCCCGAAGCGAGGAGCTGGCCGCCCTTGTCCGCGCACTTGATGCTGCTGGACGAGGTGGGCGCCTTGCTGCTGTCGCCGCCCGCGTTCGTGTTGTCGTCCGAACCGCACGCAGTGAGCATGAGGGCACCCGAGACCGCGACCGCGCCGACGGCCAGAGCGCGGAGCCCGCTCTTACGCTGAAGCTTCACCTTTGGTGATTCCTTCCTGAAGCCCGCCGGTGGACGGCGAAGCAGAGGTATGGATTTCTGCATCCACCCGGCGGCTGCTCGCTCACCGGTAAGGCCGAAATTAGGCAGATCAGGTGAAGTGGTCGACGGCCAAGGGTGAACGCAAGGTGAACCTCGCATATCAGTGCGGTGCCGTGGCCCACGCCGAGTGGCGTACGTCTCAGCGTCCCACCGTCAGATGCGCGTTCCGCGCAGGAACGCGTCGAGTACGGCACGGTCCCGCTCATGGGTGAGCCGGTTGCGCGCGGCGGCCGGCGGCAGCCAGACCATGCGGTCGACCTCGCGGTTGGGGGAGAAGGAGCCCTCGCGTGCCTCGGCGGCCCAGTAGCGCACGATCTTCACGCGCCCCTCCACGACGTAGGTGGAGGAGGGGAGCACCCGCCCGGGCACGCAGTCGAGCCCGGTCTCCTCCTTGACCTCGCGGAGCGCGCCGTCCAGCGCCGTCTCCCCGCGCTTCAACTTGCCCTTGGGAAGCGACCAGTCGTCGTACTTGGGCCGGTGGATCAGCGCGATCTCCAGGCCCTCGTCGAGCGGGGAGCGGCGCCACAGCACCGCTCCGGCGGCGAGGATGGGGGTGTCGGCGGTGCCGGTGGAGGCGATGGTGGTGCTCCTTTCCGGGCGACGGGCGACGGCAGCTCCCGCGGACGGGCCGGGCCGGTCAGCGCGTCCACAGGTGGGCGAAGGCGTACCGGGCCGCCTCCACCTCCAGGCGCTGGTCGGAGTGGAGCACCCCCAGCGCGTAGGCGGTGGCGGGGGCGATCCGCGGGGTGCGGGCGGCGGCGGTGACGGCGGCCGCGGCCTCCGCCGCCTCCCGGTGCTGCTCCAGCACCCGCGCCGCGGCGGCCAGCCGGGCGGCGGAGTCCTGGTCGTCGTACGCGAGGACCTCCTGGGCGTAGCGGCGCAGCCGCAGCAGTACGCGGACCCGGTTCCACGCCGCGTCCTGGCGTTCGGTGGGCAGCTCGCCGGCGAGTGCCGCGTGCAGCGTCTCACCGTTGTACGGGTGCCTCGCGCGCGGCAGCGGCAGCGCGGCCGCGGCCTCGGTGAGCCGGGCATGGGCCTGCTCCGCCAGCAGCGGCAGCACGGTGGCGGCGGGCTTGCGCGCCGCCGGGGACAGCGGCACCTCGGAGGCGAGCACCGCCACCGCGTCCACCACCGCATGGAACCGCGAGGAGCCCATGGCCTGCAGGGCGGCGGAGTGCGCCCGGGTCCGGGCGAGGGTGAGCTGACGCTCCAGCAGGGCGCCGGCCCGGGCGGCGCCCACGGCGAGCGGGCCGCTCGCGGCGGCGCCGCGTTCGGTGGCCTGCGGCGGGGCGGGGGAGCGGCGGTTGGCCGCGGCGCGGGCCACCGCGGTCAGCGGTTCCGGGGCCTCGGCGACGCCGCCCGGGCGCTCGCGGGACGCCTCGGACGCCGCCGCGGCCGGGTCCGGCGCGGTGGTGGGCACCGGCAGCCACAGGCCGAGGTCGTCGTCGGCGGGGAGGGGAGCGGCGGGGATGCCGCCGGCGTCCTCCGCGGAGGCCAGCCGCTGCAGTGCGCCGATCAGCCGGCCGAGCCGGGCGGCGTAGCGGTGCTCGCGGCCGAGGGTGTCGGTCAGCCAGCCGAGTTCGGCCCGCAGGGGGTCGGCCCAGCCCGGGTCGGTGAGCGACCCGAAGGTGTGCAGCGTTCCGGCGATGCGGCGGGCCGAGCGGCGCATCCGGCGGCCGGACTCGGCGGTGTCGTCCTGGGGCCGGCCAAGTTCGCCCTCGCGTGGGGCCAGGGCGCGCAGAAAGGCCGTGGCCTCCTCCCGCAGGTACGGTGCGAGGACCGCACCGGCCTCACGGTCGGGGAGCCCGCCGGCCGTCAGGCCGGCGGGCGTCACTGCCGTGTCAGGGTGTCGCTGGGCCACGCCGGCGCCTCCGCGCGTCGATGAGCATCTCCTGGATGTGGGGCAGCGGACGCCCTTCGGCGTCGGTGCTGTGCCGGGTCCAGTCCCCGTCCGGGCCGAGCCACCAGGACGAGGTGGAGTCCGAGGTTCCGGTCTCCAGCAGCCGGTTCAGGGAGGCCCGGTGCGCGGGGTCGGAGACCCGGACCAGTGCCTCGATCCGGCGGTCGAGGTTGCGGTGCATCATGTCGGCGCTGCCGAGCCACACCTCGGGGTCGCCTCCGTTGCCGAAGACGAAGACCCGGGAGTGTTCCAGGAAGCGGCCGAGCACGCTGCGCACCCGGATGTTCTCCGACAGGCCCGGCACCCCCGGGCGCAGCGCGCAGATGCCGCGCACCCAGACGTCGACGGGCACGCCGGCCATGGAGGCCCGGTAGAGGGCGTCGATGATCGCCTCGTCGACCATCGAGTTGGCCTTGATCCGGATGTACGCGGGCCGGCCCTCGCGGTGGTGGGCGATCTCCGCGAGGATCCGGGAGACCAGCCCGTCGCGCAGGCTGCGCGGCGCCACCAGCAGGCGGTTGTACGTCTCACGGCGCGAGTAGCCGGAGAGCCGGTTGAACAGGTGGGACAGGTCGGCGCCGACCTGCGGGTCCGCGGTCAGCAGCCCGAGGTCCTCGTAGAGCCGGGCGGTCTTCGGGTGGTAGTTGCCGGTGCCGACGTGGCTGTAGCGGCGCAGGGTGTCGCCCTCCTGGCGGACCACCAGCGACAGCTTGCAGTGCGTCTTCAGCCCGACCAGGCCGTAGACGACGTGGCAGCCGGCCTCCTCCAGCTTGCGGGCCCACTTGATGTTGGCCTGCTCGTCGAAGCGCGCCTTGATCTCGACCAGCACCAGCACCTGCTTGCCGGCCTCGGCGGCGTCGATCAGGGCGTCCACGATCGGCGAGTCGCCGGAGGTGCGGTACAGGGTCTGCTTGATGGCCAGGACGTCGGGGTCCTGCGCGGCCTGCTCCAGGAACCGCTGCACGGAGGTGGAGAAGGAGTTGTACGGGTGGTGCAGCAGCACGTCGCGCTCGCGCAGCGCCGCGAAGACGTCGGTGGCGTGCGCGGACTCGACCTCGGCCAGGTCCGGGTGGGTGCCGCCGACGAACTTCGGGTACTTCAGCTCCGGACGGTCCTGCCCGGCGATCGCGAACAGCCCGGTCAGGTCGAGCGGTCCGGGCAGCGGGTAGACCTCGGCGTCCGCTATGTTCAGCTCCTGGGCCAGGGTGTCCAGGGCCTGCGGGGCGATCGACTCCTCGACCTCCAGGCGGACCGGGGGACCGAAGCGGCGCCGCAGCAGCTCCTTCTCCAGGGCCTGGAGCAGGTTCTCCGCGTCGTCCTCCTCCACCTCCAGGTCCTCGTTCCGGGTCACCCGGAACATGTGGCTGTCCAGCACCTCCATGCCGGGGAAGAGCTCCTCCAGGTGCGCGGCGATGACGTCCTCCAGCGGGACGAAGCGCTGCGGGCCGGCCTCGAGGAACCGGGACAGGATCGGCGGGACCTTCACCCGGGCGAAGTGGTCGTGCCCGGAGACCGGGTTGCGTACGGTGACGGCCAGGTTCAGGGACAGGCCGGAGATGTACGGGAACGGGTGCGCCGGGTCGACGGCCAGCGGGGTCAGGACCGGGAAGATCTTGTTTCGGAAGAGGGTGAAGAGCCGGGCCTGCTCCTTCTCGGTGAGGTCGTTCCACCGGATGATGTGGATGTCCTCCTCGGCGAGCGCCGGGGCCACGTCGTTCTGGAAGCAGGCGGCGTGCCGGGCCATGAGCTCGCGGGCGCGGCTGAGGATGTTCTCCAGCACCTTGGTGGGCGGCAGGCCGGAGGCCGAGCGCTGGGCCACGCCGGTGGTGATGCGGCGCTTCAGGCCGGCGACGCGGACCATGAAGAACTCGTCCAGGTTGCTGGCGAAGATCGCGAGGAAGTTGGCCCGTTCCAGGAGGGGCGTGGCCGGGTCCTCGGCGAGTTCCAGCACGCGCTCGTTGAAGGCCAGCCAGCTCTGCTCGCGGTCCAGGAAACGGTTCAGCGGGAGTTCTTCGTCCGCGCCCTCGTCCTTCACGGCCTCGGCCGGACGGGCCTCGCCCGTCTGCTCCGCGGGCCGCGGCAGGGTCGAGAGGCCGTCCAGGCGCTTCAGTTCGGGGTGCAGGGGCGGGACGACGTGCGGGCGGCCGTAGGCCGGGGCCGGTTCGGCCGGGGACGGTTCGGCCCGGGTCTCGGACTCGGCCGGAGCACCGGAGCCGGACCGTTCGGTCCGGGCGTTCGTCGGGAAGTTCATCGAGGCCATGGGTGCGAGCCCTCCTCCGGATCCGGCACGTCGATCACGTGGTCGGCGGCACGCGGAACCCGGCCGCCGACCATGCCCCCATTGTCCCTGGCGCGCCGGGATACCGGCAGGTCGACAGGGGGAAGGTGGGTCGCGGCGGGCGTCTGCATCCACAGATGCTCGCAAGCGAGTTTGAATCGCCGGTAACGGGCAGGTGGCGGACAGGAAATCGCCGTACGTACCGGCCGTGTCCGGGCGGTCACCCGAATGGCCCCGCCGGGGGCCGGACCGCCCGTCCAGGGGAGCGTCAGGTCTCGGTCCGGTACATCAGGTCGACCTCGTGCGTGGTGAAGCCGAGGCGTTCGTAGACGGCGAGAGCGGGGGCGTTGTCCGCGTCGACGTAGAGCATCGCGGTCGGCAGGCCGCGGTCGTGCACGAGGTGCCGCAGCCCGATCAGGGTCAGCGCCCGGCCCAGGCCGCCGCCCTGCTCCTCGGGGTCGATGCCCAGCACGTAGACCTCGCCGAGGCGCTCGCGCTCGTGCACCTTCGTCCAGTGGAAGCCGGCGAGCCGGTCGCCGCGGAAGGCCAGGAAGAAGCCGGCCGGGTCGAACCAGGGCTCGGCCTTGCGGTCGTCGAGGTCGCGCTGGGTGAGGCTGCCCTGTTCGGGGTGGTGCGCGAAGGCGGCGGCGTTGACCGCCAGCCAGGCGGCGTCGTCCTGCCCGGGGACGAAGGTGCGCACGGTGACGCCGGCGGGGAGCACGGGATCGCCCAGCGGGGGCGCGCCGGTGCCCTCCTCCAAGGGGCGGCGCAGCTGCCGCAGCTCGCGGAAGAGGGCGAGGCCGAGCAGCCCGGCCAGGTGGCGGGCGGCGGGGTGGCCGCCGTGCGCCCACACGCGCAGCCGCTTGCCGGAGGCGGCGAGCAGGGCGTGCCCGAGGGCGCGACCGTGGCCCTGCGTGCGGTACGCGGGATGGATGACCATCTCGGCGGCCGGGGCCTCGACCGGGTCGGTGTCCTCCAGTTGGGCGTACCCGACGAGCACGCCGTCGCTCTCGACCAGCAGGTGGCGTACGCCCTCGCGGGCGCCGCCGCGCAGGTGCAGCCGGCCCTGCTCGGAGACCGCGGCCTGGCCGTCGACGGCCGCGGCCGCCTCGATCAGGGCCAGGACCGCGTCGGCCCGGGCCGGGCTCAGCTCGTCGAGGGTCTCGATCCTGCGGGGGCCCACGGCGGTCTGTTGTGCTGCTGCGTCGGTCATGGGACCGAGCTTACGACCGCGGGGGTGCGCGAGGTGTCCAGCGGCACCAGTGCCGCCGCGCAGCAGGCCATGACCGCCGCGGCGGCGAGGGCGGGCCAGTAGCCGGCGGCCGAGATCAGGGTGGCGCACAGCGGCGGGACGACGGCGGCGGTCAGGTTCTGGCCCGTGTTGTGGACGCCGAGGGCACGGCCGGACCAGGACGGGCCGGCGCGTTCGGCCGTGGCGGTGAACGACAGGCCGTTGGTGCTGGCGGTGATCCCGATGGACAGTACGAGGGCGACGGCGGTCAGCGGTGAGGGGAAGGCCGCGGTCAGGGCCGCCGCGGCCACCACCACGGCGGTGGCGACGGCCAGTTGCCGCATCGGCCGCAGCCGGCTGCCGGCCCGGTCCGACCAGCGCCCGGCGGCGATCCGGAAGCAGGCCCCCAGCACCTGCGCGACGGCGATCAGCCGGCCGGCGCCGACCGCGGACCAGCCCCGGGTGTCCACCAGCAGCACAAGGGCGAAGGCACCCGCCGTGAACTGCGGTACGACCAGCAGCGCGCCCGCGCCGTGGATCCGCCACAAGGCGGCCGAGCCCCGGTACGGGTTGACGTCCGGGGCCGCCCCGGGACCGGCCTGCGGGCGTGCCGGGTCGGCGGCGAGCAGCGCGACCAGGCAGGCGACGCCCCCGCACACGGCGGCCAGGAAGCCGAAGGCGCCGCGCACCCCGTACGCGGCGGCGAGCGGGGGCATGGTCAGCGCGGCCACGCCCATGCCGAGCGGGGTGGCGGTCTGCCGGATGCCCATGGCCAGACCGCGCTCCCGCGCGGAGAACCATCCCATGACGAGGCGTCCGCTCGCGGAGTACACCGAGGCCCCCGCCGCGCCGGCCAGGGCGAGCAGCGCGCCCAGCGCCGTCGTGCCGCCTCCGGTGCCCACCGCGCCGGCCGCGACGGCGAGCAGCGCCGCGGCGCCGCCCAGGCCGGTGGCGATGACGACGCGCTCGCCGTGACGATCCGCGGCGGCGCCCCAGGCGACGAGGGCGGCGACCAGCCCGGCGGTGGGGCAGGCGATGAGGAGCCCGATCTGCGGCAGCGTCAGCTGCGCCGTGTCCCGCAACACGGCGGCCAGATAGGGGACTCCGTAGACGAAAGCGCAGGCGGCGGTCTGTGCCGCGGTGCCCAGGGCGAGCATCAGCCAGCGGCGGCGCATGGGGTGCACCTCCTCGGTCGGTGGTGGATCCAACTATGCCGCTGGTTTGAATGGCGAGACAGGTGATTCCGGAATACGAGACGAAGTAGTCGGCTGCCCGTCGTGTACCGATCAGTCGAAACCGGCCCGTAACCGCAAAGCCACTGACAACTACGCGCGTTGACAATAGGCTGCGGCAGTCCTCCCCCTCTCATCCATCGTTCACGTCCAAGGGGACCCATGTCAGTGACCCACCCGCGTCGCCGTGCCGCACGCCGCGTCGCCGCCGCGACCGCCGGTCTGGCCGCGGTCGGCGCGCTCGTCATAGCGAGCCCGGCCGCCCAGGCCCACGAGACCCAGCACGGGGGACACGGCCACGGCAGCCGTACCGTCGACCTCCAACTGCTCGCCATCAACGACTTCCACGGCAACCTGGAGCCCCCGGCCGGTTCCTCCGGCCGCGTCACCGAGCTCCAGGCGGACGGCACCACCAAGACCGTCGACGCAGGCGGCGTGGAGTACCTTGCCTCCAGCCTGCGCACCGCCCGCGAGGGCCAGGAGCGTTCGCTCACCGTCGCCGCCGGCGACATCGTGGGCGCCAGCCCGCTGCTGTCCGGCCTGTTCCACGACGAGCCCACCGTCGAGGCCATGAACAAGCTGGGCCTGGACGTCACCGGCGTCGGCAACCACGAGTTCGACGAGGGCAAGGACGAGCTGCTCCGGCTGCAGAACGGCGGCTGCCACCCGGTCGAGGGCTGCTACGAGGAGGGCCGGAAGTTCAAGGGCGCGGACTACCCGATCCTCTCGGCGAACGTCGTCGACGAGAAGACCGGCCGCCCGCTGCTCAAGCCCTACACCATCGAGAAGGTGAAGGGCGTCCGCGTCGGCTTCATCGGCGTCACCCTCGAGGGCACCCCGAACATCGTCACCGCCGAGGGCGTCAAGGGCCTGAAGTTCCTCGACGAGGTCGAGACGATCAACAAGTACACCAAGGAGCTCAAGCGCCAGGGCGTCAACGCCGTCGTCGCGCTCGTGCACGAGGGCGGCTTCCCCGCCTCCTCCGCGTACAACTACGACTGCGACGCCGGCGGCTCGGGTACCGGCCTGTCCGGCCCGATCGTCGACATCGCCAAGAACACCTCGGCGGACGTGGACGCGCTGGTCACCGGCCACACCCACACCGCGTACGTCTGCACCGTCCCCGACCCCGAGGGCAACGACCGCCTGGTCACCAGCGCGGCGTCCTTCGGCCGGCTCTTCACCGAGCTGGACATGAAGTACGACACGCACACGCACGACATCGTGCGCTCCTCGGTCCGGGGCTCCAACCACGTCGTGGACCGCACCCGGAACAAGGCCGCGGACATGACCTCGCTGATCAGCCGCTGGCAGACGCTGGCCGCCCCGATCGCCGGCCGCACCGTCGGCTGGATCTCCCAGGACATCACCCGGACCGGCAACGAGTCCGCCCTCGGCGACCTCATCGCTGACGCGCAGCTCGCGTACGCCAAGACCCTCGACCCCTCGGCCACGATCGCGCTGATGAACCCCGGCGGCATCCGCACCGACCTGGTGCACAAGGCCTCCGGCAGCGAGGGCGACGGCGTCGTCACCTACGCCGAGGGCTTCGCCGTCCAGCCGTTCAGCAACACGGTCAACCTGCGGACGCTGACCGGCGCCCAGCTGGTCACCGCGCTCCAGCAGCAGGTCAGCGGCAGCAACGAGGCCGCTCCGAAGATCCTCCAGATCTCGTCCGGCCTGACCTACACGCTGGACCTCACCAAGTCCGGTGCCGCCCGTGTCGTGACCGACTCGATCCGCCTGGGCGGCGCTCCGATCGACCCGGCCGCGAACTACCGCGTCGCGATGAACTCCTTCCTCTCCGGCGGCGGTGACGGCTTCGGCGAGCTGGCCAAGGGTACCGACGAGCTCGTCGGCGGCGACGACCTGGCCGCGCTCAACGCCTACCTGACCGCCAACTCCTCGGCCTCCGCGCCGCTTGCGGCCCCGGCGGCCGACCGCATCACGATCATCCAGTAGTACGCAGCACGAGCGGGCCGGTCCCGCGACCGTGCTCGGCCCCGGGGGGGGGGGGGGG
>NZ_JBYIQW010000076.1:0-30047 GCF_057707815.1 Actinacidiphila sp. bgisy160
GTCCGGAATCCGGCCGGGGGCATTCCCCGTACGCGCTCGGACATCTTTGCCCTTTTAGGTTGTTCGACCGAGCGCATTCCCCACGCGACCGTCCCGGAATTCAGCCTTCCGCCGGTGCGCGGGAATCCCTCAGCCCCGGCGCGGCGTCTCCCTGTCCGTCGTCGCGGGCGGGCCGCCGCCGTAGTCCAGCCGCTCCGCCGTCCTCACCAGCCGGTCCAGCGCGGCACCGTCCCGCGGCCCGCCGAGCAGGACACGGCGGGCCCGCGCCGCAACGCCGCACAGGCGTACGGAAAACAGGCGTTTCGCGCTCCAAAACGCCATCCCCCGCCACCCCTTCCGCCGGTTAGAAATATCTAACAAGGTTGAGCGTATGAGAAATGCGGCACCGAATCAGGCAATGGAGTGGCTGGCCGCCGCCGCCGCGGATCCGCGGGTGTGCAAACGGGAATGGGAACACGGCGAGAGCGGGACCGTCCTGCTGCCCGCCGGGCGTTTCTGGGACGTGCTCAGCGTGCCCGAGGACCTCGGTCTGCCGGCCCTCGACGCCCTGCTGCGCCTCCCCCGCTCGGAACCCGGGCCCACCCTCGCCGACACGGCCTCCCGCCGGGTCGGCTTCTTCCTCCCGCCGGACCCCGTCAGCCGATGGGTGGGCACCGGGATCCGCTACGCCGGCAGGGGCGCCTGGATCGCCGTCCCGCCCCCGTACCGGGCCGCGGGGGCCCTGCGGTGGCTGGTACCGCCCGACGGGTCGGGCGTCCTCCACACGCCTACCTCGGTGGAACTGGCCCTGTTCCAGGCGGCAGTGGCGGCAGACTGCCGCCGCTGAACGCCACGGCGCGCGGTACGTCCGCGCCGCCCGTGGACCCGGGGAGGGCGCGCCCGCGGGCCCGCCAGTCGGCCAGGAGTTCGGTGTAGATCGGCGGGTCCATCCAGTAGGCGCCGGTGAGTTCGGCGAAAGTCCGGTGGTGGTCCGGGTGGCCCTGGAGGAGGCATCCACGGGTCGAGGATGTGCTGCTGTCCATGTCCCCTTGCAACGCGGCTCGCGCGCCGGTGGTACGCACGGGGCGGGAAGCGCCACTGGAACGAGTGAGCGCGCCCCCCTCGTCAGGGTCCTTGCGCTGACCTTCTCGTCGTCTCAACGGGTAGCGGACGTCGGCCGGGGACGGCTCGACGGCGGGCGTGGTTCCGCGTGACGTGCCGCGGGCCCGCGTCGCGCCGGGGGCCACGTCCCGTGACCCACGGATAGGTTCGGTACCGGAAGCCCGCACTGGGGCCGGAACGGACGAGGGAGCACTCGCGCATGACCTGGTTGCTGTACGGAGCCACCGGCTACACCGGCCGCCTCGTCGCACGGGAGGCCGTGGCCCGCGGGGAACGCCCGGTGCTCGCCGGCCGGTCGGCCGCCGCGCTGGCGCCGCTCGCGGCCGAACTCGGCCTGGACCACCGGGTGGTCGGCCTCGGTGACCCGGCGGCGTTGCGCGCGGCGCTCTCTGGCGTCGACGCGGTAGCACACTGCGCGGGGCCCTTCTCGACGACGGCGCTGCCCATGGTGGAGGCGTGCCTGGACACCGGCACGCACTACCTCGACATCACCGGCGAGATCGACGTGCTCGAGACGCTGCACGCGATGAGCGCCCGGGCCCGCGCGGCGGGTGTGGTGCTGCTGCCCGGGGCGGGTTTCGACGTCGTCCCGACCGACTGCCTCGCCGCGACCGTCGCCGCCGCGCTGCCGACCGCCACCCACCTCGACATCGCCTTCGTGACCGGCGGGGGCGCGAGCCCCGGCACCGCGCGTTCCGCGCTCGAGGCGCTCGACAAGGGCGCCGGCGGCCGCGCCCGCGTCGACGGGGTGATCCGCGACGTCCCGCTCGGGCACCCCCGGGTCACGGCGTTCTTTCGCACCGGCCCGCGCCAGGTCGCCGGCATCGCCTGGGGCGACGTCAGCACGGCCTACCACTCGACGGGCGTCCCGAACATCTCGACGTACACCTGGCTTCCGGGCGCCCCGCTGGTGGCACGCGTTCTGGGCATCGGCCCGGTACGGCGACTGGCCCGCGCGGGCGTCGACCGCTTCCTGACAGGCCCCGGCGAGCGCGCACTGGCACGTACCCGCTCACAGGTGTGGGCCCGCGCCCGCGACGCATATGGGGGCGAGGCCCAGGCGGCGCTGTCGACCCCCAACGGCTACGTGCTGACGGCCGATTCGGTGCTGCGCATCGTGCCCCGCCTGCCGGAGCTCCCGCACGGCACCCAGACGCCTTCATCGGCCCTCGGCGCCGACTTCGTCCTGGAGCTGGACGGAGTCCGCCGCAACGGACCCCACATCGCCTGAGCCCCCGCCTACGCCGGGCCCGCTCTCACCTCTGGTCCCGTGTCCGCCGCACGCGCGGCAGCGGGATCCGGGCCCCACCGCCGAGCCGCCCCACCGCACCGCAACCGGGCAGCCCCGCGCCGGCCGAGCCCCCGCGACCACGGTCCCGCCGTCAGGGCGCGCGGTACTACCGCCCCACGCCCCTGCAATGGATGCCGGTTCCGACCTGTCCTCCGCGACCCGGCCGCCGGACCCGCCCCACCACGCCGGCCCCCCCGCTACGACGCACGCGCCGCGGCGCGTGCGGTGGCGGTGGCGGCCGCCGCCACCGCCCAGCGCTCCAGGCTCGTGACGAAGTGCGCCGCGCAGTCGGGCCAGTGGAGCCCGCCGCGGGCGGCCGCGTGGCCGCGGGCGCCCATCGCGCGGCGCAGTTTGGGGTCGTCGCGCAGCCGGCGGACGGCCTCCGCGGCCGCCGCGGGATCCTCGAACGGGACGAGGAGGCCGCAGTCGTGCCCACTGACCAGCTCGGCGGCGAGCGGGTTGGGGGTGCTCACGACGGGGATGCCGTAGGCCATGTACTCGACGACCTTGGTGGGCCGCGAGTGCCGGTAGTTGGCCTCGTCGCGCAGCAGCGACATCCCGGCGAGGGCGCCGCGCAGCCGGCCCAGGGCCACGTCGTTGGGCAGGAAGCCGTGCCAGCGCAGCACGCCGTCGCGGTCGGCCGCCGCCAGCAGTCCGCGGACGTCGCCGTCGGCAGCACCTATGAGCTCCACGCGGACGTCCGGTGCCAGCAGACGTGCCATGGCGACCAGTTCCTCGGCGCCACGGGCCCGGGACAGCTGCCCGAGGTAGACCACGCGCTCGTCGCCCGGGGCCGGCGGGGGGTCCGTGGGGACGGTGACCAGATTGGGCACCACGGGGTGCGCGCGGCGGAACCGGCGCTGGTAGGCGTCCTCGGCGAGCAGCAGGTGCAGATGCCGCTCGGCGGCGAGTTCGGCCGCGCGCACGACCAGGCGCAGCGGCGGGCGCAGCGGGCGCGGCAGCCAGCCCTTCATGGTGAGGGCGGCGGCGGTGTCCTCGTGCACGTCCCACACCACGGCCGGCCGGCGGGCACCGGTGCGGTGCCAGTGCCGCAGCGCGCGCGGCAGGGTGAGCAGCAGTTCGGGGTCGTGGAGCAGGACGGCGTCGACGGTGGGGCCGCGCCGCACCAGCAGGCGCCGGGCCTCGCGGACGGCCGCGCGCCGGTCGCGTCCGGTGGCCCGGGGCAGGTCGACGCCCTCGACCCCGGGGCGGGGCGGGGTCGCCCGCGCGGTGAAGGGCGCGGCGTAGGTGACGGTGTGACCGTGGGCCATGAGGGCGGCTATCTGCCGGTGCAGGATGCGCGCGTCCTCGGGGTGGTGCACGACGGTGACGACCAGTACGTGCATCACAGCACCTCGACGTCCGGCCGGAAGATCCGTCCGCGCGTGTCGAACAGCAGGCGGGCCCGGTCCGCCACCACCTTCAGGTCGTACGCGCTGTGGTCCTGCAGCAGGACCGTCAGGTCGTGCCGGCACAGGGCGGCGGCCAGGTCCCCGGCCCGGGGGACGGGTTCGCCGTCGACCTCCCAGGCGTCCACGAAGGGGTCGTGGAAGGAGATCCCGGCGCCGAGCCTGCGCAGCAGCCGGACCACGGGCACGGCGGGGCTCTCGCGCCGGTCGGCGATGTCGGGCTTGTAGGTGACGCCGAGCAGCAGCACCCGTGAGCCGTGCAGCGCCTTCCCGGCCGTGTTGAGCAGATCCTGCGCCCGGCGCACCACGTACTCCGGCATCCGGTGGTTGATCTCCCGGGCGAGTTCGACGAAGCGGAACTCGTAGCCGAGCGTGCGCACCTTGTAGGAGAGGTAGTCGGGGTCGATCGGGATGCAGTGGCCGCCCACGCCCGCGCCGGGCCGGAAGGCCTGGAAGCCGAAGGGTTTGGTAGCGGCGCAGTCGATGGCGTTCCAGATGTCGACGCCCAGTTCGCGGCAGAGTATGGCGAGCTCGTTGACGAGCGCGATGTTGACGTGGCGGTAGGTGTTCTCGAGCAGTTTGGCCATCTCGGCCTCGCGGGTGCCCTTGGCCCGCACGACGGTGTCGACGAGCTTCCCGTAGAACGCGACGGCGCGCGCCGCGCACCCGGGGGTGTGGCCGCCGACGATCTTCGGGGTGTCGCGGTAACCGTGGGTCCGGTTGCCCGGGTCGATCCGCTCGGGCGAGAAGGCGAGGGCGAAGTCCGGTCCGGCGCGCAGTCCCGAGCCCGCCTCCAGGATGGGCCGGACGACCTCGTCGGTCGTGCCGGGGTAGGTCGTCGACTCCAGCACGACCAGGACGCCGGGGCGCAGCCGCGCGGCGACCGCCTCGGCGGCCCCGGTGACCGCGGTCAGGTCGGGTCCGCCGTCCTCGGACAGCGGGGTGGGCACGCAGATGACGATGACCTGTGCCTCCCCCAGGCACTCCTGGCCGGTGGTGGCGGTGAACCCGGAGGCCAGCATGCGCCGCAGGTCGTCGCCGCAGACGTCGTCCACGTGCGAGCGGCCGGAGTTGAGGGCGTCCACCACGCCGGGGTCCAGATCGTGTCCGACGACGCTCAGCCCCGCCGCCGCCGCCTCCCTGGCGAGGGGCAGCCCGACGTATCCGAGGCCTACGACTGCGAGATCCACCGTCATGCCGCACCATCCAGAGTGCTATACGGCCCCCAGACGGCGGTAGGCGTCGCGCGTCCGCCCCGCGATGTGCGCCCACGTACGGTCGCGGGCCACTCGTGCGCGGGCGGCGGCGCCCATCATCCGCCGTTGATTTGGACTATAGAGCAATACTTCGAGCGTATCTGCCCAGGCATTTACGTCTCCTGATGGAATCAGCCTTCCGTTCACCTGGTCTTCGACCAGCTCACCCAGCGCCGTCACATCACTCGCCGCGACGGGAAGACCGCTCGCCATCGCCTCCACCGGCTTGAGAGGGGTCACGAGATGGCACACCCGTTCCCCTGTCCGGGGCACCGCGAAAACGTCCAGCACGGCGTGGTGGGCGCGCACCTCCGCGTGCGGCACACGGCCGGTGAACAGGGCGCTTTCCCCCAGGCCGAGTCCGGCCGCCTGTCGCTCCAGCGCGGGCCGCAGGGGGCCGTCCCCCACGATCAGCAGCCGCAGCGGCACACCCCGGCGGCGCAGTTCGGCCCCGGCCCGCAGCAGGGTGCCGATGCCCTCGTGGGGCGTGAGCGTGGAGACCGTGCCCACCACCACCTCGTCCGGGCCGATGCCGAGGCGGGCGCGCAGGTCACCGGGGTCGGGCAGGGGCCGGAGGAAGACGTCGTCCACGGCGTTGGGCACGACCCGCACCCGCTCCTCGGGCACCCCCCGGGAGACGATCTCCTCCTTCATCGCCTCACCCAGGGTGAACACCAGGTCGGCGGCCTTCATGCAGTGCGTCTCCAGGGCCCGCCGCTCCCGGTACGACGCGCTGCCACGGTCACGCCCGGGCCCCTGCGTCAGCCAGGTCTCCTCCAGGAAACCGCGCACCTCGTAGACGACCGGCAGGCCGAACGATTCGCGCAGCGCGAGCGCCACTCGGCCGTTCGGGTGATCGGTGGCCGCGTGCAGGACCGCGGGGCGGAGCCGTTCGACGAGCCGGGCGGCGAGCTCGGCGTTGCGGGCGAGGGCGGCCGCCTGCGTCCCGGGCATCCGTACCGGCAGCAGGCGGTGGTAGGGCACCCCATCCACGACCTGCGCCGGCCGGCCGTCCCAGACGCCCTGCGCCACGGGGAAGCCCAGCCTGGTCACGACCTGCGGGTCCAGGCCCGCCTGCCGCTGGGCGCGCGCGATGGCGTGCGTCCTGACGGTGTAACCCGCGTCGCGGTACGGCAGGGAGTTGGTGACCAGGTGCAGCACCCGCCCCGGCACCGCCGTCCCCGGCACACCGGCCGGGGCGGGCACGCCGCGCGGCCCGTACGCGCGGGCGCCGCCGCTCCCGCGGTGCGGATCGCGCTCGGGCAGCCGGGCCAGCGCCCACCGGGCGGGCCGCCGCGCCGGTCCCGGGGCGACCCGCAGCGCCAGGGACGCCGCGCGCACCGGGTCGTCCCGCAGATGACGGACCGCCACGGAAGCGGCGAGAATCAGGGCACGAAGAGTACGACGACGCACAATCCCACCCTAAGCACGGCAAGTGAACGGGAGGCACCGTGCTCGGTTCGGTAGTCCACGTGGTCGGTGCCCGGCCCAACTTCGTCAAGGCCGCCCCGGTCGTCGCCGCGCTGCGCGAGGCCGGACAGCCCCAGTCGGTGGTGCACACCGGACAGCACTACGACGAGCGCATGTCGCACGTCTTCTTCCGCGAGCTCGGCCTGCCCGAGCCGGACGTGGACCTCGGAGTCGGCTCCGGCAGCCACGCCCGGCAGACCGCCGCCCTGCTGACCGCGCTGGAGGACGAGCTGTCGGCCCGTGCCCCCGCCCTGGTCACGGTCTACGGGGACGTCAACTCCACGCTCGCCGCCGCCCTGGTCGCCGCCAAGCTGGGGCTGCCCGTGGCGCACGTCGAGGCGGGCCTGCGCAGCTTCGACATGACGATGCCGGAGGAGGTGAACCGGCGGCTGACCGACCAGCTCGCCGACCTGCTCTTCGTCACCAGCCCGGAGGCGGTGGGCCATCTGGCGGACGAGGGCGTGGACACCGCCCGGGTGCACTTCGTCGGCAACCCGATGATCGACACCCTCATGGCCCACCTGCCGCGGTTCGACCCGGAGGCCGCCCGCACCGCCCACGGGCTGCCCGGGCGCTACGGCGTCGTGACGCTGCACCGACCCGCCAACGTCGACGACCCGGCCGCCGCGGCCGCGGCCGTGGCGGCGCTGCGCGAGGCGGCCCGGCATCTGGAGCTGGCGATCCCGCTGCACCCCCGCGGCAGGGCCGCGCTGGAGGCGGCGGGGCTCGGCGACACGCCCGGCATCCGGATCCTGGAGCCGCTCGGCTATCTGGAGTTCATGGGGCTGCTGCGGGGCGCCGCCGCGGTGGTCACCGACTCGGGCGGGGTGCAGGAGGAGACCACCGTCCTGGGCGTGCCCTGCCTGACACTGCGTCCGAACACCGAACGGCCGGTGACGGTCACCCACGGCACGAATCGGCTCGTCGCCCCCGACGGGCTGGTGCCGGCCCTGCTCAAGGCCCTGGACGGCGAAGCGCCGGCCCCCGAGGGACCTGCGCTCTGGGACGGCCGCTCGGGGCCCCGCATCGCCCGGGTCATCACCGAATGGCTGGACCACCATGTCTGAGACCGTGCCGGACCGCGTGCCGGGCCCAGTGTCCGAGACCGTGCCGGACCCCGTGTCCGAGCCCACGTCCGAGCCGCACCTGCGCGATCGCCTCGCGCACTGGGACGGCCGCCACCGCGGGTACGAAGACCTCGCCTCCAGCGGCCGCACCGGCCTCGACCGGCCGGGGGACGAGATCTTCCACGCGCTGCGGTTCGCGGGGGTGCTGCGCATCACCGGTGACTCCGAACGCGCCAACGACCCGCTGCTCGTGCTCGACGCGGGCTGCGGCAGGGGCCGCTTGGCCCGGGCCCTGGCCCGCTGCGGCCACCTCGTCGACGCGATCGACGCCGGCCCGTCGGCGGTGGAGCACTGCCGCGCGCTCGGCGGCGGCCCGCGCTACGCGGTGGCGGAGCTGTCGGCGTGGCGCAGCCCCTGGCTGTACGACGTGGTGCTCGCCGTGGACGTGCTCTTCCACGTGCTCGACGACGCCGCCTGGCGGGCCGCGCTGGTCAACCTCGGCTCCCTGGTCCGGCTGACCGGCCGGCTGGTCGTCACCGACGAGGACGCGCCCGGCCGCGTGGCGCGCGGCGACTACATCCTGCACCGCCCCGCGGCCGAGTACCGCGCCGCCGTCGAACCGCTCGGTCTGCGGTACGGAGGCTTCACGCCGTACGGTTTCCGGGAGAACAGGGTCGGCTTCCACGTCTTCACGAGGACCTCCTGATGCGCCTTCTCGATCTGCTGCACCCGCACCTGGACGGAGTGACCGAGGTCGTCGACACGACCGGCGGTGGCATCCCGCTCGGCCCGTACCTTCACCTGCCCGAGGGCGTGCGGCTCCGCCTCTCCCCGCCCGGCGACCAGGACCCGGTGGGCGAGGGACGGCTGGCCCTGCTCGGTTACGGCCCCGACCCCGCCCGGCACGGCGACGAGGCGGCGTGCCTCGCGGCGCTGCGGCGCATGCGGCCCGGCGGAAAGGGTCTGATCGTCTTCGGCCACACCAGTGCCGAACTGCCGTACCACCGCTTGCTCGACGCCCTGGTGGCACACCGCTGCCAGGTGCTGCGGGCGGCCGGTCTGGACTACCTGCATCTGCACGGTGGCGCGGTGTTCACCTGCACCGAGGCGCTGCTGCCGCTCCTCGACCCGGCCGGGCGGCCGGTGCCCGGCGGGGACACCATCGCGCTGCGGCTGGCGGGCGAGTACGTGCTGGCGGAGTTCGTGTCGCGCGCCGAGCGGGCGCGGGTGCTGGAGCTGGAGCGGCGGCACGAGGAGGACCGCCGCGCGCTGGAGGCGCTGCAGCACGACGGCACGGACGGTGAGGGGGCGGCGGCGGTGACGCGCGAGCGCGACCGGCTCGCGGCCGAACTGCGGCGCGCCCGGGAACGCATCGGGGTACTGGAGGCCCGGGTCGTCATGCTGCAGGGCTCGACCTCGCTGCGGGTGGGCCAGGCGCTGGTCTCGGCCGCCCGGTCCCCCTTGCGCGGCTCGGCGCGGCTGCCGCGCGAGCTGTACGGGATGTGGCGCGGCCGTGGCAGGGGCGGGCGTCCGACGACCGCCCACCCGGGCGCCCCGGCCACGGCCTCCCCGGCACCGGGTGCGGCCGGTGCGGTGGATACGGCGTCCGACGGACACCTGCACCTGGCCCACCGGGCGTTCACGGCCGGCCCCCGCGACCGGCTGGTCGTCGCCGGCGTCCTGGACGCCACGACCGCCGCCGACTTCGCCCACGACGCCGTCGTCAACCGCGTGCTGCCGCACGACGCCCGGCAGGTCGCCGAACGCACCGACCCGGACGTGCTCGTCGTGCAGCTCAGCGCCTGTCTCGCGGGACCGTGGGCGCACACCGGCACCGGCACCGCCCCCGACCTGGACCGGCGGCTGGCCGGCCTCCTCGCCACCGTCCACGCGCTCGGCCGCACCGCCGTGCTGTGGCGGGACGCCCCCGCCTCCGCCGCGCCGGGGCTGGCACCGTTGCCCTGGGACGCCGTTCTCGACGGGGACACCGGGGTGCAGCCGGCCCGGCTGGACCCGGCGGCGGTGGACCGCGCCGACCTGCGGGAGATCTTCACCTCCCGGGCCACCCGGGTCCGGCTGTCGGAACTCGCCCGGATCGCCGGGGCGGCGGACCCGCTGGACTCCCGGCGGGTGGCCGTGCTGGCCGAGCCGCGTGACGACGCCGCGATCTCGCGCCTGGTCGCGCAGGTCATGGCGCAGCGGCACCGCCCCGCCGAGGTGCTGGTGCCCGAGCCCGGGGCGGCCTACGCGGAGCTCACCGCGGGCGGGGTCACCGTACGGGCCACGGCGGAGGGGCCGGGCGCGCCCTGGGTCGCCGACTGGTCGGACCTCACGGAGGAACGCTCGGCGGTCCACCTGCTGGACCTGATGTGCGCCCAGGAGTGCTCCGGGGCCGACGCGGTGGGCTTCAGCGCGGACGCCACGGGCTTTGTGCCGCACGTCAACGGCTTCCGCCCGGCTCTGGTGCGCAGGACGCTCTGGCCGTCCCCCGGGGCGGGGCGGCTGTTCACGATCCGCCCGGAGGAGGTCCGATGACGGGCACACGTACGGTCAGGGCGATGGTCTACGGGGACGTGGACCTCAACCTCATCGACGGTTCCGCGGTGTGGGCCCAGTCGATGGTGCAGGCGCTGGCGCGGGCCGGCTGCCGGACCCGGCTGGTGCTGAAGGCCCCGGTGCGCACCGGGCGGCTGGTCGATCCGCTGGAGCGGCTGCCGGGGGTGTCCCTCGTACCGACCGGGCGCGTCCTCTCCCCCGTCCAGGCCTCGCGAGTGCTGCGCGAGCGCGACGAGCACGAGCCCTGCGACCTGCTGGTGCTGCGCGGTCGCCGGCTGGTGGCGCAGGTCGTCGCCGACGGTGCCTTCGACGGGCGGATCTGGGCGTACCTCACCGACATCCCGCAGTCCGCGGCGCACATGACGGAGGAGGCCGTCGACGAGCTGACCCGGATCGCCGAGGCATCCCGCCACCTGCTGTGCCAGACCGAGGAGTTGCGCTGCTTCATCGAGGCCTGGGTGCCGGCCGCGTGCGGCAAGTGCGTGCTGTACCCGCCGAGCGTGCCCGTCCCGGACTTCGCGGTGCCGGAGCACGACGCGGCGCGCGACCCCGTGCGCATGGTCTACACGGGCAAGTTCGCACCGCGCTGGAACACCCTGGAGATGACGGAACTGCCGGGCGCGCTGGCCGCCCGCGGGATCAGGGCCGAGCTGCACACCGTCGGCGACAAGATCCACGACGACCCGCGGCAACCCGGCTTCCACGCGGGCATGGAGCGTGCGCTGCGCACCGCGACCGGCGTGGTGCACCACGGCGGCGCCCCGCGCCAGGAGGCCATGCGGATCGCCGCGGGCTGCGACCTGGGGCTGGGCTGGCGGCACCCGGAACTCGACGCGAGCCTGGAACTGTCCACGAAGGTACTGGAGTTCGGGACGCTCGGGCTGCCCGTCGTGCTCAACCGCACCCCCGCGCACGAGGCGTTGCTCGGCGCCGACTACCCCTTGTTCGTCCCCCGCCGCGGCACCCTCGACGACGCGGCTGAGGCGGTCGCCACCGCCGCCCGCTCCCCCGAGGCCTACCGTACGGCCGCCCGGCGCTGCCGGGAGGCCGCCGCGCACTTCTCACTGGACCGGGCCGCCGAGCGGCTGCGCGACCTGGTCGAACGGGCACTGCCCGGCGCACCGGCAGCGCTCGTGGGACGCGGCCGGCCGCTGCGGGTCGTCGTCGCCGGACACGACCTGAAGTTCTTCACCCGCCTGCTGGACCACCTCCAGGCCCTGCCCGGGATCGAGGTGCGGGTCGACGCCTGGGAGGCGCTGGCCCGGCACGACGCGGCCGCCAGTCGCGAACTCGCCGCCTGGGCCGACGTGGTGGTCGTGGAGTGGTGCGGGCCCGCGGCCGTCTGGTACAGCCGCCACAAGCGGCGCGGCTCCCGCCTGGTGGTGCGGCTGCACCGCTTCGAGCTGTACGCCGGCTACCCCGCGCAGGTCGACATCGACGCCGTCGACCGCGTCGTGTGCGTCAGTCCGCACTACAACCGGCTCACGCGGGAACGGACCGGATGGCCGCGGGAGAAGCTCGTCACCGTCCCCAACTGGGTCGACGACCGGCAACTGGACCGCCCCAAGGTCCCCGACGCCCGATACCGCCTCGGCATGATCGGCATCGCGCCCTCGCGCAAGCGACTCGACCTGGGCCTGGACGTGCTCGAGGCCCTGCGGGCCCGGGACCCGCGGTGGCGGCTGTCGGTGAAGTCCAAGATGCCCTGGGACTACTGGTGGATCTGGAACAAGCCGGAGGAACGGGCGCACTACGACGCGGTGCTGCGGCGGGTGCAGACCGGCCCGCTGGAGGACGCCGTGGTCTTCGACGACTTCGGACCCGACGTGGCGGGCTGGCTGCGCCGCATCGGCTTCGTGCTCTCCACCAGCGACGACGAGAGCTTCCACCTCGCCCCCGCCGAGGGCATGGCCTCCGGCGCGGTACCCGCCCTGCTGCCCTGGCCGGGCGCCGACGCGATCTACGAGCGCCGCTGGATCCACGACTCCCCCTCGGCCATGGCGGACGCGATCGCGGCGCTGGCGGCGGACGGCTGGGAGGAGGCGGGCGAGCAGGCCCGCGGCTGGCTGCGCGAGTCCTTCGGGCTGGACACGGTCCGCGCGGCGTGGACGGAGCTGGTCACCGGCTCGGCGCCGTGACGCCCGCGGGCACGGCCGCCGGGGCGGAGGTGCGGGCGGCGGCCACGGCCCCGGCCGCGGTGGCGGGGGCCTGCCCGCGGGCGGCCACGGCGCGCTCGCCTACGTGGAGCGAGAGGCGGCGCCGGCCACGGAGCGCCACGAGGGGCTGCAGGAGCTCGAGCGCTCCTTCGACTGGGAGGCCGGCGGCGACCTCGCCTTCTACGGCCGGCTGACACTGGAGTGGGGGCTGCGCTTCACCACGATGCAGCAGGAATGGGCCGCGCGGGCGGCCGAGCGCATCCGTGATCGCGCGCAGGGGCACACCGACGGGCCGTAGTATGGCGCCGGGGTGGTGACTGGAGGTGCACATGACCACGCAAGAGTCGCCGTACGACGTACTCGTCGTGGGCGGTTCCGGAGTGGACACCGTGGTGCGGGTGGACAACCTGCCCGTACCGCTCGTGGACTCCCTCGGGGTGGAGCCGGTCCGGGAGTGGCCGGGCCAGACCGGCGGCAACGTGGCGCTGGGCTGCCGCGCGCTCGGCATGAGCGTGAAGTTCCTCGACTTCGTCGGCGAGGACTGGATCGGCTCCATGCTCCGGGAACGCCTGGCCAAGGGCGACGTCGACTTCGAGGCGCTGATCTCCCCCGCCGGGACCCGGCGGGCCGTCAACCTCGTGGACGCCGCCGGCCGCCGGATGTCCTTCTACGACGGGCGCGACCCGGCGGACCTGCGGATGCCGCGCGAGTTCTACCTGCCGCACCTGCGCCGGGCCCGCCACGTGCACCTGTCGATCTCGCACTTCACCCGCTTCCTCTACGACGACATCGAGGAACTCGGCCTGCCGGTCTCGACGGACCTGCACGACTGGGACGGACTGGCCGAACACCAGCGGGAGTTCGCCCACCGCTCCGATCTGGTCTTCCTCAGCGCGGCGGGAGCGGGCGAGCGCATCACGGACGTCATGCGCGGAATCCTGCGCGACGGCCGCGCCCAGGCCGTGATCGCCACCGCAAGCGCGGGCGGCGCCTATCTGCTGGCGCGCGATGGGGGCAGCACGCCCCGGCACATCCCGGCCGCCACCCCGCCCGGCCCGGTGGTGGACTCCAACGGGGCCGGCGACGCCTTCCTCTGCGGCTTCCTGCACGGGCGCACGCGCGGACTGGACTTCGAGTCCTGCGCCCGCCTCGGCGCGACGGCGGGTGCCCACACCTGCACGGCGTACGGCAACCTCGCCCTCATCGACGCCGCGACACTGGAGTCCGCTCAGGTCTCCCGCTCCGGCACGTAGTCGGCCTCCTCCAGTCCGAAGGTCCAGGCGACGCCCTCGCGGGCGGTCCGGGTCCGCGGCGGCACCCGCAGCCAGTAGGTGCGGTGGGTGCCGTCCGGCTCCGCCGTGGAGTTGACGACCTCGACCATCACCAGCGGCTCGTCCCCCTCCAGCTCGATCCGCCACAGCACCCCGGCGGCGTCCCGCTGCACGGGCTGGGCCCCGGACTCCTCCAGGTAGCGCTCGTAGCCGTAGTGCTCCAGCATCACCCGGCGCAGCTCGGCGTTCTCCTCCTCGCGTATGCGGCGCGGGGTCAGACCGGCCAGCCCGTCGAGGAACTCGGCGGGAACCGGCATGCCCCGCCAGGCGTGCAGCGCGAAACCGTCCGCGTAGGCCAACGCGGGGCCGTCGCCGCGGTCCAGCCGGCCCGCCTCGTCCCGGTGCAGCTCCAGGGGGCGTTCGGTGACCACCGCCGTCCGCTCGTACGGCCACCACCAGCCGGCGTTCCGGGCGACCGCGGCGACGCCGGCCAGCTCCCGGGTGCCCTCCTGACCGTCGAAGGCGGCCAGCCACGCCGCGTCGTGCTGGCCGAGCACGGCGTCGAGCAGCGCGAGCCGCACCGCCTGCCCGCCGCCGGGCACCCCGGACGCGGCGTCGACAACAGCGGTCCGTATCCGCTCGGTCAGCTGCACCGTCGTGTCCCACAACTGCGCGCCCGTGACGGCCCAGTGATCCGCCCACCCGGCCGGCCCGAGCCGGTCGGCGACACGCTCCCGCGCGGCCGCCCACGGCCGTGTCCGTACCGCGTCGCGCACGCCGCCGCCCGCCGTGCCGTCCGCCGTCAGGCGCACGGCCAGGGTCACCGCCTCCAGGGGCGAGGCCGCCCACACGATCCGTTCCGGCTCCGGCAGCCCGGCCAGCCGGTAGGCCCGGCGCACCCCTTCCTCCGCCGCCGCCCGGTCCGCGGGTCCGGTCGCCGCGACGACCTCGCGCCACAGCGCCGTCGTGTCCACCGCCGGCTCCGCCGCCGTGTCCGTGCTCGTCACCGTCGTCATCGCTCCGCTCCCCCGTCCCCGTCAGTCCGCCACGACGCGCACCGCGCCGGGCACGTACTCGCGCTGCCGCACCACCCGGTACCAGCCCTTGGGCAGCGGTATCGCGGCGTGCTCCTCGTGCACCACGCGCCCGCCGTCCGGGATGTGGAGGTACGCCGCACCGAACGGCCCGGCCTCGCGCACCAGCGTCCCCGGCCCGACCACCGCGTGGGCGTGCCCGGTCACCTCGCCGAGGGCCAGCACGAGCCTGCCCCGCCCGTCCCTCGGCTGCCGCGGCAGCCGGTCCGTGCCCGGCGGCACGGCCGCCTCCGCGACGGGCACGATCAGGACGTCCCCCTGCCGGTACATGCGTGTCTCCCTTCGCCGTCGGCACCCGCCGACCCGATGTCCACGACGCTACGCGGGGGGTGTGACAACGCCCCCCCCGACAGCTTGTGCACAGCCCGCGGCAGGCGGTGTCCGAGCGGCTTGGTAGAACTCTTCGCGAGCAAGGCACCACCGCCTCAGGGCACCACCGCCTCAAGGCACCGCGTCCGTCCACCCCGGGAGACCACCGATGTCCCACGTCGAACATCTGCAGGAACTGAACGGCCTGCCGGCCTTCGACTTCCCCGCGCCCGACGCGCGGCAGGAGCTCCCTGCGCCCGGCGCGGTGGCGTGGCGGCTGTCCCTCAACCCCTGGGAGAACGACGCGAAGGAGAGCTTCGCGCAGCTGTGGGACCGCTTCCTGGACACGGTCGAACCCGCCGGGGTGCGGGCCCTGGTCGTGGGCCAGTGGGGCGAGCCGTACGACAACGACTCCGGTGTCATCGTGCGGCTGCTCGTGGACGCCCGTGAGCGGCTGACCGCGCTGGAGGCCGTGTTCATCGGCGACCTGGAAATGGAGGAGGCCGAGATCTCCTGGATCGAGCAGTCCGACGTGACGCCGGTGCTCGAGGCCTACCCGCGGCTGGAGGTGTTCGGCGTCCGCGGCGGCACGGGGCTGCGCTTCCCGGCGACCCGCCACCAGCGGCTGCGCACGCTCCGCTTCGAGGCGGGCGGCCTGCCCGGCGAGGTCGTCCGCGGTGTCGCCGCGAGCGAACTCCCCGCGCTGGAGCACCTGGAGCTGTGGCTCGGCGTGGAGGAGTACGGCGGCGACGCCACGGTCGCCGACCTCGCGCCGGTCCTCGCCGGCGGCCGCTTCCCCGCCCTGCGCCACCTCGGCCTGCGCAACAGCGAGATCCAGGACGAGATCGCCGCCGCCGTCGCGGCGGCCCCCGTCGTGGCCCAGCTCTCCTCACTCGACCTGTCCCTGGGCGTGCTCACCGACGACGGTGTGACCGCCCTGCTCGCCGGCCAGCCGCTGACCCACCTGAACTGGCTCGACCTGCACCACAATTTCGTCACCGAGCCGGTCGCCGAGCGCGTGCGGGCCGCCCTCGAGCCCTCGGGTGTCGAGGTCGACCTCTCGGAACCCGGTGACGAGGACGAGTGGGACGGCGAGATCCACCGCTACACCGCCGTCGCGGAGTGAGGCCCCGATGACCGTCACACAGCACCTGCAGACCTTCCACGGGCTGCCCGTGCACACGCTGCCCGAGGCCGGCACGGCCGGACTGCCCGAACCCGACGCCGTGGCCTGGCGGCTGGACTGCTTCGAGGCGGGCGACATCCCCTTCCCCGAACTGTGGGCCCACTTCACCGCGGCGGTCGACACCGCACGGGTGCGCGCCCTGGTCCTCGGGCCGTGGTGGGACGACGAGTACTCCGAGCTGCGCCCCGCGCTGGAGCTGCTGCTGGCGGACGCGGAGCGCTTCCCCGCGCTGCGCGCCCTGTTCCTCGCCGACGTGACCGGCGAGGAGTGCGAGGTCTCCTGGCTGCAGCTGACCGATGTCACGCCCGTCCTCGAACGCTTTCCGCTGCTGGAGGAGTTCGGTGTCCGCGGCGGTGACTCGCAGGGGCTGGGTGAGGAGCCGCTGTCACTGCGCCCCGTCCGTCACGAAGCGCTGCGCGTACTGCGCTTCGAGTCCGGCGGGCTGCCCGGGGCGGTGGTGCGGGCGGTCGGCGCCTGCGAGCTGCCCGCGCTGGAACACCTGGAACTGTGGCTCGGTGTGGAGCAGTACGGCGGCGACGCCACGGTCGCCGACCTCGCGCCGGTCCTCGCCGGCGGCCGCTTCCCCGCCCTGCGCCACCTCGGCCTGCAGGACAGCCCGCTGCAGGACGAGATAGCGGCGGCGGTGGCCTCCGCGCCCGTCGTCGCGCAGCTGGAGACGCTGAGCCTGTCCATGGGCACGCTCACCGACGCCGGTGCCGAGGCCCTGCTGGGCGGCCAGCCGCTCACCCATCTCAAACGGCTCGACCTGCACCACCACTTCGTGAGCGGGGCCGTGGCCGAGCGGCTGCGCGCGGCGGTGGGCTCCGCGGGCACCGAGGTCGACCTGTCGGAGCACTGCGAGCCGCACCGCTGGCGGGACGAGGAGTGGCGCTATGTCGCCGTCTCCGAATAGCGGCGCCGACGGCGCGCTCCGCATCGCCGTGGTCGGCAACCCCGGCAACCGCAGGACGACGCTGTTCGCCGACGCGGTACGTGCCGCGGGGCATCCCGCGCCCCGCGTGCTGGCGTGGCGCGACGTGCTGCGGGGACGATACGCCTTCGCGCCCGGCGAGTTCGTGCGCGTCGACTCGCCCGGCGAGGACGCCGGGGTCGACCGGCTGCTGCGGGGCGCCGACGACCCGGCCCGGGTCGAGGGCACCGCGCTGTGGTACCGCCGCTTCACCGCCGCCGTGCGCGAGGTGACGGAGGCGGCCCGCCGGGCCGGCGCGGTGCCGTCGGCGGACGCCGGGGATATCGCCGTGCTGTTCGACAAGCGCCGCTGCCACGCCCGGCTCGCCGCCGCGGGCGTCCCGGTGCCGCCCGCTCCCGGCGGGCCGCCGGTGGGCGGCTGGGCCGAGCTCAGGGGACGCCTGCGGGCCGCCCGGATCTCGCGTGCGTTCCTCAAGCCCGCGCACGGCTCCTCCGCCTCCGGGGTGGTGGCGCTGGCGACGGCGGGCCCGGGTCGGGTCAAGGCCACGACCTCGGTGGAGACCACGGCCGACGGACGCCTTTTCAACTCGCTGCGGGTGCGCGAGTACCGCACGGAGCCGGAGGTCGCCGCCCTCGTCGACGCGCTGGCCCCGGACGGGCTGCACGTCGAGCGCTGGCTGCCCAAGGCGTCGCAGCGGGGCCGGGCGGCCGACCTGCGGGTGGTCGTGGTCGCCGGACGCGCCACGCACGCCGTCGTCCGCACCAGCCCGTACCCGATGACGAACCTGCACCTCGGCGGCGCCCGCGGCGACCTGGACATGGCCCGCGCGGCGATTCACGCCGCGGGCGGCGACTTCGGGGACGTGCTGACGACCGCCGAGCGGGCGGCCGCGTGCTTCCCCGGCACGCTCTGCGTCGGCGTGGACGTCCTGCCCACGACCGGCTGGCGCCGCTTCGCCGTCGGCGAGGTCAACGCCTTCGGGGATCTGCTGCCCCGGCTCACCGGCCTCCCGGGCAGTGGCGCCGAGGGCCTGGACACCTACGCCGCCCAGGTCGCCGCCGTACCGGCCGCGATGGAACGCGCGCGACGCGAGGAGCACCACCATGACGCCACCGCTTGACATGAACCAGATCGTGGGCAGCCATGACATCCTGCTGATCACGCTGGACACCCTCCGCCACGACGTGGCCGAGGAGCTGGCCGCGGCCGGTCGCATCCCCAACCTGGCCCGCCATCTGCCCGGAGGCCGCTGGGAGCGCCGGCACGCGCCCGGCAGCTTCACCTACGCCTCCCACCAGGCCATCTTCGCGGGCTTCCTGCCCACGCCCACCACGCCCGGTCCGCACCCCCGGCTGTTCGCCGCGCGGTTCGCCGGCAGCGAGAGCACCGCGGAGGGCACCTTCGTGTACGACACCCCCGACCTGGTGTCGGGCCTGGCCGCGGCCGGCTACCGCACGGTGTGCATCGGCGGCGTCGGCTTCTTCAACAAGCAGGCGCCGCTGGGCTCGGTGCTGCCGGGGCTCTTTCAGGAGAGCCACTGGGAACCGGAGTTCGGCGTGCCCTCCCCCACCTCCTTCGAGGCGCAGGTGGCCCGCGCCGAGGAGGTCGTCGCCGCCCTGCCGCCGGAGCGGCGGCTGTTCCTCTTCGTGAACGTGTCGGCGCTGCACCAGCCCAACTGGTTCCACCTGCCGGGCGCCACCCGGGAGGCGGGCGACTCACGCGCCACCCATGCCGCCGCCCTGGAGTACGTCGACCGCCACATCGGCAGGCTCTTCGCCGCCGCCTCCAGCCGACGTCCGTGTCTGGCCGTCGTCTGCTCAGACCACGGCACGGCGTACGGCGAGGACGGCCACACCGGCCACCGGATCGGCCACGAGGTCGTGTGGACGGTGCCCTACGCCCACTTCCTCCTCGACGGGACCGCCCGATGACGCTCAGCGACCTGCCCCTCTCCCCGGCGCCCCCGGAGACGGCAGCCGTGCGCCCGTACCGGCACTACGTGTACGCGTACCCGCACAAGACGGCCTACCGCGCGCTGCCCCGCGAGCGCGCCCGACTGCGCGACCTGTGGGCGGACGAGCCCAAGGACGCGCTGTCCCTCTACTTCCACATCCCGTTCTGCGAGGTCCGCTGCGGCTTCTGCAACCTCTTCACCAGGATCGGGGCGCCCGACGGCCTGGCCACCGCCTACCTGGACGCGCTGGAACGCCAGGCCGCGGCGGTGCGGGAGGCGCTGGGCGCAGGCGCGCGGTTCGCCAACGCCGCCTTCGGCGGCGGCACTCCCACGTACCTGACGGCGGCCGAGCTGGAGCGGCTCTGCGACCTGGCCGAACTCGGCCTGGGGGCCGACCTGCGGGCGATACCGCTCTCCGTCGAGGCCTCACCGGCCACCGCGACCGCCGACCGGCTGTCGGTGCTGGCGGAACGCGGCACGACCCGGCTGAGCCTCGGCGTGCAGAGCTTCGTCGAGGCCGAGGCGCGCGCCGCCGTCCGCCCCCAGCGCCGGGACGACGTCGAGGCGGCGCTGGGCAGGATCCGGGAGGCGGGCGTCCCCGTCCTCAACATCGACCTGATCTACGGCATCGACGGCCAGAACGAGCGCTCCTGGACCCGGTCCCTCGACGCGGCGCTCGCCTGGCGGCCCGAGGAGCTGTACCTGTACCCCCTGTACGTCCGTCCGCTCACCGGCCTCGGCCGGCACGCCGCCGGCACCGCCCGGGAGGAGGCGGCGTGGGACGAGCAGCGGCTGCGGCTGTACCGCCACGGACGCGACCATCTGCTGGCGCACGGCTACGAGCAGGTGTCGATGCGCATGTTCCGCCGTGCGGACGCGCCCACCACGGGAGGCGGGGACTACGCCTGCCAGACCGACGGCATGGTGGGTCTCGGCTGCGGCGCCCGCTCGTACACCTCCACGCTGCACTACTCCTTCGACTACGCCGTCGACATGCACCGCATCCGCGGCATCATCGACACATACACCACGCGCACGACGCGGGAGTTCGCTCACGCCGACTTCGGCTGGGCGATGGACGACGAGGAGGCCCGCCGCCGTCATCTGCTGCAGTCCCTGCTGCAGGCCGACGGCCTGCCCGTCGCGGAGTACCGGGCCCGGTTCGGCACCGCGCCCGGGGAGGACTTCGCCGAGGAGCTGGAGCGCTTCGCGGACCGGGGCTGGCTGGACGCGGACGCGGGGCCGGACGTGCTGCGGCTGTCGCCGGAGGGCCTGGCCCACTCCGACGCGGCCGGCCCCGAGCTGTTCTCCGCCGCCGTACGCAGGCGCATGGCCGCCTACGAACCCAAGTGAATGCATCTGCCATGGACCTGACGATCCTCTACCGCGGCCCGCTGGCCTCGTGCGACTACGACTGCCCGTACTGCCCCTTCGCCAAGCGCCGTGACAGCCGCGCCGAGCTGACCGCCGACCGCGCGGCGCTGGAGCGCTTCGCCGGCTGGGCGGCCGGGCGGACGGACGACCGGCTCTCCCTGCTGTTCACGCCGTGGGGCGAGGGCCTGGTGCGCTCCTGGTACAGGCGCACGCTGGCGGAGCTGAGCCGGCTTCCGCACGTCCGCAGGGTGGCGATCCAGACCAATCTGAGTTGCCGCACCGAGTGGCTGGACGAGGCCGACCGGGACACGCTGGCCCTGTGGTGCACCTTCCACCCCGGCCAGACGCCCTACGAGCGTTTCCTGGCCAAGTGCCGCGACCTCGCGGACCGCGGCGTCCGGCACAGCGTGGGCGTCGTCGGCCTGCCGGAGCACCTGGAGCAGGCCCGCCGGCTGCGGGCCGACCTCCCGGACCACGTCTACCTGTGGGTCAACGCCGCCGAGGGCCACACGTACACCGACGCCGAGGCGGCCCGGTGGACGGCGCTGGACCCGCTCTTCCCGTACAGCCGGCATCCGCACCGCAGCGCGGGCCTGCCGTGCCGCACGGGCGAGTCGGTCATATCGGTGGACGGCGAGGGCACGGTGCGCCGCTGCCACTTCGTCCGCGAGGAGCTGGGCAACCTGTACGACGGCTCCTACCGCGCGGCGCTGCGCCCGCGCGCGTGCCCGATGGACGTCTGCGACTGCCACATCGGCTACGTCCATCTGGAGACGCTGCCGTTGTACGACGTGTTCGCCGGCGGGGTCCTGGAGCGGATACCCGCCGCGCCGCCGCCCGGGCGGACACCGCTCCCGTTCCTGACGCCGACGACCTCGTAGTCGGACGGCACGGCGCGCCCCGCTCGGCCGCGTCAGCCCTTGCGGCCGACGCCTCCCCAGAAGGCGATGCGGACGTGCTCGTCCTCCTGCGGGAGCCCGGGGTCCGGGCGCCACCGCGGCACCTGCACCAGGCCGGGCTCGACCAGGGAGAAGCCGTCGAAGAAGGGCTCGATCCCCGGCTTGCTGCGCAGGGTGAGGGTGGAGGTGGCGTTCTTGTAGGCCTCTGCGGCGTCGGCGTCGACGTCCTGGTGGAAGTCGGTCGTGCCGTGGCTGAGGATCAGGAAGCTGCCGGCCGCGAGGTTCTTGGTGAGGGTGCGCACGATCCCGGCCGGGTCCTCGTCGTCGCGGACGAAGTGCAGGAGCGCGACGAGCATCAGGGCCACGGGCTCGTCGAAGTCGATCAGCTCCCGGAGGGTCGCGTGCTCCAGGATGCTCTCGGGCTCGCGGACGTCGCCGAGGAAGAAGCCGGCGTTGCCGGCGTTGGTGAGCCGCGCGCCGGCGTGGGCGGCGACGATGGGGTCGTTGTCGACGTAGGCGACCCGGGCCTCGGGGGCGACGGAGCGGGCGACCTCGTGGGTGTTGGGCGAGGTGGGGATGCCGGTGCCGATGTCGACGAACTGCCGGATGCCCTGCCCCGCCGCGTAGCGCACCGCGCGCTGCATGAAGTCGCGGTTGGCGCGGGCACTGGGGCGCGCGTCGGGGGTCATGCGGATCACCATCTCGGCCGCCTCGCGGTCGGCCTCGTAGTTGTCCTTGCCGCCGAGGTAGTAGTCGTACATCCGGGCCGGGTGCGGCCGGCTGGTGTCGATCTCCTCCGCGGGGAAGCCCTTGTCGGTCAACGCCCTGCTCCGTTCGGATTCCGGTGGCCCTTGGGGGTCCAGGTCGGTGCGGTCTGCGGTCTTCCGGTCCGTCCCGCCGCCCGTGTCGGCGGGAAGCCGGCCTGAGCGGCCTCGGCGCCCGGGACGGATGACATCATCTCGTTGCCGGTGTGCATCGGGCAGGGCCACTCCATGGTCAGGTCTCCTTGTGGATGCCACTGAGTATCCGCTCGGTGCTCCGGGCCGGTGCGGCTTGTGCGCACATCCGGTCCAGGGCCTCCAGGAAGGTCGAGACGTCGTCCCGGTCGTCGAAGTAGACGGCCCCGACCAGGCTTTCGGAGTAGACCACGTCCGGGAGGTCGTGCGTCTGGAACCGGAAGATGTGGAACGGGCCGTACATGGCGGGGTGCGCTCCGGCCGTGAACGGCATGACCTGCAGTCGTACGTTGGGCAGGGCGCAGGAGTCGATCAGCTTGGCGATCTGGGCGCGCATGACCGCCGGACGTCCGATGGGTCTTCGCAGGACGGTCTCGTCGATGACGATCCAGACGAGCGGCGCGTCCTCCCGGGTGAGCAGCGCCTGGCGTTCCATGCGCAGCGCGACCCCGCGTTCGATCTCCTCGTCGCCGGTGCGCGGGTTCCCCGCCCGCAGCACTTCGCGCGCGTAGTCCTCGGTCTGCAGCAGTCCGGGGACGTAGTGCGGCTCGTAGGCGCGGATGACGCCGGCCTCGCCCTCCAGGCTCACGAAGGCGCTGAACCAGTCGGGCAGGACGTCGCGGTAGCGGTGCCACCAGCCCGGCTGGTTGGCCTCCCGGGCCAGCGCCAGGAACCCCTCGACCTCCGCCGGGTCGGTGACCCCGTAGGTGCGCAGGAGCTTCTCGACGTAGGGGATCTTCAGGCCGACCGCGGCCTTCTCCATGCGGCGGATGGTGGCATGGGTGACGTCGAGCGCCCGGCCGGCGTCCTCGAAGGAGAGTCCGGCCTTCACCCGCAGGTCGTGGAGCCGTTTGCCGAGCACCACCCGCAGGACGGTGGGAGCACCGGCTGACCGCGCGTCCGTCACGACCACTTCCCCAACTCCCCTCTGCCGCAAGCAGTGTGTCATGCCGTCAACGAAAACCGACAGTGCGCACCGGCCGTTCTGTAAATTACAGATCGCATCTTGCCAACAGTTCTAACGGGGCCGCATAGTTAGCGACGTGGCCCCCTCACCAGACGCTCTGCGGTTAGAGCGCCGTGGCGACCTCGACGCCCGTCGCTGCCAGGACCTCTTCCGTTTGCCCGCCCACGGGTCCTCGGTCGCCGACGCACGCCACCGCGTGCGGGCACGGCTGCGGGAGTGGGAGGCGGACGAGGGACTCCGCGACGACGCCGAGATGATCGTTTCCGAGCTCTTCACCAACGCCGTCATGCACACCGGCAGTGAGTTCATCACCTGCGGGCTGCGCTACGACGGCACCCGGCTGCGCCTCGAGGTCAGCGACCAGGGGCGCGCGCCGACTGCGCCCCGGCCGCGGGCGGCGGGCGTCGACGAGGAGGGCGGACGCGGCCTGCTGCTGGTGGGCGCCTTGTCGCAGGCATGGGGCGTCCGGCCCACCGACGACGGTGGCGGCCGTGCCGTGTGGGCCGAACTCGTCTCCGGGACCTCGCCCTTCTGACATCGCCCGAGCGGTAGGCCCTGGGCCCGCCGGCTACAGCGGCAGCAGGTCCGGGCGCTTGGGCTCCACGTGGTCGCCGGAGGACTCCCCGCGCAGCCGCCGGCCGATCCAGGGCACGAGGTACTCCCGCGCCCACTGGATGTTGTCCCTGCGGATGTCGGCGGGCGCGCGGAACGGCTCCGGCGGCCACGCCTGGTCGGGGTCGGCGGGCACGTCGAGGCCCAGCACCTGCGCGGCGCGCAGCGCGACCCTGGTGTGCCCCTCGGGCGAGAGGTGGAGGCGGTCGGCGTCCCAGGCCCGGCGGTCCTGGACCGAACGCAGCGACCACAGGTCCAGCACCGGGGAGTCGTACCGGTCGGCGATGGCGCGCACATGCGCCGTGTACGTGGCGATCTTCCCGCGCAGATGGCGGAGCACGGGCACGCCGCGGGTGTCGAAGCCCGTGCACAGCACGACGGTGCCGACCGTCGCGGTGAGGCGGGCGACCGCCGCCTCGTAGCGCTCCGCGACGTCGTCCGGGTCGCTGCCGGGGCGCAGGATGTCGTTGCCGCCCGCGCAGAAGGTCACGAGGTCGGGCGCGAGCTCGACGGCGCGCGGCACCTGCTCCTCGACGATCTGGTCGAGGAGGCGACCGCGCACCGCGAGATTCGCGTACCGGAAGTCGTGTTCGGGGCGGCGGTCGGAGAGCAGGACCGCCAGCCGGTCGGCCCAGCCGATGAACGTCCCGTCGGGACCGGGATCGCCTACACCTTCCGTGAAGCTGTCCCCCACGGCTGTGTACGACCCGATGGCGTCACTGTTGTTTCTCTTCGAATCGTCTGGCACGTCAGCACATACTTCACCTCCTCAAGTGACCTACGCCACCGTAACCAGGGGTTGACTGGGGGTGATCTATCCCACCCGGCCGGATCCACCGGAAACGGAATAGGACGGCGTCCCGGCCGCGCCGCGACAGCCCGCGCGGGGGATCGCATACCGCCCGGTACGGACGCCGCCCGGGTGTCGTAAGGTCGGGCATGGTCCGGCCGCCGGTGACCCGCACCGCCCGGCCCCTGAGCGAAGGAGTGCCGGTGACCGAGCAGACGCCGCAGACCGCCCCGTCGGAGCCCGAGCTGACCGGGGTGCGCAACTTCCGCGACGTGGGCGGCCTCCCGACGACCGACGGCCGCCGGGTGCGGTACGGACGGCTCTTCCGCAGCGGCCACCTGGCGCACGCCACCGCCGAGGACGCCGCCTTCCTCTCCGCCCTCGGGCTGCACACGGTCTTCGACTTCCGCAACGCCTCCGACATGAGGCTGGAGGGCCCGGACGTCGAGCTGCCCGGCGTGCGCAACGTCAACATGCCGCTGAGCGACCCGGCGCAGGGCGCCGAGTTCTGGACGACCGTCCGCGACGGCGACATCGCGGCGCTGCGCGAGATCCTCGGCGGGGGCCGCGCCGCCGCGCGCATGGTGGAGGCGTACCGCCGCATCGTCCTGGACCGCACGGCCGAGCACGCCCGCATGCTGGACCTGCTCGCCGGGGAGGAGTCGGTGCCGGCACTGCTGCACTGCGCGGCGGGCAAGGACCGGGCCGGGACGTCGATCGCCGTCATCCTGCTCGCGCTCGGGGTCGAGCGCGACGCGATCGTCGAGGACTATCTCAAGAGCAACGAGGCACACCGCCGCTACCGCATCAAGCGCGGCGACGACACGGACCCGGCGACCACCCCCGAGGTGATGGAGCTGCTCGGCCCGCTCTTCGACGCGCGCAAGGAGTACCTGGAGACCGCCTTCGACACCATCGAGGAGCACTGGGGCTCGGTGGACCGCTACCTGGAGGAGGGGCTCGACCTCACTCCCGGGCGCCGTGAGCGGCTGCGCGCCCTCTTCCTCGACGGCGCGCGGCCGGCCTGACCCGGGCCGCCGGGGCGCTCTACTTGGCCCCGGCCAGATGGAAGATCAGGAAGAAGAACGCGGCGATGACGTGGACCCCCACCAGGTAGATGAAGGTGCGCACCTTGAAGCCCATGGGGGCCTTGTCTCGGGAGTCGCCGGACACGGTCAGTCCTCTCGTCATGCGCCGTGGGGGCGCGGGGAACGGCCGTCGCCCAGGCACAGCTCTACGACGGAACTCCGCAGCAGCGTGTGGACGAACAGCAGATCGACACCGTTCGGCGAAGTCGCCGCGATGCGGTGCGGGGTGAGCGAGTCGAAGTGGGCGCTGTCGCCGGGCACCAGCCGGTGCACGGCCTCCCCGAGGGTGAGCCGCAGCTCGCCCTCGAGGACGTACAGCCATTCCTCACCGGGGTGGACGCGGACCAGCCCCTCCTGGGGGCCGGGAGGCACGTGCAGCCGCAGCGCCTGCATGGCCCGCCCGGGGTTCCCGGCCGGCCAGTACGTCCAGCCGCCGGCCTCCGCGGGCGGCACAAAACCGCCGCGGACGACCGGATCGCGCTCCGCGGAGGTCTCGCCGAGCAGGTCGGACACCGTGGTGCCGTAGGTGCGGGCGAGCGCCAGCAGCATGGGAAGCGAGGGCTGCCGCTGCCCGGTCTCCAGCCTGGACAGGTGCGCGGGCGAGAGCCCGGCGCGGGCGGCTGCCGCCTCCAGCGTCAGCCCGCCCCTGCGGCGCAGCGCGCGCAGCTGGGGGGCGACGTCCGGCAGGGGCGCCTCGTCCGAGGATGGTGAGGTCATGCCTCAGGTATAGATGCGATTCGCCCCCGAGGCAAAAAGATTGCCTGGGGGGCAAGAACCGCGGGCGAGAATCGTAGCCCGGCCGACGGCCTGGGTCAGCGGCCCGCGACCGCCTGCTTCACCAGTGTCCGGCCGAACTCCCACATCAGGCCACCGGAGCCGTGTGCGTCGTCCATCACGGCGGTGAAGGCGTTCACGAAGCGGTCCACCTCGGGCTCCCCGATGACCAGCGGCGGGATCAGCTTGATGACCTCCAGGTGGTCCCCCGAGACCTGGGTGAGGATACGGTGCCGCTGCAGCAGCGGCACGACCACCATCTGCGCGAACAGGCCCTTGCGCGCCGCCTGCAGCATCGTCCAGCGACTGCGCAGCCCCAGCGACTTCGGCCGGCCGAACTCGATGCCGATCATCAGGCCCCGGCCGCGGACCTCGTGCAGCAACTCGTAGCGGTCGACGAGGACGGCTAGGCGGTCGCGGAGCAGGTCGCCGGTGGCCCGCGCGTTGGCGACGACCTTCTCGTCCTCCATCACCGTGAGGGTGGCCAGCCCCGCGGCCATGGCCTGGGCGTTGGAGCCGAAGCTCGCGGAGTGCACCAGCACCCGGTCCATGGACGAGTAGACCTTCTTGAAGATCCAGTCCTTGCCGAGGGTGGCCCCCACCGGCACGTACCCGCCGGACAGGGCCTTAGCCACGCAGACCAGGTCCGGCTCGACGCCCCCCTCGTGCTGATAGGCGAAGAAGTCGCCGGTGCGGCCGATGCCGGTCTGCACCTCGTCGGCGACGAGCAGTGCCTTGTGCCGGTGCAGCAGCTCCTGCGCCGCCCGCAGGTAACCGGGCGGTGCGGCGTGCACACCCTTGCCCTGGATCGGCTCGACGATCAGGGCGGCCACGTCGCCCTTGGCCAGCTCCCGCTCCAGGGCCGCCAGGTCGCCCAGGGGTACGGCGGTGTCGGGGAGCAGCGGGTCGAAGCCCTCGCGGAAACCGCTCTCGCCGTTGACGGACAGCGAACCGGTGGTCAGCCCGTGGAACGCGTGGTCGCAGTAGAGCACGCGGGGCCTGCCGGTGGCGTAGCGGGCGAACTTCAGGGCCGTCTCGACCGCCTCGGTGCCGCTGTTGCCGAAGAACACCCGGTCCAGGCCGGGCGCGTACGACAGCAGCCTCTCGGCGAGCAGCCCGGGCAGCGGCTGGCAGTCGAAGCGGGTGAGGTCCGCCAGCCCGGCGTCCAGAACGTCGTGCAGCGCCTTGCGGACCACCGGGTGGTGGCGGCCCAGGCCCATCACCCCGAAGCCGGCGAGCATGTCGAGGTGGTCCCGGCCCTCGTCGTCCCAGAAGTACGCGCCCTCGGCCCGCTCGTAGACCTTGTCGAAGCCGATGGTGTGCAGCATCCGCGGCAACTGGTGGTTGAGATACCTGGCGTGCAGGTCGTAGCGCTCGGCGCCGCGCTCGGCCAGCAGCGTCGCCAGGTCGAACCCCTTGGGTTCAGGATCGGGCGGTGTCATCGCTCACGTGCCTCTCGTTCGGGTGCTCGTTCACCGCGAGACGGATCAGGGTGGCCCCGATCCGGCCGGCGATCTCGGCAGGTGTGAGCCCGATGTCGGCCAGCACCTCGCCGCGCTTGGCGTGCGCCAGGAACTGCTGCGGGATGCCGAAGTCGCGGACCGGCACATCGGTCTCCGCGTCCCGCAGTGCCTGCGCGACGGCCGAACCGACGCCTCCGGTACGGCCGTTGTCCTCGATCACGGCAACCATGCGGTGCCGGGCGGCGAGCGCGGGCAGCTCCGCGTCGAGCGGCTTGACCCAGCGGGGGTCGACGACCGTGACGCCGACACCGCGTTCGCGCAGCAGGGCGGCCGCGGCCAGGGAGACCGAGCCGAGGGCGCCGACGGACACCATCAGCACGTCCGGCCGGTCGCCGCGGTGCAGGACGTCCATGCCGCCCACCCGGTCGATGGCCGGCAGGGCCTCGCCGACGGTCTCCTTGGGGAAGCGGATGACGGTGGGCGCGTCGTCGACGTCGATCGCCTCGCGGAGCTGGGCGCGCAGCTGGTCGGCGTCGCGCGGGGCGGCGATCCGCAGGCCCGGGACGACCTGGAGGATCGACATGTCCCACATGCCGTTGTGCGAGGCGCCGTCGTCGCCGGTGACACCCGCCCGGTCCAGGACGAAGGTGACGCCGCACTTGTGCAGCGCGACGTCCATCAGCACCTGGTCGAAGGCGCGGTTGAGGAAGGTCGCGTAGACGGCGACCACCGGGTGCAGGCCGCCGGTCGCCAGGCCCGCCGCGGACACGGCGGCGTGCTGCTCGGCGATGCCGACGTCGTAGACACGGCGCGGGAAGGCCTTGGCGAACTTCTCCAGGCCGACCGGCTGCAGCATGGCCGCGGTGATCGCCACGACGTCCGGGCGCTCGGCGCCGATGCGGACCATCTCGTTGCCGAAGACCGAGGTCCACTTCGGGCCGCTCGACGGGGTGAGCGGTTCGCAGGTGAGCGGGTCCATGGCGCCCACCGCGTGGAAGCGGTCCGCCTCGTCGCGCTCGGCGAAGGCGTAGCCGCGGCCCTTCTCGGTGAGGCAGTGGACGAGGACGGGGCCGTGGAAGCGCCGCGCCCGGCGCAGCGCGGACTCGACCGCGGCGACGTCGTGGCCGTCGATCGGGCCGAGGTACTTCAGGCCCAGGTCCTCGAACATGCCCTGCGGCGCGAAGGCGTCCTTGAAGCCCTTCTTGGCGCCGTGCAGGGACTCGTACAGCGGCTTGCCGACGACAGGGGTCTGCTGGAGCACCTGCTTGCCCCAGGCCAGGAAGCGCTCGTAGCCGTCGGTGGTGCGCAGGGTGGCCAGGTGGTTGGCGAGGCCGCCGATGGTGGGCGCGTAGGAGCGCTCGTTGTCGTTGACGACGATGATCAGTGGGCGGTCCTTGGCGGCGGCGATGTTGTTCAGCGCCTCCCAGGCCATGCCGCCGGTGAGCGCACCGTCGCCGATGACGGCCACGACGTGGTCCTGCCGGCCGAGCACCTGGTTGGCCTTGGCCAGGCCGTCGGCCCAGCCGAGCACCGTGGAGGCGTGGCTGTTCTCGATGACGTCGTGCTCGGACTCGGCGCGCGAGGGGTAGCCGGACAGGCCGCCCTTGCCGCGCAGCTTGGAGAAGTCCTGACGGCCGGTCAGGATCTTGTGGACGTAGGACTGGTGACCCGTGTCCCACAGGATGCGGTCGGCCGGCGAGTCGAAGACCCGGTGCAGGGCGACCGTCAGCTCGACCACGCCCAGATTGGGTCCCAGGTGCCCCCCGGTCCTGGCCACCGCCTGGACCAGGAATGCACGGATCTCCACGGCGAGTTCGCCCAGCCGCTCCGGCGGCAGGGCCTTCAGGTCGCGCGGACCACGGATGTTCTCGAGCAGCGACACTTTCCCACCTCGCTCCCCTACCGGGGATTGTTTCGCTTTAGCTCACACTGATCTGGGGCTCTCCTGACGGCACTTTGTCGGCCTTCATCCGCTCGGCGAGCTTCATGGCCTCCTCGATGAGGGTCTCCACGATCTTCGACTCCGGCACGGTCTTGATGACCTCGCCCTTGACGAAGATCTGCCCCTTGCCA
>NZ_JBYIQW010000077.1:0-29542 GCF_057707815.1 Actinacidiphila sp. bgisy160
GAAACTGGCCCCCACCGCGCCGTGCCTAGCCTGGCGCGCATGTCCCGTCCCCGCCGTCTCGCGGTGACCGCCCTCGCCCTGCTCGCCACCTCGGCGGCCCTCGCCACCGGGGTCGCGCGGGCCGACGGGCACGCCCCCGTCTGGGTGGAACTCGCGACCTGCGAGAGCAGCAACCGCTGGAACACCAACACCGGCAACGGCTTCTACGGCGGGCTGCAGATCTTCCAGCCCACCTGGGTCGAGCACGGTGGCCTCGGCCTGGCGTCCAGGCCCGACCGTGCCACCCCCGACCAGCAGGTGACCGTCGCCGAGGAGATCCTCCGCGACCAGGGCTGGGAGGCCTGGCCGACCTGTGCGCAGCGCCTGCGGCTGGCCGGCCGCGCGCACGCCGTCCAGTCCGGCGAGACCCTGGAGACGGTGGCCCGGCGCTTCAACGTCGGCGGTGGGGCGGCCGAGCTGTACCGGCTCAACCAGGACGTCATCGGCTCCGATCCGACCCGCCGGCTCACCCCCGGTACACTGCTGCGCCTGCCGCAGTGAGACCGGCGGGCGCGCCGTGAGTGGCCCGCCGCCCGCCCGCGCCCGCGCCCGCCGCCACCTCCGTCACCCGGTGGGCCCTCCGTGTGTAGCCCGGTGGGGTGACGCCATGAACGCCGGGGAATGCAGCGGGGGGCGCGATCGCCCCTCCGCGCCGCGACGGGGCTCCGTGCCTGACGGCATGCGATCCGTGGAGGATGCCCCGGGACCTCACGTGAACGTCACGGCGGGGACACAACGAGGAAACGGGAAGGTGAACGGGGGTAACCCGCGGGTCTTGGGCGCGGTCTTGTCAGCACCAGGACGGACACCGGTCTGTGGGAAGCAGGAGAACGCAGGGACGCATGCGCATTTCCATACTGATCCAAAACGCGTACGGAGTCGGTGGCACCATCCGCACGACGTACAACCTGGCGGGAGCCCTGGCCGAGCGGCACGAGGTCGAGATCGTCTCCGTCTTCCGCCATCGTGACGAACCCACCTTCGCCCTTGACCCGCGTGTCGGCCTGCGCCATCTGGTGGACCTGCGCCGGGACAGCGACGCCTGCGAGCTGGCGGACCCGCTGTACAGGCAGCCCTCCTCGGTCTTCCCCAAGGGCGAGAACCGCTACACGCAGTACAGCGTGCTCAGCGACCGGAGGATCGAGGCCCATCTGTCGTCCCTCGACGCCGACGTCGTCATCGGCACGCGCCCCGGGCTGAACGCCCACATCGCCCTGCAGGCCCCGCGCCACATCGTCCGGATCGCGCAGGAGCACCTGACGCTGGAGACCCACTCCGTACCGCTCATCCTCACGCTGCGCCGGTTATACCCCCGGCTGGACGCGGTCACCACGACCACCGAGGCCGACGCCGCCGCCTACCGGCGCAGGCTGCGGCTGCCCGGGGTGCGGGTGGTCACCGTGCCGAACAGCGTTCCGGACCCGGGCGTCACCCCCAGCACCCTGGACGCCAAGTACGTCGTCGCGGTCGGTCGGCTGGCCCCGGTCAAACGTTACGGAGACCTCATCAGGGCCTTCGTCAAGGTCGCGGCGGAACGGCCGGACTGGGGCCTGCGGCTGTACGGCTCGGGGGCGCAGCAGGAGAAGCTGGAGCGGCTCATCGCGCGCCTGGACATCGGAGACCGGGTGACCATGATGGGCACCGCCTCGCCGATCGAGCCGGAGATGGCCAAGGGCTCACTGCTGGCGGTCTCCTCCACCATGGAGTCGTTCGGCATGACCATCGTCGAGGCGATGCGCGTCGGCCTGCCGGTGGTGAGCACCGACTGCCCGCTCGGTCCCGGCGAGATCATCAGCGACGGGGTGGACGGCCTGCTGGTGCCCCCGCGGGACGTGGACGCGCTGGCCGCGTCGATGCTCCGGCTGATCAACGACGACGAGCTGCGCAAGCGGATGGGCCGGGCCGCGCTGGAGAAGGGCGCCCGGTACGACCCCGCGGAGATCGCCGGTGACGTCGAGCGGCTGCTGGAGGAACTCCTCGCCCGGCGGGCGGGCGCCGCGGGCCGGCTGCGCGCGGCCGGACGCCACGTCGGCGGCCTCGGCGTGGGCACCGCGTACGCGGGCAAGGACCTCGCCCGCGCGGTCAAGGGGCGGGCCCGCAGACTCCGCAAGAAGGTGCGGGCGAAGCTCCGCAGGAGCGCGGCAGGGCCGGATCCCCTGTGAGGGGCCGGGCCGAGGGCCGACGCGGGCCGGGCGGGACGGTACGGCGCCCCGCCCCGCCCCGCTCAGCCGTGGTCCCCGGCTCCGGGTTCGACGGCGTCGCGGCGGCCGGTGGACCGTGCCTGGTCGAGGGCGGCGACCTCCGGGTGGTGCAGGTCGAAGGCCGGGGATTCGGAGCGGATCCGCGGCAGCGCAGTGAAGTTGTGCCGCGGCGGTGGACACGAGGTCGCCCATTCCAGCGAACGGCCGAAGCCCCAGGGGTCGTCGACCTCCACCCGTCGGCCGTACCGGGCGGTCCGCCACACGTTGTAGAGGAACGGCAGGGTGGACAGGCCCAGCAGGAACGCCCCGATTGACGAGATCGTATTGAGCGCCGTGAAGCCGTCCGCCGCCAGGTAGTCCGCGTACCGCCGGGGCATGCCCTCCACGCCCAGCCAGTGCTGGACCAGGAAGGTGGTGTGGAAGCCGACGAACAGCGTCCAGAACTGGATCCTCCCCAGCCGCTCGTCGAGCATCTTCCCGGTGAACTTCGGCCACCAGAAGTAGAAGCCGGCGAACATCGCGAAGACCACCGTCCCGAAGACCACGTAGTGGAAGTGGGCCACCACGAAGTACGAGTCGCTGACCTGGAAGTCCAGCGGGGGCGAGGCGAGGATCACCCCGGTGAGGCCGCCGAACAGGAAGCTCACCAGGAAGCCGACGGCCCACAGCATCGGTGTCTCGAAGGACAGCGAACCATGCAGCATCGTGCCGATCCAGTTGAAGAACTTCACCCCGGTCGGCACGGCGATCAGGAACGACAGCAGCGAGAAGAACGGCAGCAGCACGGCGCCGGTGACGAACATGTGGTGTGCCCAGACCACCATCGACAGCCCGGTGATGGCCATCGTCGCGCCGATCAGCGTCATGTAGCCGAAGACCGGCTTGCGCGAGAACACCGGGATGACCTCGGTGATGATGCCGAAGAACGGCAGCGCGATGATGTAGACCTCCGGGTGGCCGAAGAACCAGAACAGGTGCTGCCACAACAGCGCTCCGCCGTTCGCGGGCTCGAAGACCACCGAGCCGAAGCGCCGGTCCGCCTCCAGCACCAGCAGCGTCGCCGCCAGCACCGGGAAGGCCAGCAGCACCATCACCGAGGTGAAGAGCACGTTCCAGGTGAAGATCGGCATCCGGAACATGGTCATGCCCGGTGCCCGCATCCCGACGATCGTCGCGACGAAGTTGACCGCGCCGAGGATGGTGCCGAAGCCCGCCAACGCCAGCCCCATGATCCACATGTCGGCGCCGATCCCGGGCGAGCGGGTCAAGCTGTTCAGCGGCGCGTAGGCGAACCAGCCGAAGGAGGCGCCGCCGGTCGGCGTCAGGAAGCTCCCCAGCACGATCAGCCCGCCGAAGAGGAAGAGCCAGTACGACAGCATGTTCAGCCGGGGGAAGGCGACGTCCGGCGAGCCGATCTGCAGGGGCATGATCTCGTTGGCGAACCCCGCGAAGGTCGGCGTGGCGAAGAGCAGCAGCATGATCGTGCCGTGGATCGTGAAGAGCTGGTTGAAGCGGTCGTTCGACATCAGCTGCAGACCGGGGCGGGCGAGTTCGGCGCGCATCAGCAGCGCCATGAACCCCGCAGCGAGGAAGAAGCCGAACGACGTGATCAGGTAGAGGTGGCCGATCTTCTTGTGGTCGGTGGTGGTCAGCCAGTCCACCAAGAGCCGCCCCGGCCGCCGGGGCGGCGCCGCCCGCTCGGCCGTGGTCTGCGCTGCGTGCGTCCCCATCGGCGCGCTCCCTCGCGGTAGGAGATCCTGCCGGGCACCCGGCCTTCCGTACTCGATCTTCCGTACAGTCTCGGGCAGACGGCCCATCATGTGACGGACCGGGACGGGACGGCCGTGCCGCGCCGTAGGCGGGCCGGGCCGCAGGCGGCACCATGAACGATGACCGGCCCTGTGGAAACGCCCGCGTGAGGGCAGGTCAGGTACCGGGTGCCGGGCGGGCCGAGAGCCCGTTCCGGCTGCTCGGCGCGGCATTGAGCAGATGGTCGAACGAAAGTACGATAACGGGACCATGCCGTAGCGCACCGAGGGGCCCCCGTGACGCATCCGGACCACGACCGCGCGCTGGAGAGCGCGCTCGCCGCGGCGCGGCGCGGCTTCCCCGTCATCCCGCTCTCGCGGACCAAGCTCCCGGCGGTCCGCTCGCCGCACCGGGGCGAGACCGGGTCCGGGATGTGCCGCGGCCAGTGCGGACGGCTCGGCCACGGCGTGCACGACGCCGCCACCGAGCCCGCCCGGATAGCCGAGCTGTTCGCGGCGGCGCCCTGGGCCAGCGGGTACGGGATCGCGTGCGGACGCTCGCCGCACTACCTGATCGGCCTCGACCTGGACCGCAAGGACGGCGTCGACGGCGTGACCGCCTTGGTGGACCTGGCCGCCCGGTGGGGCTTCGCGGTGCCGTGGACGCGCACGGTGATCACCCCGAGCGGCGGCCGGCACCTGTGGCTGCGCGGTCCGGCAGAGGTGATCGTGCCCAACTCCGTGCGCCGGCTCGGCGACGGGATCGACGTGCGCGGCAGCGGCGGCTACCTCGTGGGACCCGGCTCGGTCACCACCGCCGGGCTCTACCGCTGGGACCCGCCGACGGCCTCGATGCCGCCGGCCGCGGTGCCCAAGCGGCTGCTGCGGCTGCTGCTGACGACCCCGCGGCGCCGGGGTGCGCGCGCCCAGGGTGCGGGGACGGGGGCGGGAACGAGTGGGGGCACGGCCGAGCCGCTGATCCGCTTCGTCCTCGGCTCGTCGGTGGGGGAGCGCAACGAGCGGCTCTTCTGGGCCGCGTGCCGGGCCTTCGAGAACGGGCACGGGGACCGGGTCGCCGCGGAGATGGTCGGCGCGGCCGTCAGTACCGGTCTGCCGGAGCGCGAGGCGGAGTCGACGGTGGGCTCCGCCCGCCGGCATGTCCTCGGGGGGTCTGGCGGGCGGCGCTCCGCGGGAGCACTCTGACCGCATGACCTCTACCGCACCGAGGGCCGGCCGGGTCGCCGTCACCGAGGAGGCCGCGGGGCTGCTGCGGCGTCTCGCCGACCAGAACGGCCCGTTGATGTTCCACCAGTCCGGCGGCTGCTGCGACGGCAGCTCGCCCATGTGCTACCCGCTGGGGGAGTTCCTCACCGGGGACTCCGACGTGCACCTCGGCGACCTCGACGTCCTGGGTATCGACCCGGTGCCGGTGTGGATGTCGCGCGACCAGTTCGCCTACTGGAGCCATACGCACCTGACGATCGACGTGGTGCCGGGGCGGGGCAGCGGCTTCTCGCTGGAGGCCCCGACGGGCAACCGGTTTCTCATTCGGTCCCGGCTGCTGACGGACGAAGAGCTGTCGACGCTGGGGATGTGATGTGAGGGAAGTGTGTGGGTCGTTTCCGGTAATTCCGCGGCGGTCGCCGGGCCGGTTTTCGACGGTCGGGTACGCGAATTCGGCGGGCGAGGGGAAAAGACGCCCCCAAAGAGTGAACGGTGCACGCCAAACACTGCCTGGGATTTTGTGACAGAAGTGTGACGATCAAGTCGGCCGCCGCCTTCCGTCACGGCTCGTGTGCGCCTACGGTTGCTGACATGGCAACCGATCCGAGTGCCGCACGGCAACCGCAGGACGAACCGGACAGCTACGTCGGCCTCGCCGCCGAGGAGGCCGAGCGCCGGGCCACCGAGCGCGGCTGGAGCATGGTGCGCGCCCTGCCGCCGGGCGCTGTCATCACCATGGAGTACCGGGTGGGCCGGCTCAACTTCACCGTCGAGGGCGGCCGGGTGATCCGCTGCTGGAGTGGCTGAAGGGCGTTCGCACGGCCCCGCACGACGAAGGCCCCGGCTCGCCCTCTGGGGGGCGGCCGGGGCCTTCGTACGGGCGCGGGCGGGGCGGGAGGCGTGCGTACCTGCGCCGCGGGCCGTCAGCCGGTGGCGCCGCGGCCGCGGGCCACGCCGGCCTGGCCGAGGGGCGCGGGGCGGCCCGGCCGGTCCGCGGGCGGCCGGCGGCTGCCGGCCGGGGTGACCGGGGTGCGCTCGTGCCGGGTGGTGTGCGGACGTGCCGGGTGGTGCGGTATGCCGGACGCGGGCGTCGTCGTACGGCCGCCGAGAACGACGGGGCCGAGTACGCCGTCCGGGTTGTCCGAGACCTGGGGGGAGGCCATCGCCGCGTTCGCGGCGGGGGCCGTGGCGGACGTCGTGCCGATGCCGCGGCGGCGCGCCCAGGCGGCCGTGATCCGCGCCTCGGCCGAGGCCATCAGCGGCTCGAACCAGGGCAGCGCCAGCAGGATCAGCAGGCCGGCCGCCCAGCCGAGCAGGACGTCGCTGACCCAGTGGGTGCCGAGGTAGATCGTGGTCATGCCGACGCCCAGCGCCAGCAGGGCCGCGATCACGGAGGTGACCCGGCGGACCCATGGGGTGGTGGCCAGATAGGCCAGGACTCCCCAGGTCACCACGGCGTTCGCGGTGTGACCGCTGGGAAATATATCGCCGCCGGAGAAGAGTTCGGCCGATCCGGCGCTGGTCGCGTAGTGCGGGCCGAGCCTGCCGAGGCCGTACTTCACCGAGCCGACGGTGACGTTCAGCAGCAGCAGCGACGTGCCCAGTACGAGCAGCGGGTGCAGGGTGCGCTGGCGCCAGGCGCGCCAGCCCAGCCAGGAGGCGACGATCACGGCCGTCGGGCCGCGCTGGCCCAGGACCACGAAGTAGTCCAGGAAGGCGTGGATCTGCGGCCACTGCTTGTACGGCCGCCACATCATGACCTGCCAGTCCAGGGTCACGAGCTTGGACGTGGTCAGGACGGCTACGACGATGGCCACATAGGCCACGAGCGTCGAGCCGAACAGCAGCACGCGTGTCCGGCTCATACCCGGTGGCGCCTGGGCTGTCTCGGGCTCCTCCATGAGGAGAAGCTTGTCATCGGTACGCACTCAATCGACGTTACAACGTGTGATGGCGGAGTTCGGCCGGAAGGCCGGGTTCGTAATGACGATGTGATGTGGACTACGTCTCAGTCCCACCCATTGAGCCGAATGCGGGAACTCCTTGATTTTATGTTTCGAAGTGCATGCGGAGGATCTCGGGAAATCGCGCGTTCGATTTCCTCTCACCACGTTTATCCTTGATTACCCGTCACTTCTCGTGAAGTTCGCCTGCCATTCCCGGGCCCGGTCCGGCTCCCCGCGCACCCCCGGCGCCGGCCCGGAGAGTCACCGGTGACCTGCGGGGATTCGCCGATCAGCGGGCGTGTGAACGCACGGAGCGGGCGTACGGGTGGGTCCGCGCGCCCCGTGTAGCCCGTGCGTGCCACCGGAACGGGCGGGTACACGCCACCCGGTGGACGCCCCGGCGGCCGCGCCGCGGCGGTACCGGAAATGTCCGGCAGGTCTCCGGTGGGTGGCCTTCGCGTGACGACGGCCGTGCGGGAACGTGACCCGCGCCACCCCCCATCGGCGCGGACTCGCGTAGTCTGACGACTTCACTCGCCCTCGTCACTGGGTTCCCCCGGGACTGTCCCCCTCGTCCTGCCCAGGGACACCGCGAGCGCACCGCTGGGAGGTACGTACATGACAGGGACGTCCTCGGCCGGCATCCCCGGACCGGCCGCCGTCCCACAGCACACTCGGCCCGTCAACCGCTGGACCGTGCTCATCGTCCTCTGCGTCGGCCTGTTGCTCGTCGCCCTCGACGCGACCGTGCTGCACGTCGCCGTTCCCGCGGTGAGCGAGGACCTGCGCCCCGGCGCGATCGAGCTGCTGTGGATCGTCGACGCCTACCCGCTCGTCGCCGCGTCCTTGCTCATCCTCTTCGGCACCCTCGGCGACCGCGTCGGAAGACGCCGGATCCTGCTGATCGGCTGCACGATCTTCGCGGCCGCCTCGGCGGTGGCCGCCCTCGCGCCCGACCCACGCGTCCTCATCGCGGCCCGCGCCCTGCTCGGCATCGGCGGCGCGATGATCATGCCGGCCACGCTGTCGATCCTGCGGCAGGTCTTCCCCGACCGCCGTGAGCGGGCCGTCGCCATCGGCGTGTGGAGCGCCGTCGCGGCCGTCGGCGCCGCCGTCGGGCCGGTCCTCGGCGGCTTCCTCGTCGAGCACTTCTGGTGGGGCTCGGTCTTCCTCATCAACATCCCCCTGATGGCCGTCATCCTTCCGGTGGCCCGCTGGCTGCTGCCGGAGTCCCGCGGTGAGCTGGACGGCCCCTGGGACGTCCTGGGCGCGGTGATGGCCGCGCTCGGCATCCTCGGCGCCATCCTCGGCGTCAAGAGGGTCGGCGGCGGCGCGGCCCCGTACGAGCCCTCCGCGCTCGTCCCACTGCTCGTGGGCCTGACCCTGCTGGTGCTGTTCGTGCGCCGGCAGCGCCGGCGCGAGCACCCGCTCATCGACATACGGATGTTCCGCCGGCCCGCCTTCGGCACCTCCGTGGGCTGCATCGTGCTGGCGCTGCTCGCCCTCGTCGGCCTGGAACTGATCGCCGTCCAGTACCTGCAGCTGGTCCTCGGCCTGAGCCCCCTGCGGACGGGGCTGCGGCTGCTGCCGCTCACCCTCGCGGCCATGGGCGCCGGCCTCCTGGGCTCCCGGATGCTCGGCCGATTCGGGCCGCGCGCCATGGTGAGCTCCGGTTTCCTCCTGACCGCGTGCGCGGTGCTCGTCCTGACCCTCATGGGCCAGTACGACCGGCCCGGCGTGCTGACCGCGGGCTTCGTCCTGCTCGGCTTCGGCCTGGAGACCACGCTCTTCGGCGCCTACGAATCCATGCTCAGCGACGCCCCGGCCGAGCAGGCGGGCGGCGCCGCCGCGATCGGCGAGACCTCCTACCAGCTGGGTGCCGGCCTCGGCATCGCCCTGCTGGGCAGCGTCATGAACGCCGCGTACGCCCCCGGCGTCGCCCGGGTCCCCGGGGTGCCGGCGGACGCCGGCGTCTCGGCCGGCAAGTCGCTCGGCGAGGCCTACGAGGTCTCCGGCCACCTCGGCGGTTCCGCCGGTGCCTCTCTGCGGCATGCCGCACGGCACGCCTTCGTCCACGGGATGCACATCACCCTGGTGGTCAGCGCGGGTCTGCTGCTGCTCGGCGCGGTCGCCGCGCTGCGGCTGCCCCGCCGCATGGAGTGCGGTACGGCGGCCCAGCGGCCCGCCGCCTCCGGGATCCCGTCTCCCCGCGAGCACGCCCTGGCCGGGGCCGACGTGTCGCGCTGAGCACACCGCCGGGGGCTTTACCCGCTCCCGCCGCGGAAGTAGCTTCGTCGGCGAAGCGCAGTGATCACCGGAGAGGACGACGATGTCCGCTGGAAAGCCGCAGTTCGACCCGAGCGACCCGCTCGGCATCGACGACCTGCTCGACGACGAGGACCTCGCCGTGCGGGACACCGTGCGCGGCTGGGCCGCCGACCGCGTGCTGCCGCACGTGGCGCAGTGGTACGAGCGCGGCGAGCTGCCGGGGATCCGTGAGCTGGCCCGGGAGCTCGGCTCGATCGGCGCGCTCGGCATGTCGCTGACCGGCTACGGCTGCGCCGGCGCCACCGCCGTCCAGTACGGCCTGGCCTGTCTGGAGCTGGAGGCGGCCGACTCCGGCATCCGTTCGCTCGTCTCCGTCCAGGGCTCGCTGGCGATGTACGCCATCCACCGGTACGGCTCCGAGGAGCAGAAGCAGCGGTGGCTGCCGAGGATGGCCGCCGGCGAGGTCATCGGCTGCTTCGGCCTCACCGAGCCCGACCACGGATCCGACCCGGCGGGCATGCGTACGCACGCCGAACGGGACGGTACCGACTGGATCCTGAACGGCCGCAAGATGTGGATCACCAACGGCTCGGTCGCCGGGGTCGCCGTGGTGTGGGCCCGCACCGACGAGGGCATCCGCGGCTTCGCCGTGCCCACCGACACCCCCGGGTTCTCCGCCCCGGAGATCAAGCACAAGTGGTCGCTCCGCGCCTCCGTGACCAGCGAACTGGTGATGGACGACGTGCGCCTGCCCGCCGACGCGGTCCTGCCCGAGGTCACCGGCCTGCGCGGCCCGCTCAGCTGCCTGAACCACGCCCGCTACGGCATCGTGTGGGGTGCCATGGGCGCCGCGCGCAGCAGTTTCGAGGCGGCCCTGGACTACTCCCGCACCCGTGAGCAGTTCGGCCGGCCCATCGGGGGCTTCCAGCTGACCCAGGCCAAGCTCGCCGACATGGCGCTCGAACTGCACAAGGGCATCCTCCTCGCCCACCATCTCGGGCGGCGCATGGACGCGGGCACGCTCCGTCCCGAGCAGGTCAGCTTCGGCAAGCTCAACAACGTGCGCGAGGCGATCGAGATCTGCCGCACGGCCCGCACGGTGCTGGGCGCGAACGGGATCTCCCTCGAATACCCCGTCATGCGGCACGCGACCAACCTGGAGTCCGTGCTCACCTACGAGGGCACCGTCGAGATGCATCAGTTGGTGCTCGGCAAGGCGCTCACCGGTATCGACGCCTTCCGGTAGACGGCAGGCCGGTCGCCCCCGGCACCGGCGCCGGGTTCCGGCGCCGATGCCGCGGGTCAGTTCTGGTTGAAGAAGCCGTCCCCGCCACGCTTGCTGTCGGCGTTGACGACTAGGTAGTCGGGCGGGGTCAGCAGGAAGACGCGGTTCGCCACGCGGTCGATGGAACCGCGCAGGCCGAAGGTGAGGCCGGCCGCGAAGTCGACGACGCGCTTGGCGTCGGCGGGGTCCATGGCCGTCAGGTTGACGATGACCGGGACGCCGGCCCGGAACAGCTCGCCGATGCCGCGGGCGTCCCGGAAGCCGTCCGGGGTGACCGTGGCGATCCGGCGGCCCTGCTCCTCCGCCGAGTCCGAGGCCACGCGCACGCGGGGGTCGGTGACCCAGGAGTCGGGGGAGGACGTCTCGGCGCCGTCGCCGTAATCGGCGTATTCCTCGTCGTAGTACTCCTCGGCGCTGTTGTCGTCGACGAGTCCCAGCCAGGCGCTCGCCCGTCGTACCGATCCCATGGACGCCTCCTCTCGCACGCGGTCAGTTTGCCGTCCGCACCCCTATGGTCGTCCATGATGCGGATGATGCGCCAAGCGGATACCCACCGTGGGGTGGATTCGTGACAGACCTGGTGCATAAATCGCACTAGTGGCCCCCAGTCACCCCCTGGAATAACACTCCTGACGGATCATCGGAAAGGCACCCGCTCGGTAGAGTGATGTGGCACCGCCGGACAGCCGAACGGGTGGCGTACAGAACGACCAGCCGATGACATGTTCCATTGCCGCGAATGACGTACGGGGGATTGCGATGTTCGGAATCGTCAGACCGTGCCGGCACCGTCTGCCGGAGAAGCTGGCCATATCGTGGACGGCCCATCTGTGCGGCCTCTGCCTCGCCCTGAGGGATGATCACGGGCAACTGGCCAGGGTCGCCACGAATTACGACGGGCTCATCATCTCGGTGCTCGTCGAGGCCCAGGCCGGGCGGACCGAGAGCGGACGACGCACCGCAGGCCCGTGCCCGCTGCGCGCGATGCGGACCGCGCCCGTCGCCAAGGGGGAGGGCGCGCGGCTGGCCGCGGCGGTCTCGCTGGTGCTGGCCTCCGCGAAGATGCGCGACCACATGGCGGACGGCGACGGGCTGCTGGCGCGCCGTCCGGTCGCCGCGGCGGCGCGCACGGTCGCCCGGCGCTGGGACCGCGCGGGGGCAGTGACCGGTTCGGGGCTGGGCTTCGACACCGCGGTGCTGGTGGACGCCGTCGGCCGGCAGAGCGCCGTCGAGGCGGCCGCCGGCCTCGGCACCTCGCTGCTGACCGTCACCGAACCCACCGAGACCGCCACCGCCGCCGCGTTCGGCCACACGGCGGTGCTGGCCGGGCGCCCGGCCAACCGCGCGCCGCTGGAGGAGGCGGGCCGGCTCTTCGGCCGCCTCGCCCATCTGCTCGACGCGGTCGAGGACCTGGAAGCCGATGCCGCGGCGGGCGCGTGGAACCCGCTTGCCGCCACCGGCACGAGCGTGGACGAGGCGCGGCGGCTGTGCGACGACGCCGTGCACGGGATCCGGCTGGCACTGCGCGACGTGGAGTTCAGCGACGGCGCGCTCGCCCACGTCCTGCTCGCCCACGAGTTGCCGCGTTCCGTGGACCGCGCGTTCGGCGCCTCGTGCGCCCACCACCCGGGTCCGGGCGGCCCCGGCGGGCCCGTGCGGTCGCCCTGGCTGACCCCCGGCGCCCCGCACCAGCCGGGCCCCCGCCGCGGTCTGCTCGCCGGGTGTGCGGTGTTCGCGGGGCTCTGCTGCACCTGCCAGATCTGCTGCCGGGACCACTACGACGACCCCTGGAGCGGCAGGCGGCGCGAGGGATGGTGCTCCAACTGCGACTGCTCCGGGTGTGACTGCGGTTGCGGCGACGGCTGCTGCTGCGACTGCGATTGCTGCGACTGCGATTGCTGCGGCTGCGACTGCTGAGGGGGTCGCGCGGGCCCGTTCCCGCGACGGCGGTGCCGAGGGCGGGTGTGCCGGGTCCGTGAGGTGCCCGGCGTGCGCCTGTGATGTCCCGGGATGATGTACCGGGACCGCCGGGCGGGTCGCGTGCAGTGGTCGCCGTCGGGGCCGCGCCGGGGTGGCGTCAAGGGGGAGGGGCCGCCGCTCGCGTGGTGCGGCGACTGCCCTTGGCGCGTGCCCGGCGAACGGGTGGCCCGGCGCGATCGCGCCGGGTGCTGGCCGTGGTGGCGGCGCTGGGCGCGATCGCGGTCGTCCTTCGGGGCGGTGGCGTGCGGCGACCCGGCGCTGTGGCGCCTGGCGTCGCCTGGGCGTGGCGGAGCCGCCCGTTCGCGCCAAACCGGGGGTGGGGCGCGGGGGCTCCCGGGGGCCGGCGGCGGCAGGGGGGCTCACCAGGCGATACACCGTCACCGGGGGCGTCCGACGGCGCCGGTGCGGCGTTTCGGGGGCGTGACGCGGCCGAAACCCGCCCTTGTGCGCTTGTGCGTGACTCTGAATACTCCCGTGTGCGCAGCACTTGTCAGGGGCACGCCACCCCCACACGTACGGCGGCGCCCTCGCTGCGCCTCACCGGCCCGCGCTACGCGGGTCAACTTCCGCTCCCCCACAGGAGGAAAAGCGTGAGGATCAAGCACACGACCCACACCCCCGTCCCGAGACGCGCACGGCTGATCGCCGTGGCGTCCGGTCTGCTGGCGGCCACCGCGCTCACCCTGCCCGCCGCCCAGGCCGCCCCCGCGCCCAAGGCCTCCCCCGAGGCCGCGGCCGCGCTCACCACGTCCCTCGGCACCGCCTCCACCGCCGGTTCCTACTACGACGCCAAGGCCAAGGCCATGGTCGTCAACGTCACCAACGACAAGGCGGCCCAGGCCGTCAGCGCGGCCGGCGCGATCCCGAAGTTCGTGGCGCACAGCACCGCCCAGCTGGAGAAGGCCGGGAAGGCCACCCTCGCCGCGGACATCGCGGGCACCTCGTGGGTCGTCGACCCGAAGTCCAACCGGCTGGAGATCACCGCCGACAGCACGGTCACCGGCGCCGAGCTCACCAAGCTGCGGCAGGCCACCGCCTCGTACGGCGACGCGGTCACCTTCCGCCGCACGGCCGGCACCTTCAAGCGGCTGATCGCCGGCGGCGACGCCATCTACGGCGGCGGTTACCGCTGCTCGCTCGGCTTCAACGTGCGCAGCGGCAGCACCAACTACTTCCTGACCGCCGGGCACTGCGGTGAGGTCGCGTCCACCTGGTACTCCAACTCCAGCCAGTCCACCGTCCTGGGCTCGAACGTCAGCTACAGCTTCCCGACCAACGACTACGCGCTGGTCCGGTACAGCAACACCTCCGTGACCAAGAGCGGCACGGCCGGAAACACCGACATCACCAGCGCCGGCAACGCCTTCGTGGGCCAGGCCGTCCTGCGTGACGGCTCCACCACCGGCATCCACAGCGGTACGGTCACCGGCCTCAACGCCACCGTCAACTACGGCGGCGGCGACGTGGTCTACCAGATGATCCGCACCAACGTGTGCGCCGAGGGCGGCGACTCCGGCGGCGCGCTGTACACCTCCGGCGGCATCGCGCTGGGCCTGACCTCCGGCGGCAGCGGCAACTGCAGTGTCGGCGGGACGACCTTCTTCCAGCCGGTGACGGAGGCGCTCAGCGTCTACGGTGTCAGCGTCTTCTGACCCTCCGGGAGGTCCACGCCCTCCCTTCCGTCACGGACGGACCCGGCGGCCTCACGGCCGCCGGGCACGTCCCGTATGGCCCTCTTGTCCATCGGGCTGATCGTCACAGGCCGCGCGGGCCCGCGTCGGTCCGGCCGGTGCCCGGGCCGGGCGCCGGGCGGCGGGCGGTGTCGCTATCTGTGCGCCGAACCCGGCGACTTCGGCGGCCCGTTGCGCGACGGGACCAAGGCCCTGGGGCTGCTGACCGGCGACAGCGGCGACTGCACCGAGGGGGCACCACCTTCTTCCAGCCGCTGCCCGCGGTCCTCAAGGCCTACGGGGTCAGTGTGCACTGAGCCCGCCCCGGCCGCCGCCCGTGACGTGCGCCCCGCTCACCCGGGGAAGCACACCTGCCGGGCGGCGGCCTCCGGCACCGCGAACTCCAGCAGCCGCGCGCCCTCGGCGGCGACCGCGTCCCGCGCCGCAGCGTCCAGCGGCGTGTACGGGCGGACGTGGAGCACGGCCGCGTCGCGGGTCGCCCGGATCCGCCACAGCCCGTGGACGAAGCCGTCGTGGAGGAAGAAGCCCCGGTTGCTGCCGCTGCCGGGCAGCGGCTCCCCGGCGTAGGGGTTGCGCAGCATGATCCGCGCCCGGTCGGCGTGCGAGAGGGCGATGTTGTCGTACTGCGGCAGGAACCGCGGCGGCGCCTTCGTCCCGGGGTCGGGGAAGGGCGCGCCCGGGACGTCGTACAGGACGGTGCCCTTCTCGTCGCGGTAGACCCGCAGCCCCGGTCGGAGCCGGTCCATGACGGCGCGGAGCCCGGTCAGCCCCGACCAGACGGCGACGTCCCCGGCCGACGCGGGACCGAAGGCGGCGAGGTAGCGCAGCACGGCCGCGTCCGGCGCGGAGCCGGCGGCGAAGTCGAAGTCCCGGCCGAGCCACTGGCCGGCCAGGGCCTGCAGGGCCGCGCCGGGGGTACGCCACAGGCCGCGCGGCGGCGGCTGCACGGTCGGAACCCGCGCCGTGACGGCCAGACTGAGCGGCAGCCGCTCGCGGTCCGGCCACCGCTCCCGCAGGGCGTCCCCGAGCCGGCTCGCCGACAGCGGGCCGCCCTCGAGGAGCGTGCGGCCCGCCCCGGCCACCTCCGCCAGGTCCAGCCCCGCCAGTTGCCGCCGGAACTGCCCGAGCAGGCGCCGTTCGAGCACGTCCTGGACAATCGGGCGCAGCGCCATGCAGTCCCGTGCCGTCACCAGGTGCACCGTCCACCGCAGCAGCGACATCCGCACCACCCGCCGGTCCGCGAGCATCCCGGACAGCTCCTCCGGCGCGAAGTCCTCGATCCGGGACCACAGCGCGACGTACGGATCCTGCGGCTCCTGCGCCTGCAGCCCCACCAGCCCCTCGATCATCTGCGCGGCGCCGGTGCGCACCCGGCCCAGCAGCGACTGCCGGGCCAGGAGGGAGCGGTTGAGCGTCCGGCGGTCCAGGACGGTGCCTTCGGGGATCGTCTCCATGGCCGTCACGGTACGGCGGAGTGCGGTCAGGAATCGTCCGCGACGACTGACAGACTGGCTGCCGTGCTGGAAACCTCCGCCCGACTGCTGCGCCTGCTGTCCCTGCTCCAGTCCCGGCGCGACTGGACGGGGCCCGAACTCGCCGAGCGCCTCGCCGTCACCGCCCGCACGGTGCGCCGCGACGTGGAGCGGCTGCGCGCCCTCGGCTACCCCGTGCACGCCACCCCCGGCACCGCCGGCGGCTACCGGCTGGGCGCGGGCGCCGCGCTGCCCCCGCTGCTGCTCGACGACGAGGAGGCGATCGCGGTCGCGCTGTGCCTGCGCACCGGCGTCGGCGGCAGCGTCGAGGGAGTCGAGGAGACCTCGCTGCGCGCCCTGGCCAAGCTGGAGCAGGTGCTGCCCGCCCGGCTGCGCCGCCGGGCGCAGGCCATGGAGGCCGTCGCGGTCGCCCGGCCCGCGACCGTGCCGGGCGCCGTCGCCCAGGACGTGCTGACCGCGATCGGCGCCGCGTGCCGCGACCACGAACGGCTGCGCTTCGACTACCGGGCGCACGGCGGCACCGCCAGCCGCCGCACGGTGGAGCCGCACGGTCTGGTCCACCACGGCCGCCGCTGGTATCTGCTCGCCTGGGATACCGACCGGCAGGACTGGCGCACCTTCAGGGTGGACCGGATGGACCCCAAGTCCCCGGCCGGCCCCCGCTTCACGCCCCGGCGGCCGCCGGCGGACGCCGCGTCGTACGTGGCCCAGGGCGTCACCTCGCGGGCTTACCGCCACCAGGCGGTCGTCGTCGTGCACGCTCCCGCCGAGGCCGTCGCCGAGTACGCCGGGTACGCGACCGTGGAGTCCACCGGGCCGGACAGTTGTGTGCTGCGCACCGGTTCCGAGTCCCTCGACGCGCTCGCCGTCTACATTGGCATGCTCGGCGTCGACTTCGAGGTGCGGGAGCCCCCTGAGCTGGCCGAACGGCTGCGGGTCGTCGCGGACCGGCTCGCCCGGGCGGCGGGCGAGCCGCGGTAGGCCGTCACCTGGCCCGTAACGGGCATCCCTGCCCGTATCCGGCGGGTTACCCGCGAGGTACCGTGGAAGTACTGCGATTCCGGACCCCAGGGGGCCGTGATGGTCGTCGAGTTGATAGCCGCAGTGCTCTCGGCAGGAGCGTTGTACTTCGTGGCCGGGGCCCGAGTGGTGCAGCAGTTCGAGCGAGGCGTGGTGTTCCGGCTCGGCCGGGTCAGGGGCGGGGTGCGGAACCCCGGATTCACCATGATCGTTCCGATCGTCGACCGGATGCGGAAGGTGAACCTGCAGATCGTGACGATGCCGGTGCCCGCCCAGGAGGGCATCACGCGCGACAACGTCACGGTCAAGGTGGACGCGGTGGTCTACTTCAAGGTCGTCCACGCCGCCGACGCGATCATCAACGTCGAGGACTACCGGTTCGCCGTCTCGCAGATGGCGCAGACCTCGCTGCGCTCGATCATCGGCAAGAGCGACCTGGACGACCTGCTCTCCAACCGAGAGAAGCTCAACCAGGGGCTGGAGCTGATGATCGACAGCCCGGCCATCGGCTGGGGCGTGCAGATCGACCGCGTTGAGATCAAGGACGTCTCGCTGCCAGAGACGATGAAGCGCTCGATGGCCCGCCAGGCCGAGTCCGAGCGGGAGCGCAGGGCGCGGATCATCAACGCGGACGCCGAGTTCCAGGCCTCCAAGAAGCTCGCCGACGCCGCCGCGGTCATGAGCGACACCCCCGCCGCGCTTCAGCTGCGCCTGCTGCAGACGGTCGTCGCCGTCGCCGCGGAGAAGAACTCCACGCTGGTGCTGCCCTTCCCGGTGGAACTGCTGCGCTTCCTCGAGCGCGCCCAGCCGGGTCCCCATCCGGCCGTCGAACAGCCGCGTGCGGCCACACCCGCCGGGCCGTCCGTACCCGCGCCCATACCGGAAGCCGCCGCCGAGGCGCACCCGGGCGGCGGGCCGCCGGAGGACGACGCCGAGGAGCTCTCCGCCGATCTTCGCGAAACCCTCGCGGCGGACCCGCTGCTGGACGCGGTCCGGCCGCAACGGCCCCCCGACGTCAGCTGAGCCCGCCCTCCGCCGGCGGCACGTCCGGTCGCGGCACGTCCGGCCGCCAGACGTACGGAACGGTCACCGCCACCGGCAGCAGTCCGAGCCGGGCCAGGATCGGGGCGCTGTCCACGGACGCGTCGACCTGCACGAAGCGGTGACCGGCCGCGACCGCCAGCCGGGCCCGGTGCGCCACCGTCGCGCGGTAGGCGCCCCGCCCCCGCCAATGCGGCAGGGTGGAGCCGCCCCACAGCGACACGAAGTCGGTGCCCTCGTGGAAACGGGTCCAGCCGGCGCAGACCACCGTGCCGTCGGCGGTCTCGGCGACGACCACCGCGCATCGGTCGCCGGGCCCCGACACCTCGCTCTCCAGCATCCCCGGCAGCCAGTCGTGAGGCACCCCCCAGACCGTCTCCTCCATCTCCTGGACGCGCTCGAAGTCCGCCCGTGAGGTGACCTCCCGCAGCGCGAGGCCCTCCGGCAGCACCGGGGCGGCGGTCAGCGCCGCCGCCTCGCCGACCAGCACCGTCTCCGGTTCCTCCGGCACGAAGCCGGCCGCGGCCAGCCGGTCCGGCAGCCCCGCGGGCAGGTCGTGGGCGTGGTACTTCCACTCCACCGGCATGCCCAGCGCGGCGTAGTGGTCCCGCTGCCGGGCGATCAGGGCGTCCAGCACGGGGCCGTCCAGCCCGCCGAGGTCGCGGTAGTCGAGGAACCCCGCCTCCCCGTGCCGGTAGGTCTTGCGCAGCAGGGGGCCGTCGCGCTCCACCGACTCGTACCGCGAGAGGCCGGCGGGGACACGGGCGCGCAACTGCCGGTCGTGGGCGACGCGGTACTCCAGCGCCACGGGGGAGAGGTCGAAGGTGCTCATCGGGCGGATTTCACCACAACGGCGACCCGGCCGCGAGTGAATCGGGCGTGGTGAACACAACGGGGCGGGCCCGCGTATGTCAGGCGGAACGACGCTTCCCCTGCGCCCGACGATCCGACCTGTATCCCCCCACAGGAGGTCACGAGTTGAAGCACAAACAGATAGCCAAGCGGGAGATCGTGTTCGTCATGGCCGGTGCCGCCGCCATCGCGGCGGCGGCCGTACTGCTGCCCAGCGCCAACGCGTCGCAGTCCGCCGCGCAGGGCCCGGACGCTTCCTCGCCGAAGCGGTTCACCGCCGCGGCCGCCGCGGAACTCGCCTCGCGACTCGGTTCGGAGTTCGGGCCGTCCGTCGCGGGGGCGTACTACGACGCGGCGAGCGGGCGGCTCGTGGTCAACGTGGTCGCCGGGGACGGCGACGACGTGGCGGCGCGGGCCCGGGAGGCCGGCGCAGCCACCCGGACGGTCGAGAACAGCGCCGCCGAACTGACCTCCGCCGCACAGACCTTGAAGCAGCGCGCCACGATCCCCGGCACCGCCTGGGCCGTCGACCCCCGGACCAACCGGATCCTGGTCACCGCGGACCGCACCGTGGCCGGCGCCAAGTGGGACACCCTGGAGTCCACCGTGCGGTCCCTGGGCGGCGGCATGGCCCGGCTCCGGAAGTCCGCGGGCGAGTTCAAGCCCCTCGTGGCCGGCGGGGACGCCATCTTCGCCGCCGGGGCGCGCTGTTCGCTGGGCTTCAACGTCGTCAAGGACGGCGCCCCGGCCTTCCTCACCGCGGGCCACTGCGGCGTCGCCTTCGCGAACTGGTCGGACAGCCAGGGCGGGGCGCCCGTCGCGACCGTGCGGCAGGCGACCTTCCCGGGTGACGGCGACTTCGCCCTCGTCACGTACGACGACCCGAACACACAAGCGCCCAGCCAGGTGAACCTCGGCAACGGGCAGGCCCTGGCCGTCAAGGGGGCCGCGGAGGCGGCCGTGGGCCAGGAGGTGTTCCGGATGGGCAGCACCACCGGGCTGCACGGTGGCACGGTCCTGGGGCTCGACGCGACGGTCAACTACCCGGAGGGCACCGTCACCGGGCTGCTCCAGACCGACGTCTGCGCCGAGCCGGGCGACAGCGGGGGCGCGCTGTTCACCCGCGACGGCAGCGCGATCGGCCTCACCTCCGGCGGCAGTGGGGACTGCCAGGCGGGCGGGGAGACCTTCTTCCAGCCGGTGACCACGGCGCTGGCCGCGGTCGGCGCGCGACTCGGCTGACGTCCACGTGGCTCAGGCGGGCCCCGGGCTGCGGCGGAGTCCCGGGGCCCGGCCGTGCGCGACCGCGGCGCCGCCGGTCCCGGTGGTCAGCGGAACCGGCGGTGCAGGGGGAGGACCGTCACCGTCGCGCCGACGTGCACGGCCCGGCGCGCCGGGCGCGGCGCCTTGGTCTCCTCGTGCAGGCCGACCAGCAGGGCCGCCAGTCGGTGCCGGAAGTCGTCCCAGACCTCGGCGTCCTCGTCCTCCGGGTACCGGGGGGTCCGCGCGCCGCACGGCGGCTCCACCAGACCGGCGGCGGCGAGGCGGCGCAGGTGACTCACCATGCGCAGCCGGCCGGGGTGCGCCACGGGTCTGGGGATGGTGTCGGTCGCTGTCATGGCGGTCAGTAAATCGTGTCGTCCCCTTGCCCTCGCAACCCCTGAGCAGCCACCGGGGTGCCGTCCGTGTGACGTGGGTTGACGCGTGGGACAAGGGCAACCCCCTGTGACATCGGGACGTGACCAATCTCGCACCGATGCGGTGTTTGGGCCGTCCGGGAGGGCGCGTAGCCTCGCCCCTCAGACGCCCCCGCCCGCCCCTCCGCACGAGAGGCCGCCGCTTCCGCAGCCTCCGCCGCCCCCGCTCTTCCAGTGGTTGACGCCGTAGAGGCTCTCGGTCCTGTCGTGCCGGGCGAGCAGTCCGGCTTCCCTGGTGAAGTGCGGGACGGCCAGCCGCAGGGCCGGGTCGCCGTGCAGGGCGACCGCGAGCAGGACCGACTCGGGCGACGCCCTGCGGCTTTGTGGACGCGGAAAACGCTCCTGGGCCCGCCGGAGGGCCTGCCGGCCGGCCCGGGTCCGGCGGGGCACCGCCCACAGGGCGAGGGCCGCGGCCACCGGCACGGCGGAGACGGCCGCCCGGAGCGGCGGCTCCCAGCCCGTCGGGAGTCCGGTCACCAGCCCCGCGGCCACGGTCAGCACGGCCGCGCACGCCAGCACGCGCGCCGCGCGCCGACGCCGGTCGCGCCGGATCAGCCCCGCGTCGGTCAGCCGCTCGCGCAGGACGTCCGTCTCGCGCCGCACCCGCCGGGACACGGCGACGGTGTTCACCCCCGTGGGCCGGTACAGCGCCTCGTAGACGGCCAGTTGCAGCGGGTGCGAGAGCCCCTGCAGCGGCCCGGAGATGCGCGCGGTGCGGTGCGCGCCGGCGTCCACCGTGCCGCGCAGATGCAGTGCGACCAGTGCGACGACCACCGCGCCGCGGCGTCCGTCGCGCAGGTAGGCGGCCTCATAAGGGTCCGTCACCTCGCCGGCCGCGGTGCCCGGGGCCCGCAGCAGCGCCCCCGCTGTGACGATCAGCCCCGTCCCGGCCATTGGATATGTCCACGTGAGCCATGACATGTCCCACCACCCCCTGCGGTCGGTGTGCCCGCGGGCGGGACGATCACGCGCTGTTTGAGGAAGGCCAGAGCTTTTCGGCGTAGCGTGGCGGCCGTGACGGATCTGGTGGCACGGACTTGTGACCGTATCGACCGGCTCGACGCCCGGATCAAGGCGTTCGTCCGGGAGCCGGACCGGCGGGGCCGGCTGGCGGCGGAGGCGGCCACGGCACCGCCGGGTGTGCTGTCCGGGGTGATGGTGGGTGTCAAGGACATCGTCCGGATCGACGGGATGGACACCAGGGCGGGCTCCGCGGTGCCGCCGGAGGCACTGGCCGGGCCGCAGGCACCGCTGGTGGACCGGCTGCGGGCGGCCGGGGCGCTGGTCGCGGGGAAGACGGTGACGGCCGAGTTCGCGGTGACCGCGCCAGGACCGACCCGCAATCCGCACAACACCGCCCACACGCCCGGTGGTTCGAGCAGTGGCTCGGCGGCCGCGGTGGCCGCGGGCATGGTGCCGCTGGCGATCGGGACGCAGACCGTCGGCTCGGTGGTCCGGCCCGCGGCCTACTGCGGGGTGGTGGGCTTCAAGCCGACCTTCGGAAGGGTCCCGGTGGACGGGGTGATCGCCAACGCCCCGAGCTTCGACACGGTCGGGGTGCTCGCCGCGGACGTCGCGGTCGCGGCGCGCGGCGCGTCCGTCCTGTGCGACGACTGGCGGGAGCGGCCGGCCGGCGACGGCGAGCCGGTGCTCGGCATACCCGTCGGCCCGTACCTGGACCGCGCCGGGGCGGAGGCCCGGGAGGCCTTCACGGCGCACGCCAAGCGGCTGGAGGCGGCGGGCCGGACCGTGCGCGAGGTGCCGCTGATGCCCGACTTCGAGGCGGTGGTACGGCAGTTGTACGTCATGAACCGCTACGAGGTGGCCCGTACGCACGCCGACTGGTTCCCCCGGCACGGCCACCTCTACCGCGAGCAGACGGTCGCCGCCATCCGCGAGGGCCACGCCATCGACCGCGACGACTACGAGCGGTCCGTGGGCGAGCGCCGGGTCTTCCGCGAGCGACTGCTGGAGGCCATGGGGGAGGTCGACGTCTGGCTGGCGCCGTCCGCGACCGGCCCCGCCCCGTTCGGCCTGGGCAGCACCGGCGACTCGGTGATGTGCCTGCCGTGGAGCAACGCCGGCTTCCCCGCGGTGAGCCTGCCCGCCGGGTACGCCGCGAACGGCCTGCCGCTCGGACTGCAGGTCGTCGGGCGACCCGGCGAGGACGAGGAACTGCTGCGGTGGGCGGCGGAGTTCGCCTCCGTCGTCAAGCCTCGGTGAAGACCAGTTCCTCGACCGGGACGGTCATCCGCACGGTGTGGTCGCCGGTCACCTCGACGACGTGGTGCAGCCCCCGCACCTGCGCGCGCGGGGTGTCCGAGGACAGGATCCGGTAGCTGTCGGCCGCCCCGGCCAGGAAGGCGCGGAAGGCGGCGAGGGAGGGCTCGCCGAGCGCGAGGTGGTCGAAGAGCCGCCGGAAGAGCTTGGGGACGAGCACCACGTCGTCGGTGAGCGAGGAGAGCCCGGTGACCTTCGCGCCGCTGGTGCTCACGTCGCCGGGCCACAGCCCCCTGCCCGCGTCCCGGGCCTGCCGGGCGACGTCGGTCAGCTCCCGGCGCAGGTCCTCGTAGAGGTTGCTGTAGAAGGTCGGGTAGGCCAGGCCCTCGGCGATCAGGTGGTGGTTGACGGTGGCGCGCAGCAGCGGCACGCCGACCGTGACCTCCTGGCCGCTCCTGGCCGCTCCTGGTGCCCTCCGGCGGTGCGCCCCGGCCGGCCAGGGCGACGCAGCGGCCGTGCACGTCGACCCCGCCGGTGAGGATCCAGCCGGGGACGGACACGGGGGGTGGCGGCGGCCGCCCTCTCGCCGCCGGGCTCGCGCTCCACGGCGGTGAAGCCCAGCCACCGCAGCAGCTCGTCCCGGGCCGCGTGGGCGAAGGGCAGCGGCTGGTGGGCGGGGCGGAGGTGCGCCCGTAGTGGGTCTCCAGCGCGTCGACGGCGTCGAGGCGCAGCTTGCCCCGGCAGGAGTTGGTGAGGTCGAGCCCGAGCCCGCCCCTGACGCGGTTCCAGTCGGGGTGGCGGGTGGGGACGAAGCCCACGGTGTCCCCGTCCGGTTCGGTGTTCTCTATCCGGAAAGAGCCCTTGACCAGCAACATCGGCATGGCGACTCCCCGTCGGGGTGTGAGCGTCGGTGACGTCCTGTGCAGGAAACCGCGCGCAGGGTGATGGCGGAAGGGATCCGGCGTGTCGTCGTACACGTGTTCGACAAGTGGTCTATGGTGGGTGCGGAGGGTCCGGAAGGGGGGAGACGTGAGCGGTCGGAGGTGCGTATGGCGGGATTCACGCACCTGCACACCGTCTCCGGCTTCTCGCTGCGGTACGGCGCCTCGCACCCCGAGCGGCTCGCCGAGCGCGCCGCCGAACGGGGGATGGACGCGCTGGCGCTGACCGACCGGGACACGGTGGCCGGAGTGGTGCGCTTCGCCAAGGCGTGCGCGCGGGCCGGGGTGCGGCCGCTGTTCGGCGCCTCGCTGGCGGTGCCGGCGGCGTACGTGGCGGAGGGCGCCACCCCTCAGGCCGGCCCGCCGGCCGCCCGGCGGCGCACCCCGGTGCGCGGCGGGGCCTTCGTGCCGGAGGCGACCGACCGGGCGGTGTTCCTCGCCCGGGACCGCCGCGGCTGGGGCGCGCTGTGCCGGCTGATCAGCGCCGCCCACGCCACCGACGGCGGTATCGGCTGGGAGGACCTGGGCCGGGAAGGGCTGTTCGTGCTGCTCGGCGCGGACTCCGAGGTCGGCCGCGCGCTGGCGGCCGGACGCCCCGACCGGGCCGCCAGGCTGCTGCGCCCCTGGCGCGAGGTGTACGGGGACGCGCTGCGCCTGGAGGCCGTGCACCACGGCCGCACCGGCACCGGGTCCGGCTCGCTGCGGCTCGCCGCCCGCACCGTCGGCTTCGCCGCCGAGCAGGGCGTCGTCCCGGTGCTGACCAACGCCGTCCGCTACGCCGACCCCGGCCAGGGGGAGGTGGCCGACGTCCTGGACTCGGCGCGCCGGCTGGTGCCCGTCGACGTGCGCGACGCGGGCGGCCTGGACAGCGGTGAGCGCTGGCTGAAGGACGCCGGGGACATGGCGCGTACCGCCGAGCGGGTCATGGAGGCGGCCGGCTTCACCCGCGGCGACGCCCGCCGGCTGCTGCGGGCCACCGAGGAGACCGCCGCGGGCTGCGCCGTCGACCCGGAGGAGGACCTGGGGCTCGGGCAGGTGCACTTCCCCGAGCCGGAGGTGGTCGGCGCGGGCGCCCGCACCGCCGACCGCGTGCTGCGCTCGCGCTGCGCCGCCGGGATGGTCCGCGAGGGCCACGACCGGGATCCGGAGTACTGGGCGCGGCTCGACCACGAACTGCGGATCATCGAGCGGCTCGGCTTCGCCTCGTACTTCCTCACCGTCGGCCAGGTCGTCGACGACGTGCGGGAGATGGGCATCCGGGTCGCCGCGCGCGGCTCGGGCGCCGGCTCGCTCGTCAACCACCTGCTGGGCATCGCCGCCGCCGACCCCGTCGAGCACGGCCTGCTCATGGAGCGCTTCCTGTCCGGCCGGCGCACCTCCCTGCCCGACATCGACATCGACGTGGAGTCCGCCCGCCGGCTGGAGGTCTACCGGCGGATCCTGGACCGCTTCGGCGGCGAGCGGGTCGCCACCGTCGCCATGCCCGAGACCTACCGCGTCCGGCACGCGGTGCGCGACGTGGGCGCCGCCCTCGGGATGGACCCCGAGCAGACCGACCGGCTGGCCAAGGCCTTCCCGCACATCCGGGCGCGCGACGCGCGGGCCGCGCTCGCCGAACTGCCCGAGCTGCGGCAGGTGGCGGGTGAGGACCACGGACGGCTGTGGGAGCTGGTCGAGGCGCTGGACGCGCTGCCGCGCGGGGTCGCCATGCACCCCTGCGGGGTGCTGCTGTCGGACGCCGGGCTGCTGGAGCGCACACCGGTCGTGCCGACCAGCGGCGAGGGCTTCCCCATGTCGCAGTTCGACAAGGACGACGTCGAGGACCTCGGGCTGCTCAAGCTCGACGTGCTCGGGGTGCGCATGCAGTCCGCGATGGCGCACGCCCTGGACGAGGTGGAACGGACCGGCGGCGGCCGGATCGACCTGGACCGCATCCCGCAGGGCGACCCCGCCACGTACGAACTGGTCCGCTCCGCCGAGACGCTGGGCTGCTTCCAGATCGAGTCCCCGGGTCAGCGCGACCTGGTGGGGCGGCTGCAGCCGGCCACCTTCCACGACCTGGTCGTGGACATCTCGCTCTTCCGTCCCGGGCCGGTCGCCGCCGACATGGTGCGGCCCTTCATCGATGCCCGGCACGGCCGCAGGCCCGTCCACTACCCGCACCCCGACCTGGAGCCCGTGCTGCGTGAGACCCATGGAGTCGTCGTCTTCCACGAGCAGCTCATCGACATCATGTGCGTCATGACCGGCTGCGACCGGGGCTTCGCCGACGAGGCCCGGCGCGCCCTGTCGGACGAGGCCCGGCAGGGGCGGCTGCGGGCCTGGTTCGCGGACGCGGCCCGGGGGCGCGGTTACTCCCGCGAGGTCATCCGGCACACATGGGAGATCGTCTCGGCCTTCGGCGCGTACGGCTTCTGCAAGGCGCACGCCGTCGCCTTCGCCGTGCCGACCTACCAGTCCGCCTGGCTCAAGGCGCACCATCCGGCGGCCTTCTACGCCGGGGTGCTCACCCACGACCCCGGGATGTACCCCAAGCGGCTGCTGCTCGCGGACGCCCGGCGGCGCGGGGTGCCGGTGCTGCCGCTGGACGTCAACCGGTCGGGCGCGGCCTATCGAATCGAACTGGTGTCCGGTGAGGGGGATGGCGAGGAGCTGTGGGGGCTGCGGCTCGCGCTCTCCGAGGTGCACGGCATCAGCGAGGCCGAGGTCGCCCGGATCGCCGCCGGACAGCCCTACTCCTCCCTCCAGGACCTGTGGGAGCGCGCCCGCCCGAGCCGGGCCGCCGCCGAACGACTGGTCCAGGTCGGCGCGCTGGACCCCTTCGGGGGCAACCGCCGCGACATGCTGCTCCAGGTCGCCGAAGTGCACCGGCAGGGCCGGGCCTCCGCGTACGACGGCCAGCTCACGCTGACCGGAGGGGAGGGCGAGCCGGCGTTCGCGCCGATCGGCCTGCCCGACATGGACGACGGCGAACGGCTCGGCGCCGAACTCGGCGTCCTCGGCATGGACGCCTCCCGCCATCTGATGGACGACCACCTCGCCTTCCTGGCGGAGCTGGGCGCGATCCCGGCGAACCGGCTGCGCGAGGTGCGGCACGGCGAGACCGTGCTGGTCGCCGGGGCGAAGGCGGCCACCCAGACCCCGCCCATCCGTTCCGGGCGCCGGGTCATCTTCACCACCCTCGACGACGGCTCCGGCCTGGTCGACCTCGCCTTCTTCGACGACAGCCACGAGGCCTGCGCCCACACCGTCTTCCACTCCTGGCTGCTGCTGGTCCGCGGGGTGGTCCAGCGCCGCGGCCCGCAGAGCCTGTCCGTCGTCGGCGCCGCCGCCTGGAACCTCGCCGAACTGGCCGAACTGCGCAAGGAAGGGGGCCTGGAGGCCGTCGCGGCACGCCTGGCCGAGACCCCGGGCGAGCCCGCGGAACTGCCCGCGCCCCCGCCCGAGGGCCGCCGGGTCCGCATGTCCACCGGTTACGAGATGCACCCCTGGGCCGATCTGCGGCCCGCGGGCGAGGGGGCCCCGACCGGCCGCAAGCTGTGGCACTCCAGTCCGGGGAGCGCGGGACGATGAACAGCCGACCGGAGATCTCGCACGTGCTGTACGTGCACTTCCACGCCGCCGAGGCGCTGTACGAGCGACTCCTCGCACTGCTCGGCGGCTTCACCCCCGTCGTCCAGGCGCTGCCGCCCGACGCCGCGCTCGCCGACGTCCGCGGGGCGCTGCGCTACTTCGGGCGCGACGCCGCCGAACTGGCCACGCTGCTGAGGGTGCGGCTGCTCGCGCTCCACGGCGTGGACTGCACCATCGGCGTCGGCCCGAACCCGCTGCTCGCCCGGATGGCGGCGCAGGACGGACCGGAGGGCGCGGTGCGCGCCGCGCCCACCGACCCCGCGGCCGTCGCGGCCTTCCTCGCCGAGCGTCCGGTGGCGGCGTTGCACGGCGTCGGCCCGGCGACGGCACGGCAGTTGGGCACGTACGGCCTGGACACCGTAGGACGGGTGGCGGCCGCGCCCCTGAGCACCCTGCAGCGGATCCTGGGCGCCGCGGCGGGCCGCAGGACGCACGAGCGGGCCCGCGGCATCGACCCGGCCCCGGTCGTCCCGAACGCCCCCGCCCACTCGGCCGGGGCCGAACGCCGCTTCGGCCACGACGAGCTGGACCCGGTGCGGCACCGCCGCGCCCTGCTGTCGCTCACCGAGGAACTGGGCTCCTCGTTGCGCGCGTCGGGCCGGGTCGCGCGCTCACTGACCCTCACCGTCCGCTACGCCGACCGCTCCACGACCACCCGCACCCGCGCGCTGCCCGAGCCCACCGGCCACGGCACCGCCCTCGCCGAGGCCGCGTACCGGCTCTACGAGGGGCTGGGACTGCAGCGCGCCCGGGTGCGCGGCCTCGCGCTGCGCGCGGAGGGGCTGACGGACGCCGGTCTCGCGACGCTGCAGCTCAGCCTGGACCCCGGGGACGAGAAGGCGCGCCGGATCGAGGCCGTCGCGGACCGGGCGCGGGCCCGTTTCGGCCCGCGGGCGCTGATGCCCGCGACGCTGTCGGGCGCGGCCTGACGGCCCATTATCACATCGACGTGAAGCCGACGTGATGAATTCTTTACCCACCGGTAGCTGGCGACGTTTGTTACTCCTCCGTAAATTGACGGAAGCTCAGCATTCTGGTGATCCGGATCACAGGCTGCACGGGAGCCAGTCATTCCCCCACCTGCGAGGAGATCGCTCGATGCTGCCCATCAGACCGCGATCAGCGCTCCGGCTCCTCTCCGCGCTGACTCTCACCGCCGCCCTCTTCGCCACTCCCGTCCTGGCGGACACCACCACCGCCGCTCTGGCGAAGGCCCCCGCGTCCGCCCCCGAGGTCACGGCGACCATCGCCGCCGCGACCGCCGCCGAGGCGACCGCGAGCAGCGGCTGGAACAACTGGTCCTGCAAGCCGTCCGCCGCCCATCCGCGGCCCGTCGTCCTCGTCCACGGCACCCTCGGCAACTCCATCGACAACTGGCTCGGCCTCGCGCCCTACCTGGTCAAGCGGGGCTACTGCGTCTACTCCCTCGACTACGGCCAGCTGCCCGGTGTGCCCCTCTTCTACGGGCTCGGCTCCATCGCCGCGTCCTCCCAGCAGCTCGCCGCCTACGTCGACCGGGTCCTCGCGGCCACCGGCGCGGGCAAGGTCGACATCGTCGGGCACTCCCAGGGCGGCATGATGCCGCGGTACTACATGAAGTTCCTGGGCGGCGCCCCCAAGGTGAACGCGCTCGTCGGCATCGCGCCCAGCAACCACGGGACCGACCTGGGCGGGCTGCTCAAGCTGCTGCCCTACTTCCCCGGCGCGGCCGAGGCCATCGAGCACCTCACCCCGCAGGGACTGACCGACCAGATGGCCGGATCGGCCTTCCTCACCAAGCTGAACGCCGGGGGCGACACCCTCCCCGGCGTCCGCTACACGGTGATCGCGACCAAGTACGACGAGGTCGTCACGCCGTACACCACGCAGTTCCTGTCCGGCCCCGACGTACGCAACGTGGTGCTGCAAGACCTGTGCCCGCTCGACCTGTCCGAGCACGTCCTCGTCGGGCTGACCGACCGCATCGTGTTCCACGAGACGGCCAACGCCCTGGACCCGGCGCACGCCACGGCGACCGACTGCGGGGACGTCTTCAGCTGACGGCCCGCCTCAGCCGGTCCCCGGCCGCCGCCTGCGGGCGGCGGGCAGCAGCACCGGCGCACCGGGCGGGACGGCGGTGGCACCCGCCGCCATCAGCGAGGTCGTGCCGGTGCTGCCGTTCCCGGTCTCGGCGAGGTCCGCGCCGGCCGGGGGTGCGGGGCCGGGAGGCCGGTCGCCCGGCGCGGGCCGAGTGCCCCCCACGCACGTCGGCGGGGGGGGGGGG
>NZ_JBYIQW010000078.1:0-29528 GCF_057707815.1 Actinacidiphila sp. bgisy160
CCCCCCCCCCCCCCCCCCCCCCCCCCCCCCCCCCCCCCCCCCCCCCCCCCCCCCACGGTGGGGCGGCGCACCCTCGCGCTCGTCGTGGACCGCGAGGGCGGCCCAGTGCCCGGCACGGGCCTCGTGGGCGTCGAGACCCCGGCGACGGGCACCGACATATCCGAGGCGCCCACGACGATCATCAGCAAGCGGCTGACCGCGGCCGCCGTCCCGCGCCGGATCGCCCTCAGCGGTTCCCGCCGCAACCTCGTCGCCGCCGGCGCGGGCGCCTTGCTGGCGGCCGTGCTCGGCACCGTCGTCGCCCTCGGCACGACGGTCTCCGGCGGTGACCAGAACACCCCCATGAATGTCAAGCCCGTCGAGTCCGCCCAGGAGGACAACGCGGACAACGCGGACGACGGGCTCCCGGCCGAGGACCTCCCCAGCCCCGGCTCCAGCAAGCGGCCCAGCCCCTCGGCGAGCGGCAGCGACGCCGGGACGCCGCCTGGCGCGCCGGCCGGCGGCACCGGCGGTGCCGGGTCCGTGTCCGGTGGCGGCTCCGGCGGCACCAACGGGGGCACCGACGGCGGCTCCTCGGCGGGCGGCGGCTCGGCCGGCGGCGGCGGCTCGGTCACCGGCGGTGGTTCGCACAGCGGCGGCGCGGGCGGCAACACGCAGGGGGGAGGGACCACGACCGGCGGCCAGACCGGCGGCACGGGCGATCCGACCGACGGCAGTCCGTCCGGATCGCCGTCGGCGACGCCGACCGACCCGGAAAGTCCCACCCCGACCGACCCGGGCGCCGACGGCGGCTCCGGTGACGCCGGCACCTCGGCCAGCGCGAGCGCGCCCGAGAGTTCCGCCACCGGCACCGATCTGCCCGGCGCTCCCGGCGACTCCGGCACGATCGCCTGACCCGCGCCCGACACGGCGCGGCCGTGGTGGTCGGCAGACCACCGAGGCCGCGCCGTGGTGCTTCCCGCCCACGCGGTGGGGGAGGAGGCGGTGTGCGTCAGAAGAGGCGGAGCTTGTCGTCCTCGATGCCGCGCAGCGCGTCGTAGTCGAGGACGACGCAGTCGATGCCGCGGTCCGTGGCGAGGACCCGCGCCTGCGGCTTGATCTCCTGGGCCGCGAAGACGCCCTTCACGGGCGCCAGCAGAGGATCGCGGTTGAGGAGTTCGAGGTACCGGGTGAGCTGCTCGACACCGTCGATCTCGCCGCGGCGCTTGATCTCCACCGCGACGGTCGTGCCGGACGCGTCCCGGCACAGGATGTCCACCGGGCCGATGGCGGTCGGGTACTCCCGGCGGATGAGGTTCCAGCCCTCGCCCAGCACCTCCATGCGGTCGGCCAGCAGCTCCTGCAGGTGGGCCTCGACGCCGTCCTTGATCAGGCCGGGGTCAACCCCGAGTTCGTGCGTGGTGTCGTGCAGCACGTCCTCGATGGTGATGATCAGCTGCTCACCGGCCTTGTTGACGACCGTCCAGACCCCGTCCTCGCCCTCCTTGAGCGTGCAGGGCGGCGACATCCAGTTCAGCGGCTTGTAGGCACGGTCGTCGGCGTGGATGGAGACGCTGCCGTCGGCCTTGACCAGGAGCAGCCTGGTCGCCGACGGCAGATGGGCGGAGAGCCGGCCCGCGTAGTCCACGGAGCAACGGGCGATGACGAGACGCATGGTCGGCAACGTTACTCGCTACCGGGCGCGGCCGGAAAATGGCCTGTTGTGAGCGCTCCCGCCTAGTGTCATGGGACCTCTCCGCCTACGGTTGTGGGTGGAGGCCGTCGTGCGGGAGAACTCTGGGCGGCTTCTCTCCGTAGTCCGTCTGACTCCTCGGACAGGGGGGTCACGAGAGGAGTACTCATGTCGCTCGACGTCTCACCGGCCCTCCTCGAACAGGCCGAGCGAGGCGAGGTCGACGAACGTGAATTCGTCGACTGCGTCCGGACCTCCCTGCCTTACGCATGGGACATGATCAGCTCTCTGGCGGCACAACTCAAGGTGGACGGCGGCGAGTTCGCCGACAACCAGGTTCCCCCGCCGGACGAGCACGCGCGCGGGCAGCTGCTCCGCGCCCTGGCGAGTGACGCGATACGGGGCGCCCTGCAGCGGCACTTCGGGGTCCGGCTGGCGTTCCAGAACTGCCACCGGGTCGCGGTGTTCCCGCTGGACCCGGCGGTCGACGAGCGTTACGCCACCTTCACCTCCGTACGCGCACAGCTGCTGAACCAGTCCCCGGAACTGCGGGACTGCTGAAACGGGCAGGGTGCTCCCGCCGTTGGTCGCACCACTGCTCTTTGATGTTTCAATCAGGCCAATTGCGGGAGCACTTCGCTGCCCAGTCGCGCCACGTTCTCCTCGGTGGTCGCGAGATCGCCGGAGCCCTCGACGAGCAGGGCGAAGCGGCTGATGCCGGTCCGCTCGGCGGTGGCGGCCAGCCGGTCGGCACACAGCGCGGGCGGGCCCACCGGGTGGAGATCGCAGAGGAGTTCGGTGTAGGCGAGCGGATCACGCATCGTCCGGGGCCGGCCGTCGACCGTGCGGTGCGCGGCGAGGCCCCGCTGGAGCCAGCCGGGCATCGCCTTGGTGAGGGTCTCCACCGCGTCCGCGCGGCGGTCCGCGATCTGTGCGACGCCCGCGGAGACATGTTCCGCCCTGGCCACTATTTCGGGTGAAAGCCCCGCATCGCGCGCCTCCGCCTGCCACATTGCGACCATGGCAGCTTTGTCCTCGTCGCCGCAGTGCATGCCGAGCAGCATCGGCAGGCCCCTGCGCGCCGCGAGCCGGACGCTGCCCGGCGAGGTGCAGGCGACCACCACCGGCGGCCCGCCGGGCGCCTCGAACTCGTCCGCCCGCGGTACGACATCGACCTCGCGGAAGGCGAAACGCCCGCCCGAGGCCCCCACCCGGGGCTCGCGCAGCCAGCGCAGCAGCAGGTCCAGCGACTCGGGGAAACCGCTCTCGAAGGCGGCCAGTCCGGCACCGAAGACCTCGAGGTCCACCCAGGGGCCGCCGCGGCCCACGCCCAGCGTGAAACGGCCGCCCGAGGTGATGTGCAGCAGCGCCGCCTGCTCGCCGAGCGCCACGGGGTGCGCGGTCGGCAGGACGCTCACCGCCGTCCCGATCCCGATCCGGCGTGTCCTGCCCAGCAGTAGCGCCGCGAGCGTCACGGCCGACGGGCACACGCCGTACGGCACGAAGTGGTGCTCCGCCAGCCATACGGAGTCCAGCCCGGCCCTCTCCGCCGCCTCCGCGGACCGCACCGCGCGGTGCAGAGCTTCCCCCGGTCCCTGCCCCGGGAACTGGGCGGCGAGGACGAAAGTACCGACACGCATCGTGCTTCACACCTTCCTCGGTGGCCGACACGGCTCCCCTACCGGCATTAACGCCTGACACGTGCCAAAGGCACGGCCCGGCCATCGCGATTTCATGATTTTCCAGGTGATGGCCGAATCGGGGTACCCGGCCGGGTACCCGGCACGGTCGGCGCTACGCGTACGCTGGAGGCGGTCCCGAGTCCCCAGAACCGCATGAGGTGTGTGCCCGTGTCCCCGCGCCGAAACCGCCCGCGAGGCGCCGCCGGCAGAGCCGAGGAGCGCCTTGAGGCCGGGCCGGCCCGAGGACCGGAGCGCGTGGAGAGCTGGCAGGGCGAGCAGTGGATCGTCCGTCAGCTGGCCGGGAGCACCGGCGGCAAGCACTACCGCTGCCCCGGCTGCGACCAGGAGATCCCGCCGGGCATCGGCCACTTGGTGGCATGGCCGGAGTACGGCGGCGTGGAGGACCGGCGCCACTGGCACACCGCCTGCTGGAACGCGAGGGACCGCCGGGGCGCACGGCTCCAGCGGTCCCGCAACGCCCCCCGTTACTGAGCGGGGGACGGAAACCCGGTGACCCGGGTCAGACGTCTCGCTTGGTGAGCGCCGCGTAGGCCGCGCCCAGGGCGACGGCCGTGATGATCGCGAGCACGACCAACTGGCGCACGCCGTCGGCGTCGCCGTTCTCCAGCATCGGCATCTGGTAGAGCGACGCGATGGCGTTGGGGGAGGAGTACTCGATCAGCTTCTCCTGCACCTTGCGCAGGCTCTCCGACTGCATGAAGATCGCGACGATCAGCGGCAGCAGGACCACGCCCATCATCGTGGTGATCGCGCCCGCCGAGTGCCGCAGCAGCGCGCCCACGGCCAGGGAGAGCAACCCGAGCAGGGCCACGTACAGGCCGACACCGGCGGTGGCACCGAGCCACTGGGTGCCGCTGGCGGTGGTGAGGCCGTCCTCGACGACGAGCCGGGGGCCCAGGAAGGAGCCCTCGCCCACCGGCTTGCCGCCAAAGGTGGCGTAGTTCATCAGCGCGGTGAGCGCGCACGCCACGGTGGTGACGGTGAAGGTCAGCGCGAAGAAGACGATCGCCTTCGCGGTGAGCACCCGGCCGCGCTGCGGGCAGGCCGTGAGGGTCGTGCGGATCATGCCCGTGCCGTACTCGGAGCTGATCACCAGTACGCCGAGGGTCATGACGCAGAGCTGACCGAGGAGCACCCCGAACAGGCCGAAGCCGAGCACGGGGTCGGAGACGTTCTCGGCCGAGGCCAGGCCGACGACGAGCAGGTTGATGCCGAGGATCAGCACCAGCATGACGCCGAGCGTCCAGATCGTGGAGCGCACCGTACGGATCTTGGTCCACTCGGACCTCAGCGCGTGGCCGAGGTGGGTCTTCTGCACCGGGAGGGTGGAGGAGAACTGCGGGGCCGGGCTGTGGACGGGGGCGGTCATCGGGCGTCCTCGACGGGCTGGGTCGGCTGCGGGGCGGGCGGAGCGGCGGGCGCACCGGGCGCGGGCGGCGGCACGGGCGCACCGGGCGGCACGGGTGGCTGCGCGTACGGGCTCACGGGCACGGCCGGTGCCGCCCCGGGGCCCGGCTGCGCCGGAGGCTGCTGCTGTCCGTAGCCGTAGCCGTAGCCGTTGGGCGGCTGCTGCGGAACGGGCTGCGGGTACGGCGGCTGCGACGGCATGCCCCAGCCGCCGGGCGCGGGCGCACCGGCCGGCTGCTGCAGGCCCTGCCGGGGATCGGCGGTGGAGCGGTAGTCGACGGCGCCGTTGGTGAGCCGCATGTAGGCCTCCTCGAGCGAGGCCTGGTGGGGCGACAGCTCCCACAGCCGCACCTCGGCGTCGTGGGCGAGGTCGCTGATCCGCGGCAGCTCCAGACCGGTCACACGCAGCGCGCCGTCCTGTTCCTGCCGCACCTGCGCACCCGCGTCGGTCAGCGACTTCGTCAGCTTCTCGCGGTCCGCGGCCACGTCAGGGGTGCGGACCACGGCGAAGCCGGTGGAGTTGCGGGCGATGAAGTCCTTGACGCTCATGTCGGCGAGCAGTTGCCCGCGGCCGATCACGATCAGATGGTCCGCGGTCAGGGCCATCTCGCTCATCAGGTGCGAGGAGACGAAGACCGTACGGCCCTCCGAGGCGAGCTTGCGCATCAGATGGCGCACCCAGTGAATGCCCTCCGGGTCCAGGCCGTTGACCGGCTCGTCGAAGAGCAGCACCTCCGGGTCGCCCAGCAGCGCCGCCGCGATGCCGAGGCGCTGCCCCATGCCGAGCGAGAAGCCCTTGGAGCGCCTGCCCGCGACCTCCTGGAGGCCCACCACGCCCAGCACCTCGTCCACCCGGCGGGCCGGGATCCCGGACAACTGGGCCAGGCACAGCAGGTGCTGGCGAGCGCTGCGCCCGCCGTGCACGGCCTTGGCGTCCAGCAGCGCGCCCACCCGGCGCGGGGCGTTGGGCAACTGCCGGAACGGCTGCCCGCCGACGGTCACCCGTCCCGCGGTCGGGGTGTCCAGGCCCAGGATCATCCGCATCGTGGTGGACTTCCCGGAGCCGTTGGGTCCGAGGAAGCCGGTCACCATGCCGGGCCGCACCTGGAAGGACAGGTTGTACACGGCCGTCTTGCTGCCGTAGGTCTTGGTGAGGCCGACTGCCTCGATCATGTTCCGCCCCTCGACGAACAGTGCGTGGGGCGGCGTTCGCCCCCATGAGGATGAGGAGGCTGGCGGGGCGGGATCGGTTCCCGCCCCGTGAGGCCCGAATTGCCCGGGAGTGGTCAGGCGTCCCGCTTCTTCAGCAGCGCATAGCCGCCGATCAGGGCCACGATCACCCACAGCGCCATGATGCCGAGTCCACCCCACGCGCTGTACGGCGCGGGGTCGTCCGGGGCGATCGTGGCCCGCATGATCTTGCTGCCGGCCTGGTCGGGGAAGTACCGGGCGACGTCCTTGGCACCCGGCACGGCCGACAGGATCCCGGAGACCAGGAAGAAGAAGGGGATGAGGATGCCCAGCGAGACCAGCGGGCTGCGCAGCATCGTCGCGACGCCGACGGCGAAGAGCACCATCAGCGTCATGTAGAGGCCGGCCCCGAAGACCGCGCGCAGCACACCCGGATCGCTGATCGAGGTGTCGTGGTCGCCGCCGAGGACGGCCTGCCCGATGAAGAAGGAGACGAAGCTGACGATCACCCCGAGGACGAAGGTGATCCCGGCCGCGACGGCGATCTTGGAGAGGTAGAACGTCGCGCGCTGCGGCACCGCCGAGAGCGAGGCCCTGATCATGCCGGTGCTGTACTCGCTGGAGATGATCAGCACGCCGAAGGTGATCAGTGCGAGCTGGCCGAAGAACAGGCCGGACAGGCTCTGGCTGGTGGCGTCGAACTGGGCGCGGGCGCCCTCGTCGAGGTTGTCCCACTGGGTGCGGAAGAGCAGGCAGAACAGACCGCTGATGACGATGGTCAGGACGGTGGCGGAGGCCAGCGTCCACATGGTCGACCGGACGGTCCTGACCTTGGTCCACTCCGACTGCAGAACAGCGGTGGTCGCTGCCATGTCAGGCTTCCTTTCCGGCGTGCGAGTTCCAGGTGGAGCCCCACTGGGGCGCGGAGGAGGCGGCCTCGCCGCCCTCCGCTGTGGGCCCGCCGGCGTGGTACTCCACCGACTCGGCGGTGAGTTGCATGAAGGCCTGCTCCAGGGAGGCCTGCTGGGGGCTGAGCTCGTGCAGCACCAGCTGATTGCGGGCGGCGAGTTCACCGATCTTGGCGGATTCCGTGCCCTCGATCTCGAAGGCGCCCTCATCGTTGACCACCGCGGTGATCGACGCGGCCGTCAGCGTGTCCTTGAACTTCTCCGGCTCCGGGGTGCGGACGCGGACGTAGGAGCGGGAGTTCTCGGCGATGAAGTCCGCCATCGTCGTGTCCGCCATCAGCTTCCCGCGACCGATCACGATCAGGTGCTCGGCGGTCAGCGCCATCTCGCTCATGAGGTGGCTGGAGACGAAGATCGTGCGGCCCTGGGCGGCCAGCCCCTTCATCAGGTTGCGGATCCAGTGGATGCCCTCCGGGTCCAGTCCGTTGACCGGTTCGTCGAACATCAGGATCTCCGGGTCGCCGAGCAGCGCCGCGGCGATGCCGAGACGCTGTCCCATGCCGAGGGAGAACCCTTTGGAACGCTTCTTGGCGACGGGCGCGAGACCGACGATCTCCAGCACCTCGTCGACCCGGCGGGCCGGGATGCGGTTGGACTGGGCCAGGCACAGCAGATGGTTGTACGCCGTGCGGCCGCCGTGGATGGCCTTGGCCTCGAGCAACGCCCCGATGTGCTTGAGTGGTTCGTGGAGCTCGCGGTAGTGCTTGCCGTCGATGCGGATGCTGCCACTGGTCGGATTGTCCAGGTCCAGCATCATGCGCATCGTCGTCGACTTGCCCGCCCCATTGGGGCCGAGGAAGCCGGTGACCACCCCCGGCCGCACCGTGAAGGTGAGGTCGTCCACCGCGGTCTTGTCGCCGTACCGCTTGGTCAGCCCCTGCAGCTCGATCATGCCGCATACACTATTTGGCCGTGGCGCGCGATGCACGCGGAATTCCCGCCCCCGTTTGCGCTCTCCCGGACACGACCGAGCCCCCTGCCGAGGAGGCGGGGGGCTCGATGCGCGCGGGTACTTCGCGGAGCGTCAGCGCTGGGCCGGGACGCCGCGCGAGACGGGCTCGTCGTCGGCGGGGGCGCCGGCCGCGGCGACCGCCGCACCGGTCAGCGTGGCCAGCATCTCGCGGACGTTGGTCAGCTGGGCGTTGATGCTGTCGCGGCGGTTGGTGAGCGCCGCCAGCTCGCGCTCGGATTCGCTGCGGATGCGGTCCGCCTTGGCGTTCGCGTCGGCCACGATGTCCTCGGCCTGGCGCTGCGCGGTCTCCACCGTCTGGCGGGCACGGCGCTCGGCGTCGGTGCGCAGTTTCTCGGCCTCCAGCCGGAGCTGCTCGGCACGGTGCTCGATCTCGGCGAGACGCTTCTCGGCCTTGGCCTGACGGGAGGCGAGGTCGCGCTCGGACTGCTCGCGGCGCTTGGCCAGGTTGGTCTCGAAGTCGGCCGCGGCCTGGGCCGCCTTGGCGCGGGTCTCCTCGAAGAGGGCGTCCGCCTCCTCGCGCTTGGCCTGCGCGTCCTTCTGCGCGTCGGCGCGCAGCTGGCCGGCCTCACCCTTGGCCTTCTCGACGATGCGCTCGCCCTCGTCCTCGGCCTTGGCCTTGCGCTCGGCGGCGTAGGACTCGGCGTCGTTGCGCACCTGGGTGGCGGCGGACTCGGCCAGCTCGCGGTGCTGCTCGGCGGCGCGGCGGGCCTCCTCGCGCAGGTCCTTCGCCTCCTCCTCGGCGAGACGGAGGATCTTCTCGACGCGCGCGCCGAGACCCGCGTAGGACGGCTCGGCGTCGTTGACCTGCGCCTGCGCGTTCTGGGTCTCGAGGTGAAGCTCCTCGATGCGCTTCTCCAGCGCGTTGATCCGGGCCAGTGCACTGTCACGGTCGGCGACGAGCTTGGTGATGCGGTCGTCCACCTGCCCGCGGTCGTATCCGCGCCGCACGAGCTCGAAGCCGAAGGGGGAGGAAGTGTCGCTCATGGGGATCCTGTCAATTCAGACCGGGTGGGGTGATAGGGGGAATCCTAGGGGCCGAAGCGGCGTGTCTTACAGTCACTGTCCAGTAACTGTGCACAATGACCGCTCAATCGAGTGGCGCATCGTCGGACCGCTTGCTCCCTGTCCGGGTCGTACCGGCCGATGCTCCGGCAGTGACCGCGTTCTTACCGTTCTGTGGGGCGTTCTGACTGTTGCTCTTTCCCCCGTCGATCGGCTGCTGGAATGACTCCAGTGCCTCAAGGACATCCTGCACGCGGGTGATTTCCGCGTTGATGTCCTGGCGGCGCCGGCTCAGCACCTCGAGCTCCTTCTTGCCTTCGGTCACGATGCGCTCGGCCTCGACGCGGGCCTCGCTCAGCACCCGCTCCGCCTCGCGCTCCGTGCCGTTCTTCTTCTGCTCGGCACCCTTGAGCAGTTCCTCGGCCTTCTTCACCGCGGCGATACGGACCTTGCTCGCCTCGGCGCTCGCGCTGGACCGGGTCTCCTCGGCCTTGGCCTCGGCGTCCGCGACCAGTTCGCGGGCCTTGGCCTCCGCCTTCTCCAGCTGCTCGGTGGCGGCCTCGACCAGCTTGTCGACCCGCTCTCCCGCCGACTTCATCGTGGCGGCCGCCTCGTTGCGTGCCCGCTCGTGCAGTTCCTCGACCTCGGCCTCGACCCGCTGCCGCAGCTCCTGCGCGCGCTCGCGGATGGCGGTGGCGTCCCTGCGGGCCTCCTCCAGCAGCGTGTCGGCGTCCGTACGGGCCCGCTCCACCATTCCGTTGCTCTCCGAGGTGGCCTCGGCGACGATCCGGTCGGCCTCCTTGCGGGCCGCGCCGACCATGGTGTCGGCATGCTCCTCCGCGGCGGTGCTGATCTTGACGGCCTCGCCCTGCGCCTCGGAGATGAGCTCGTCCGCCTGCTCCGCCGCCTCGGCACGACGCTTGTTGGCGTCCTCGCGCGCCTCGTCCCGGATCCGGTCGGACTCCGCGCGGGCCGCCTCGGCGTCGCGTTCGGCGGACTCCAGGGCGTCCTTGGCGAGGATGCTCAGCCGCTCGGCCTCCGCGCGGGCCTTGGTGATCAGCTGATCGGCCTGCTGGGCCGCCTCCGTGCGGCGCTTGTTGGCCGTGTCACGCGCCTCGTCCACGATGCGGCGGGCCTCCGCCTCGGCGGTGCCCAGTGACTCCTCGGCCGCGCGGCGGCGCTCCTCGGCGTCGCGCTCCGCGGAGTCGAGGGCGTCCTTGGCGAGGATGCCCAGCCGCTCGGCGTCGCGTTGCGCCTTGCCCACGGTCTCCTCGGCCCGGGCGGCGGCGTCGGCGCGGAGCCGGTCGGCCTCCTCGATCGCCTCGGTGAGCAGCCGGTCGGCCTGCTCGGCGGCATCCGTCCGCTGCCGGTTGGCCTCGTCGCGGGTCTCCGTCCGCAGCCGGTCGGCCTCCTCGATGGCCTCGCCGACGGTGCGGTCGGCCAGCTGCCGGGCCTCCTCGGCCTCCTCCTGCGCCTCGCGACGCAGCCGCTGGGCGTCCTCGGTGGCGCGCTCGCGTTCGGCGTTGGCGTCCGCGTGCAGCCGGTCCGCGGCCTCCTGGGCCTCGGCCCGCAGGCGCTCCGCGGCGTGCTCGGCCGCCGAGCGCAGCCCGGCGATCTCCTCCTCGGCCTGCTCGTGCAGCCCGCCCACCGAGTCCCGCACCTGCTGGGCGGTCTGCTCGGCCGCGCCGACCAGCTCGGCCGCGTGCCGCTCGGCCTCGGCGACCAGCCGTTCCGCCTCGGCGCCGGCCTCCTCCACCCGCTTGCGGGCTGCCGCCAGCAGCTCCTCGCCCTCGCGACCGGCCTGCGCGCGCTCCTGCTCCGCCTCACCGCGGGCTGCCGCCAGCAGCTCCTCGGCCTCCCGTCGGCGGCGTGCGGCCTCCTCCTGGGCGGCGGACAGCGCCTCGGCCGCCTCGGCCCGCAGCCGTCCCGCGGTCTCCTGCGCCTCCGCGCGGACCCGGTCGGCGGTCTCCTGCGCCTCGGTGCGCAACTGCTCGGCCTCGGCGGCGGCGTCGCCCCGCAGCCGTACGGCGAGCTGCTCGGCCTCGGCCCGGGTCTGCGACGCGTCGGCGGCGGCCTCGTCCCGCAGCCGCGCCGTCTCCTGCTCGGCCTGCTCCTGCAGCCCGCGGACCCGCTCGGCGACCTCCGTGCGCAGCGCGGCCGCCTCCTCGGCGGTCTCGCGGCGAAGCCGCTCCGCCTCGGCGCGGGCCTCGCGCAGTGCCTCCTCGGCCGCGGTGATGCGGCGCTCGGCCTCCTCGCGCAGCCGGACCAGATCGGCCTCGGCCTCGTCGCGCAGCCGCTGGGCGGCCCGCTCGGCCTCCTCGCGCGCCAGCCGGCCGGCGCCCTCGGCCTCCTCCCGGACCTGCTCGGCCTGCTGCTCGGCCTCGGCGCGCAGCTGCTCGGCCTCGCCCCGGGCACGCTCCAGCAGCTCGTCGGCCTGCTTGCGCAGGCTCGCGGCACGCTCGATCGCCTCGGTACGGACCTTCTCGGAGTCGGCGGTCGCCTTCTGCCGGTGCTCCGCGGCGTCGGCCTTCGCCTTGGTCAGCAGCTCCTCGGCGGACCGGGCCGCCTCCTCGATCTGCTGCACGGCCTCGCGCCGCGCCTCGCCGCGGATGCGCTCGCCCTCGGCGACCGCCTCGGCGCGCAGCTGCTCGGCCTCGCCCCGCAGCCTGCGGGCCTCCTCCTGCAGCTCGACCGTCTTGGCGCGGTACTCCTTGGTGTCGTCCTTGGCGGTGCCGAGCAGCTCCTCGGCCGACTCCTCGGCCTGGCCGCGCAGCCGGTCCGCCTCGGCCTCCGCCTCGCGGCGGATGCGCTCGGCCTCCTCGCTCGCCGCGCGGGTGGTGGCACGGGCGTCCTCGGTGGCCTTGTTGAGGACCTCCTCGGCGGTGCGGGCCGCCTTGGCGAGGGCCGCGGCCGCGTCCTCGGCAGCCTCCGACCTGGCGGTCTCCTGGGCCTGGCTGCGCAGCCGCTCGGCCTCGGCCTTGGCGTCGGCGAGGATCTGCTCGGCCTCGGCCTTGGCGGCCTCGGCCTCCTTGGTCGCCTCGGCGACCAGCCGGGCCACCTCGGCCTTGGCCGTACGGGTGCGCTGCTCGTTGTCGGCGTCGACGGTGGCCAGCCGTTTGGCGGCGTTGGAGGCGGCCTCCTCGCGCAGCCGCTCGGCCTCGCTCTGCGCCTCGCGCAGCTTCTCCTCGGCCTCGCGCAACTTGTCCTCGGCGGCCCGGGACAGCTCGCCGGCCTGGGTGCGGGCGCTCTCGGCGGCGTTCCGGGTGGAGGCGCGCAGCTGCTCGGCCTGGGTGGTGGCCTCCTGGGCCTGGCCGGCAGCGGCGTTCAGCAGCCGCTCCGCGTCCGCGCGGGCACGGCGCAGCAGCTGCTCGGCCTCGGCGCGCGCGGTCGAGGACTCCGACTCCAGCCGGTCCCGGGCACTCTCGGCGATCCGCTGCGCCTCGGCGCGGGCGGCGGCCAGCGCGGCCTCCGACTCGGCGCGGGTCTCCTCCATGAGGCGGCGGGCCTGGGACTCGGCGCGGGCGCGCAACTGCTCGGCCCAGGCCACGTTCTCGTTGACATGGCTCTCGACGTTGGTGCGGCGCTCGGCCAGCTCCTCGTCGAGCCTGCGGCGCCGGGCGACGGCCTCGGCGTGCCACTCCGCCTCGACGCGGGCCTGGTGCTCGGCCTGCTCCTGGAGGAGGCGCTGGGTGGCCGCGCGGGCCTCGCGCAACTCCCGCTCGGCGTCGGCGCGCAGCTGATCCGCCTGGATCTGGGCGTTGCGCAGCAACTGGTCGGCCTGGTGGCCGAGGTTGTCGTAGGCAGGACGGGTCGCGAGGTTGCGGCGCGCCTCGTGCAGCTTGGCGCGCAACACCTCGACCTGGTAGCCGAGGTCTTCGGCATGCTGGACGACCTTGTCCCGTTCCTTACGAAGCCGCTCCATCTCGGCCTCGAACTGCGAGAGGTGGTCGTCCTCAACCTCGTAGCGGTCGTAGCCCCGCACTCCGCGGTCCCATCCGTCTCCTGGTGTACCCACCCGCCAACCGAGTGAGATTCCCCGGGGCCCCGTTTACCGCGGGGCCTTGCGGAGAATTGTGTCCGATCCCACGCCGAGGCGCGGGCAGGTACCCCAGCCCACCCCGGGGTCGCCAGGCCACTCTACCGGGGCGAGTCGTCTCCGGTCAGTGGTCCTTGGCCGAGGTGACGAGCTCGGTGAGCACTCCGTGGCAGTCCTTGGGGTGCAGGAAGGTGATCCGCGACCCCATGGAGCCCCCCCGCGGGCTGTCGTAGAGCACCCGCACGCCCTTGTCGCGGACGGCCGCGGCGTCCGCGTCGACGTCCTCGGTGCCGAAGGCGATGTGGTGCACCCCCTCGCCGTTCTTGGCCAGCCACTTGGCGACGGTGGAGTCCTCGCGGGTGGGCTCCAGCAGCTGCAGGTAGGAGGCCCCGCCGTCGGAGGTCTCGTTGATCTTCAGCATGGCCTCGCGCACGCCCTGCTCCTCGTTCACCTCGGTGTGGAACACCTCGAAGCCGTAGGTGGCACGGTAGAACTCGACGGTCTTGTCGAGGTCGAAGCAGGCGATGCCGATGTGGTCGATTCGCGTCAGCATGGCTCCAGTGGACCGCCGGTCGGCGTGGTCACGCAACGTGCGCGCGATCACACCGTCTGCCGGGTGACCGCCGGCTCCACCCCTCAGTACATTGACAGCACCCTCGAAAACCATCGTTAACATTCCCTCCGTGCAAAGGGGCCGCGTCATGACCAGCCAGGCACGAACGTCCGTGATCGTCGCGGGTGCGCGCACCCCCATGGGCCGGCTGCTCGGCTCGCTGCGCAGCTTCTCCGGTGCCGAACTCGGCGCCGTCGCCATCAAGGCCGCGCTGGACCGGGCCGGCATCGGCGGCGACCAGGTGCAGTACGTGATCATGGGCCAGGTACTCCAGGCGGGTGCCGGGCAGATCCCGGCGCGTCAGGCCGCCGTCAAGGCCGGCATCCCGATGAGCGTGCCGGCGCTGACGATCAACAAGGTCTGCCTGTCCGGCCTTGACGCCATCGCGCTCGCCGACCAGTTGATCCGGGCGGGTGAGTTCGACATCGTCGTGGCCGGCGGCCAGGAGTCGATGACCAACGCCCCGCACCTGCTGCCGAAGTCCCGCGAGGGCTTCAAGTACGGCGCCGTCCAGATGCTGGACGCCATGGCGTACGACGGTCTCACCGACGCCTTCGAGAACATCGCCATGGGCGAGTCGACCGAGAAGCACAACACGCGCCTGGGCATCGGCCGCGCCGAGCAGGACGAGGTCGCCGCGCTGTCCCACCAGCGGGCGGCCGCCGCGCAGAAGAACGGCCTGTTCGAGGCCGAGATCACCCCGGTGGAGATCCCGCAGCGCAAGGGCGAGCCGGTGGTCTTCGCCAAGGACGAGGGCATCCGCGCCGAGACCACGGTCGAGTCGCTGGCCAAGCTGCGCCCGGCCTTCAGCAAGGAGGGCACGATCACCGCGGGCACCTCCTCGCAGATCTCCGACGGCGCCGCCGCGGTGGTCGTGATGAGCAAGGCCAAGGCCGAGGAACTGGGCCTGGAGTGGATCGCCGAGATCGGCGCCCACGGCAATGTGGCGGGCCCGGACAACTCGCTGCAGTCGCAGCCGTCCAACGCCATCGCGCACGCCCTGAAGAAGGACGGGCTGTCCGTCGGCGACCTGGACCTCATCGAGATCAACGAGGCCTTCGCGGCGGTGTCCGTGCAGTCCATGAAGGACCTGGGCGTGACACCTGAAAAGGTGAACGTCAACGGCGGTGCCATCGCCCTCGGTCACCCGATCGGCATGTCCGGCGCCCGCATCGTCCTGCACCTGGCACTGGAGCTCAAGCGCCGCGGCGGCGGTGTGGGCGCGGCGGCCCTGTGCGGTGGCGGCGGCCAGGGCGACGCCCTGATCATCCGCGTACCGGGCAAGTAGCGGAAGTACCGGCAAGTAACGGCACGAACGGCGAGTGAGCCGAAGGGGAGCGGCCGCTGCCGAGAGGGAGAGCGCGGAGCCTGCGAGGAACGAGCGGGCGAACGCGGTCGACTGTCGGCGACGGCTGAGCGAACCGAAGGCGAACCGAGCCCCTGAAAGGCAACAAGGAGCGCGACGATGGACGTCCCCACCCTGGTGGAGCAGGCACGGCAGGGCCGCCCGCGGGCGGTCGCCCGGCTGATCTCACTGGTGGAGGGGGCGTCCCCGCAGCTCCGCGAGGTGATGTCCGCGCTCGCGCCGCTGACCGGTGGCGCGTATGTGGTGGGCCTGACCGGCTCGCCCGGCGTCGGCAAGTCCACGTCGACGTCCGCGCTGGTCTCGGCGTACCGGCGGGCCGGCAAGCGGGTCGGCGTGCTGGCCGTGGACCCGTCCTCGCCGTTCAGCGGGGGCGCCCTGCTCGGCGACCGGGTCCGGATGAGCGACCACGCCTCCGACCCCGGCGTCTACATCCGCTCCATGGCCACCCGCGGCCACCTGGGCGGTCTGGCCTGGGCCGCGCCGCAGGCGATCCGGGTGCTCGACGCGGCCGGCTGCGAGGTGATCCTGGTGGAGACCGTCGGCGTCGGCCAGTCCGAGGTGGAGATCGCCGCGCAGGCCGACACCTCCGTGGTGCTGCTCGCCCCGGGCATGGGCGACGGCATCCAGGCGGCGAAGGCGGGCATCCTCGAGATCGGCGACGTGTACGTCGTCAACAAGGCCGACCGGGACGGCGCCGACGCGACCGCCCGCGAGCTCAACCACATGCTGGGCCTGGGCGAGGCCCGCCGGCCGGGCGACTGGCGCCCCCCGATCGTCAAGACGGTCGCCGCCCGCGGCGAGGGCATCGACGAGGTGGTCGAGGTCCTGGAGAAGCACCGCGCCTGGATGGAGGAGCACGGCGTGCTCGCGGAGCGCAGGCTGCGCCGTGCGGCCCTGGAGGTCGAGCACATCGCCGTCACCACGCTGCGCGAGCGTATCGGCGACCTCCACGGCGACCGTCGGCTCGGCACGCTCGCCGAACGCATCGTCGCCGGGGAGCTGGACCCGTACGCCGCCGCCGACGAGCTGGTGGCGGGCCTCACCGAGCAGACCTGAGGCCCGCGCCGCAGGGCGCGGGCCCAGGGGGCGCCGGGGGCGGGTCAGGCCTTGCCGCGTACCGCGCGAAGGTGATCCGCGACCGGGTTGAGGGCCCTGCGCAGGGCCGCCAGGTCCTCGGCGGGGAGCAGGTCGATGAAGTGCTCCCGTACGGCGGCGACGTGGTGCGGGGCGACCTTGCGCATGGTCTCCCAGCCGTCCTCGGTGAGGACGGCGAACAGCCCGCGCCGGTCGGACTCGCAGTTCTCGCGGCGGACCAGGCCCGCGGTCTCCATGCGGCTGATCTGGTGCGACAGCCGGCTCTTGGACTGCAGGGTGGCGCGGGCCAGGTCGCTCATCCGCATGCGGTGCTCGGGCGACTCCGAGAGGTTCACCAGGATCTCGTAGTCGTTGTACGTCAGACCGAACGGCTGCAGGTCCCGTTCGAGCTGGTGCGTCAGCAACTTGCTGACCTCCAGGTGGGTGCGCCAGGTGCGCTGCTCGTCGGCGGTCAGCCAAAGGGTGCCGGTCTCTGTCTCCATGCTGGAATTATACCTAGAAAGTTGAAATCCGGATTATTTGGGGTCCCTATACGTGTCGGTAGGGTCACAGACCGAAGCGGCGCTGCAGGTCCCCGAGTTGTCCCGGGAGCCTCGGCACGCCCTGCGCCATGCCCGGGGCGCCCGTTCCGCCGCCCGGGACACCGGCCTCGTGCGGCACCGCGCCCGTGGCCTGCTCGGGCATGAGGACCTCACTCGACTGGAGGAGTACCTGCCCCGCGCCGACGAACTCGAACTGGTGCTCCTCGCCCGAGGTGCCGCCGACGCCGGTCAGCGCCCGCAGGCCGCCCAGGACGCCACGCATGTACCCGTGGTCGTAATGGTGGCAGGGAGAGGGGCAGTCCGCCCACCCCACCAGGGCCTGCGGGTCGACGCGGACGGGGGGCTCGACGAAGTGCACGGCGCCGTTGGAGGCCGCCACGAACTTCCCCGTGCCGATCAGGGTGAGGAAGCCGGGAATGATCGACTGCTTGAGCGACAGGCCCGGCTGGAAGGCCAGCAGGTTGCCCGACCGGATGGTCAGGTTGCCGTCCTCCAGGTCGTAGGAGTTCACGTCGAACGCCCGGTCGGCGAGGATCATCTTGCCCTGGCCCTCGGCGACCACCCAGTCCGCGGCGTGCAGCGGGGAGTGGAAGTTGCTGCGGATCAGGCCGTCGAGTGCCCCGTGGCCGATGCCGTGGAAGCTGATCTGCCCGTAGTAGGCGATCATCTTCCCCTTCTGCAGGAACCACTGGCCCTTGAGGTCGACGCTGAAGGCGTACGGGTTGACGTTGTCGTCGACCGGCAGCGTGTAGGGGTCGTGGACGACCGGCCCGTTCGGGGTCACAGCTTCTCCTCGCTCGCCTGTACGTAGACCGTGCCGTGACCCGACAGCTCCAGCTGGAACGCCTCGCCGGAGCCGCGGCCCACCATGTCGCGCCAGCCGAGCGCGGTGGACAGCTTGTTGCGCACGTCGCCGCGGTGGGCGACGTACGCCTGGGGGTCGACGTGCACCGGGCGCTGCGGGGTGATCGGCAGCTCGATGACGCCGCCGTGCGCCATCACCGCGACCGCGCCGTGCCCCTGAAGGGTCGTGGTGAACAGCCCCTGCCCGGTGACCTGGCCGCGGATGACGCCCATGACGCCGCCCTGGGACCCCATGAACATCGTGCCCTGCCGCAGCGAGCCGTCGAAGGCCAGCAGCCGGTCCGCCTCGACGTACAGGGTGTCGCCGGTCAGGTCGACGCAGTGCACGTGGTGGCCGCCGTGCCCGAACATCACCGAGCCGTGGCCCTCGACGGTCATCAGCGGGGTCGCCTCGTTTGCCAGCCGGCGGCCGATCATCGAGCCGATGCCGCCCTGGCCGCCCTGCACGTTCGGGGTGAAGGTGACGTTCCCCCGGTAGGCCAGCATCGCGCCGCGCTGGCTGAACAGCCGTTGCCCCGGCAGCACCTGGGCCTCGACCATCTTCGAGTTGATGCGGGTGAAGGGCATCAGACCTGCCCCCCGATGGTGTTGCGCTCGCTCGGCTGCACGTACACCAGGCCGTCGCCCTCGAAGCGGATCTGGAAGGACTCGCCGCCCGACTCGCCGATCATCGTCCGCCAACTGATGCCGGCCTGGAAGTGCTGCCGGAGGTTGCCGGTGTGCGCCACGTACGCGCCCGGGTCCACCTGCAGCGGCAGCCCGGGGGCGACGCGCAGCACCACCGCCGGGCCGTCGGAGGTGATCGCCGCCTGGCCGGCACCCTCCACCGTGGTGGTGAACAGCCCGTTGCCCTGCGATGCGCCGCGCAGCCCGGTGAAGGTGGTGCCGGTGCGCAGCGTCGCCTCGGTGGCCAGCAGGTTGCTGGCCTCGACGTAGAGCTTCTCGCCGTTCAGCCGTACGAGGTTGATCTCGCTCGCGCGGTCGGCGAAGTAGCAGGTGCCCTGCCCGCGCACCTCCATGACCTCCATCGACTCGCCGGTCAGCCGCCGGGTCACCATGCCGCGCAGACCCTCGCCGCCCCCGGACATCTTCTTGAAGCTCATCTGGCCGTCGTACGCGACCATCGAGCCGTTCTTCGCCTTCACGGCGTCGCCGGCCATGTCCACGGCGAGCACCTTGCTGCCCTGCAATCGAAACTGAGCCACGGGTCAGACCGTATCCGTCCGGGAGGAACCCGTCACCAGGGTCCTCGTCACATGATGTCCACCGGTTCCCTGCGGTGCTCCCGCCGCCTCCTCGACCTCCAGCAGCGAGGCGCCGCGGCGCTCGGCCTCGAAGGCGGCGTGGCCGCCGCGCAGCCCGAACAGCCGCTTGGAGAGCAGGATGTAGAGGACGGCGAGGAGGTTGAGGACGAGCGTGCCGATCTTGAGGTAGCTCACCTTCTCGGTGAGCTCCCAGACCTCCAGCGGCAGGAAGGCCGCGGTCGCCACCACCGTCAGGTACTCCGCCCACCGCTTGGCCGCCCACAGGCCGACGGCCTCGACGATCTCGATCACCGCGTACGCGAGCAGCGCGCCCGCCACGATGAGCAGGGTCGAGTGCTTGTACTCGAAGGTGCGGCGGATGGTGTCCACGACGGGGGAGTGCTCGAGGTCGTAGTGGAAGTGCCGGAAGACCGGCCGGAAGACGGTGAGGTTCTCCTCGAAGAAGCGGCGCACCGAGTCCTGCGAGTTGCTGAACCGCCACACCGCCCACGCCGCGATGACGATGAACACCCCGCGCAGCAGCCGCTCCACCGCCAGGAAGCGCAGGATGAACAGGTCGCGCAGCGCGCGTCCGCGCGGCACCTCGGGTGCCCGGTCGGCCGGACCCGAGCCGTGCGGCGGGCCCAGGGCGAAGTCGCCGCAGCGCAGGCAGCGCCACACCTCCCCCAGCGCGGTCTCGGCGCGCAGCCGCTCCCGCAGGTGCGCCTCGTCGGGCGCGTACGTGATGTGCCCGCGCCGGGCGCAGTGCCGGCGGTCCCAGTCCAGCTTCATCCGCTTCTTCCTCGTCAGGGCGGTTCGTCATGGAGGGGGACGCGTCCGGCCCGCCGACGGTTCACCTGTCCCCCGGGGGACCCGGGGGCAGGGCGGCCGGAGGGCCGGGTGATAATGGGTGGGCCACTTGTGATCGCATTCACAAACATCCTGATCGCAGCGTCGACGCCCGCCGCAGTCCCTGTCCCGATAGTGAGGTCCCGTGGACACCAAGACCGCCTCCGCCCTCAACCGGCTCCGCCTGGTCTCCGCCCCAGAGGCGGTGTCGTTCCTGATCCTGCTGGTCTGCTCGGTGCTCAAGCGCACCACGGACTTCGACGCGGTCCGGGTCATGGGCTACGTTCACGCTGCTTTCTTCCTCCTCTACGTCCTGTTCTGGCTGGACGCCTGGAACCGCACCAAGTGGCCGCTCGGCCGCGCCGCGCTGTACTTCCTGCTCTCCGTCCTGCCCACCGGCGGCTTCTTCGCCGAGCGCAGGCTGCGCCGTGAGGCCGAGGACAGCGTCATCGCGGCCCGTGCGCGCAAGGAGCTCAAGGAAGGCGTGGTCGAGGCGTGATCGTCGCCTTCTCCGTCACCCCGCTCGGCGTCGGCGAGGACGTCGGTGCGTACGTGGCCGACGCGGTCCGCGTGGTCCGCGAGTCGGGGCTGCCCAACCGCACCGACGCGATGTTCACCTCCATCGAGGGCAAACGCAGGTAGCTTCGAGTGCATGACCAGCACGGCGATCTACCTGCGACTGTCCCGCGAGAGTGACGACAGCGCTTCAATCGAGACTCAGCGCGCTGCTGCCCATCAGTGGCTTACCGCCCATGGGCACGACCCTGCCGCATCCGTCGAGTACATAGACGTAGGCGTCAGCGGAGCCAAGCCGCTGGAGCAGCGCAAGGGCATGTCAGCGCTGATGGCGGCAACGCCTGATGTGGTGATCGCATGGAAGCTGGACCGCTACGCCCGCAGCATGAGCGAGTTCCTGCGGCTGGTGGCGTGGGCGGAAGCCTACGGGGCCAAGATCGCGACCACAGACAACACGATCGACACCAGCACGCCAACCGGCCGCATGGTGGGGAACGTCCTCGCTGCACTCGCTGAGTGGGAACGCAGCATGATCGCTGCTCGTATCAGCGAAGGGCACGAGACGCGCCGGACGCAAGGACGGTGGTCCAGCGGGAGAGCGCCGTTCGGATACCAGATCACCCGGCGGGACGGTGCGGCCTATCTCGCCGTCGACGCTGCGCAAGCCGAACTCATCCGCGCTGCTGTGGCCAAGCTGATCAGCGATGGCACGGTAGCGGGAACCGCCCGCATGGTCGGCTTGTCTGAACCCCAGTGGCGCAGACTCCTGAAGTCGCCGACGCTCCGGGGTCACCGTGCCCACAAAGGCGCCCTGGTGCTGGCTGCCGATGGCGTCACGCCGGTTCAGTTCGCCGACCCGATCCTGACTGCCGCCGAAGCCAAGGCCGTCCGGGAACGTCTACTCGCGCTGGCCACCGGCACCGACCGTGCACCCCGCCGGGCGACTCCCCTGGTTGCTGGTCTGGCGTTCTGCTATCGCTGCGACGGCAGGCTCAATGGCGGAACCAGCGACAAGGGCGTACCGCTGTACCGCTGCAAGGCTGGTCACGTGACGATCTACGCAGAGACGCTGGATCAGCGGGTGGAGGCCGAATTCCTGCATACCTGGGGGCAGTTCGCTGAGCACGTAGTCCGACTGGAAGGTGGGAACGATCTTTCTGCCGAGATGATCGCCGCTCAGGAGCAAGCCCGCCGACTGGGGGAGCGCATGGCCACCGCCGGGCCGCTGATGCTGGCGACCCTCGGCGAGATGGAGGCAGAGCTAGAAGCCGCCTACGCCGCTCTGCGGGCCGCTCACGACCCGGAGGTGCGGGAGGTCCAGGTTCCCACCGGCCGGACCATGGCGGATGCATGGGAGGCTTCGCCGGAGTCGCGTAGCCGTTTGCTCGCTGACCTGCACCTGCGGGTGACCCTGTGGCCGAAGCAGCAGGCGGAGCGGCTGAGCATCGAGTGGGGGCCAGAAGACCGGGCGGAAGCCGAACTGCAGGGCATCGCCCTGGTGGAAAGCGGCCTACTTGAGTAGGTGCTCGCCTGACTGCCGTTCACGGCCCGTTGCTGGAATCCCCTCCGGTGGCGGGCCGTGGGCGTTCCTGCGGGCGCTGCAGCCCTGTGGATGCTGTCGGCCCGAAGTGACGAATGACGATGGTGACACCGTTCTCGGTTTGCCCTACAGCGGGAGATGTTTAAATTGGTCTCTCCTTTCACCTATTCTGCTGTTGACGTGGGATTTTATGGACTCGCAAAGCCACCTAATGGTTGCCTTTGATCCACCTCCGGTCACCTGTTGGGGTCCTCGGTCGCTGCGCGATCTTGCGGACAGCGGGAAGGGCAAGGCTCGGACGTAACTGCAAGGGAGTCGAATCTTGAGGAAGTACATAGACGACGTAGCCGCCCGTCGCGCGCTGGAAACTGCCGCTCAGCACGCTGGCCACGCTCGTGACCCGCTGCCGTTCGTGCGGACGGGGCAAGTTGGGCGACACCCGGCGGGGAGTGGCGGGATCTTCCGCTGATCCGCAAGGGTGTGGGGGACTGGCTGTCGGACGTGGCCGACGGACTTCGCTGGTACTACGCCCCCGCCATCGAGGCGGAGGAGCAGCGCGCAGATTTGGAGCGGCGCGCCAGCAGCGCCGAGACCAACGCGGCGTACGCCGAAGCGGGAGCGCGGGCGCTCCTACGCCAGGAAGTAGCCTCACTGCGCCGTGACGCTGCCGCCATCGCCACTCCGCCGGCTCCGGTCGCGCTGGAGACCCTGCAATCGCTCGGCACCGTGGCGTCCGAGGCGGTGGCCGTGGGTGGTCCAGCTGATCGTGCTCGGCCCCAAGCGAGCGCAAGAGAATCCGGTGGACATCGCCGAGATACTCCCATCATGGCCGTCACCCAGCAGCTCGCCCGCATTCCGGCGGTGTATCTCGCCGCCTGCCGCCAGACAGCCAGCGCGTCACCGGACGGTGATGCTCGCTGGGATCCGCCGGCATCGGACGTGCTGGACCTGGACTGGGCCCCGGCCTTGCTTGCCCGCCTGGGCGAAGTGTCCGGGCTCGATGAGGCTCGCCTTGACGCTCTCCGCCAGGCCACCGACGGCGACACCGCTGTCGACCTGGGCTTCCTCAATACGCACCCGCACGCCATCGGCCCGTTCGGGCCTGTCCCTACGGCTCTGTCCAGCGCTCAAGTGGCGCGTGTCTCCGAACTGCTCGACCAGATCGACATGCACTCCCTCCTGGCCGCCCTGCCCACCGACGAGCGCGAAGCCGGATACCTGATCGGCCACGGGGCCGACCACATCATCGGCGGCCCGCGTGAGTACCTGCTGAAGCACTTCAACGCCCTGCGGGACTTCTGCCTCGACGCAGCAAAGCGCCACCTGCTCATCGTGCTCTGGTGGGACTGACCCTGGCCCCAATCGAGGCGTCTCCCCCACGAGCACCTGGGGCATTGCGTGACCGTCCACATCTAGGAAATCGGGCTGCGTCGGGATGGGCTGCCAGGCAGCATGGCGGGGTGTCTGATCTGCTGTGGGATGACGTTGCGTACCTTTTCGATCCTGATCTGATGGGTTCGCTGCCAGACATGCGCGTCCCAGATGCCTCAGTGGAGGACTGGCAGGCACTCCTCGATCTCGTCGGTGAGCGCGGCTGGAAATGCCAGTACTCCGAGGGCGAGACGGTGCTGCCGGTGCCCAGGGCGGAGACCGTGCTCTCCCGCTCGGCCGACGCTGAATGTCCTGAGCTGCGGGTCTGGCCGTCAACCGAGGTGCTGGCGATCTTCCGCTTCCATGCGCCGGAGCAGATCGACTTCGATGTGGATCTGCGGGAGCTTCAGGGACAGGAGCGACTCGATCTGTTCTGCGGTTTCCTGCGGGACATCGGTCGACGGATGGGCAAGCCGGTGCTGATGGATCCGGAGGGCGATTACGGTCATCCGGTACTCGGGTTCGATGTTGAAGCGGATCGTGTTGTGCGCCTGGCGGAACCGCCGCCCATCGCGGGGCCGCCAAGAAGGTAAGGGGGGTAGGTCAAGGCCGACATCCGCCCCGGGGTCACCGACGGGCTCACATCCAAGGTCGAGACCGTAGAGCGCCACCTCGCGCAGTAGCGCGTCAGGCGCCATTCAGGCGGAATGACGCCGGATGCGCAGGGGGGGTGGGGCCCGGCCCCACCCTCCCGTCCGCAGAGCGCCGCTTCGCGCCGGAAAAGCACGAGAGGGCGGGACAGCCGATCAGGCCCCCCTTGCCACGCCTCCGCCATGACCCCCCACACCCGCGTGTGCGGCGGCGACGGTCAGTCGCCGGCCAGCGCGCTGCCCAGCGGGGTGCGCTCGTACAGCACCTGGTGGCCGTAGCGGCGCGACGTGAGCAGGCCCGCGTCCCGCAGGACCGCCAGGTGCGCCGACACCGACGACAGGGCGAGGCCGTGCCGGTGGGCGAGCGCGGTCGTGGTCGCCGGTTCGCCCAGGCCGCCGAGGATGGCGGCGCGGTTGGCGCCGAGCAGCCGCACCAGGGCCTCGGAGGCGGCCTGCGGGGCCTGCCACAGGCCGCCGATGCCGCGCGCGGGATAGACGACGGTGCCCTGCCAGGGCGGGTCGAAGCCCGCCGCGATGTCCGGCCACACGAAGACGCTGGGCGCCAGGACCAGGCCCTCGCCGCCCAGATCACGGTCGTGCTCCGTCGGCTTGTGCAGCGTCAGGGTGCCGTCCGCCCAGCTCAGCGACGGATGGAGGTCGGCGAAGAGCCCCGTCAGCCCGCCGTCGGCGAGCCTGCGCGCGCGGAAGGCGATGTCCGCCTCCAGCACGGCGCGCAGCCGGGGCCAGTACGGGGCGACCAGCGTCTGCCAGGCCCGCTCGTACAGATCCGCAAGGTCCAGCACCGCGCCCGCCGGGTCGGCCAGCATCGTCCGCCCGTGCGGGGTGTCGGCGGCGCCGGGGGTGTCCGCCAGCGAACGGGCCAGGTCCTGTCGGGCGACCTCCGGGTCGGTGGCCCGGACCCGGGCGAGTTCGTCCTCGATGGCCGCCGACGGGCCCTGCGGGGGCGGGCACAGGAAGTCCGGGCTGTGGCCGGGGCGGGGCATCAGCAGCCACAGCGGGGTGAGGTCCAGCGCCCGGGCCGCCTCACGGGTCTGCCGCAGCCAGGGCAGGTGGTACGTCTGCAGCCCGGGCTCCTTCAGGGTGCGGACCGCTCCTTCGGTCTCCCACAGCGGCGAGAGCGCGAACCGGCAGCGCAGCAGGTCGTCCGGTCCGAAGCGCATGCGGAACGGCACGGCACGCCCCCTGGTCCTCGACTTTCGGCTGGAGCCGAAACACTACGGCGTGCCCCCTCCCGGCCGCCAGGCTGCGCGCATGACGCTGAACACCGACACCACCGGGGCCGGCCCGGCGGCCGCGCGCGGGTACCGCGCGGTTTTCGCCGTACGGGAGTTCCAGGCCGTCTTCGCGGCCCACGTGCTGTCGCTCCAGGGCACCGTGGTCGCCGAGATCGCGCTGTCCGTGCTGGTTTTCCGGCTCACCGGGTCGCCGCTGCTGACCGCGCTCACCTTCGCGCTCGGCTTCGTGCCGTACGCGCTGAGCGGCACCCTGCTCGCCGGGATCTCCGACCGCTTCCCGCCGCGCCGGGTGCTCGTCCTGTGCGACCTGCTGTGCGCGGCCTGCGCCGCCGGGATGGTGCTGCCCGGAACACCGATCGCGGTCCTGCTGGGCCTGCGGTGCGTCATGGCGATGATCGCCCCGGTGTTCACCGGCACCCGGGCCGCCAGCCTGGCCGACATCCTGCCGGGCGACACCTTTGTGCTGGGCAGGTCCCTGATCCGCATGGTCGCCCAGGGCGCGCAGATCGTGGGCTTCGGCGTCGGCGGGTTCCTGCTCGTCCTCCTCCCGCCCCGGGCCGCGCTGGGGCTCACCGTGGTCGCCTTCCTCGGCTCCGCCCTGCTGCTGCGCCTCGGCACCGCGCGACGCCCCGCGCGTGGCGTCGGCGCGGCGCGCTCCGCCGGCGGCAGCGGCCGTCTGCTGCGGGACCCCCGCGTGCGGTCTTTGCTGCTGCTCTGCTGGATCCAGCCGTTCTTCGTGGTGTTCCCCGAGGCCCTCGCGGCGCCGTACACCGACTCCATCGGCGCCGGCACCCCGGGCCTCGGCCTCTTCATGGCCGCGATGCCCGTCGGCACCGTCGTCGGGGAACTCCTCGCGGGCGCCTTCCTGCCCCCGGCCGCCCGTGCCCGCCTCACCGTCCCCCTGGCCGCGTGCTCCCTCCTCCCGTACGCCCTCTTCGCGCTGCGCCCCTCGTTGCCCCTGGCCGTCGCCGCGATGTTCACCACGGGCCTGACGGCCGCCTACACCCTCGGGCTCGACCAGTGGTTCGTGGCGGCGGTGCCGGAGGGGTTGCGGGGGCGGGCGATGACGTTGCAGTCGGCGGGGTTGATGACGATCCAGGGGCTGGGGATGGCAGCGGCGGGTGCGGCGGCGGAGTTCGTGGCGCCGCATGTGGTGACGGCGGTGGCGGCGGGTGCGGGGTCGGTGTGCGTGCTCGTGGTGCTGGCGCGGGTGCGGGGGAGTGCCGTCGGCGCGGCCTGAGGCGGCCGGAGACACGTGCTCATGGCGCCGCGAACCGATGGGGCGGTGCGCGGCGCCACGAGTGATGGGGGTGCCGGTCGGGTCAAGCGGTCCTGGGGCAGCTGACGTTGACCCCGGTCCGTGCGGCGGCGACCGCGTTGTGCTCGGCGGAGCCGCTTGGGGGCGACGGGCGAGGACTCCGGGCGGCTGGGCGCCCGGAGCGGTGTGGGGGACGCGCGGTGTTCCGCGCGGCAAGGAGCCTCGCACCGAATGACGGGTTAATGGCAGGTGCATTCCATCCTTTGGCCGGTTCGCGCGACGGCACCCCTGACCCATGCGGCCATCTCCCGGCCCAAAGGGTGACAACTCTGTCCCACGCGTAGGGGAAACCCTCCCCAGGGAGGGCGGCTTTCCGGTCAGGATCCGCCGCCGGGGTGGCTGAAACACCGCGGCAATACGTGTGATGGGGGCTCGGCGTATGATCACGCGCACCCTGGCGGCGGGTGGGGACCGCCGCGACCGCGGTGAGCACTCCCGCCGGAACGGCGGCGTCCGCCCCGCGAGACGCGGCTGCCCAGCATGTGACCGACGGGTAGGCTCGGGCCTGTGCCCAAGCCGCTGAGCCTGCCCTTCGACCCCATCGCCCGTGCCGACGAGATCTGGACCCGGCGCTGGGGGCGCGTGCCCTCGATGGTCGCGATCACGTCGATCATGCGCGCCCAGCAGATCCTGCTCTCCCAGGTCGACTCCGTCGTCAAGCCCTACGGGCTGACCTTCGCCCGTTACGAGGCCCTGGTCCTGCTGGCCTTCAGCAAGGAGGGTGAGCTGACGATGTCCAAGATCGGCGAGCGCCTCATGGTGCATCCCACCTCGGTCACCAACACTGTCGACCGCCTGGTCGCCGCCGGCTTCGTCGCCAAGCGGCCCAACCCGAACGACGGGCGCGGCACGCTCGCCTCCATCACCGCCAAGGGCCGTGAGGTGTGCGAGGCCGCCACCGAGGACCTCATGGGGATGAAGTTCGGGCTCGGTGCGTACGACGACGAGGAGTGCGCGGAGATCTTCGACCTGCTGCGGCCGCTGCGCATAGCCGCGGGGGACTTCGAGGAGTGACGCGCGCCACGGCCGGGGCGGGGCAGGCGCCGGAATCGCACCGGTTACGCTCGTCCGCATGAAGCAGAGTGTTCTGACCCGGTACCGCGCGCTCGCCTACGTGACGGGTGTGCTGCTGGTGCTGCTGACCATCGGCGTGATCGCCAAGTACGTGCTGGACGTCGACGGCGCCGCCGGCTTCACCCGGGTCGTCGCCATCGCCCACGGCTGGCTGTACGTCCTGTACCTGGTCTTCGCCTTCGACCTGGGGTCCAAGGCGAAGTGGCCGCTCGGCAAGCTGGCCTGGGTGCTGCTGGCCGGGACGATCCCCACCGCCGCGTTCTTCGTCGAGCGCAAGGTGAGCCGCGAGGTCGCCCCGCTGGTGGCCCCCGCGGGTGAACCCGTCAAGGTCTGACACCGCCTGACCTGCGGTTTCCTCCCCTCCCTCGGTGGACGGGAGGATTCGCCGTCGACAAATACTAGGACGTCCTAGTATTTTCGCCTTGTAGGGGTCGTCCTCGTGGCGCGGGGACCGGCCCGGCAGGCGAGAGAGGCGGAGACACGGCATGGACGCTGCAGCCATCGAGGAGGGGCGCAGCCGCTGGCAGGCGCGCTATGACGCCGCGCGCAAGCGCGAGGCCGACTTCAGCACGCTCTCCGGCGACCCGGTCGAGCCGGTGTACGGCCCGCCCGCGGGTGCCGAGGTGCCCGGTTTCGAGCGGATCGGCTGGCCCGGCGAGTACCCCTTCACACGCGGACTGCACCCGACCGGTTACCGGGGCCGTACGTGGACGATCCGCCAGTTCGCGGGCTTCGGCAACGCCGAGCAGACCAACGAGCGCTACAAGATGATCCTCGATGCGGGCGGCGGCGGCCTGTCCGTCGCGTTCGACATGCCCACCCTCATGGGCCGCGACTCCGACGACCCCCGCTCGCTGGGCGAGGTCGGCCACTGCGGCGTCGCCATCGACTCCGCCGCCGACATGGAGATCCTCTTCAAGGACATCCCGCTCGGCGACGTCACCACCTCCATGACGATCTCCGGCCCCGCGGTGCCGGTCTTCTGCATGTACCTGGTGGCCGCCGAGCGCCAGGGCGTCGACCCAGGCGTGCTCAACGGCACCCTGCAGACCGACATCTTCAAGGAGTACATCGCGCAGAAGGAGTGGCTCTTCGCCCCCGAGCCGCACCTGCGCCTGATCGGCGACCTGATGGAGCACTGCGCGGCGCGCATCCCCGCGTACAAGCCGCTGTCGGTCTCCGGCTACCACATCCGCGAGGCCGGCTCCACGGCCGCGCAGGAGCTCGCCTACACCCTTGCCGACGGCTTCGGCTACGTGGAACTGGGCCTGTCCCGCGGGCTGGACGTCGACACCTTCGCCCCGGGCCTGTCCTTCTTCTTCGACGCCCACCTGGACTTCTTCGAGGAGATCGCCAAGTTCCGCGCCGCGCGCCGGATCTGGGCCCGCTGGATGCGCGACGTGTACGGCGCGAAGACCGACAAGGCGCAGTGGATGCGCTTCCACACCCAGACGGCGGGTGTCTCGCTGACCGCCCAGCAGCCGTACAACAACGTCGTCCGCACCGCCGTGGAGGCCCTGGCCGCGGTCCTCGGCGGTACCAACTCGCTGCACACCAACGCCCTGGACGAGACACTGGCGCTGCCCAGCGCTCAGGCGGCGGAGATCGCGCTGCGCACGCAGCAGGTGCTGATGGAGGAGACCGGCGTCGCCAACGTGGCCGACCCGCTGGGCGGCTCCTGGTACGTCGAGGCGCTGACCGACCGCATCGAGGCGGACGCGGAGAAGATCTTCGACAAGATCAAGGAGCTCGGCGCCCGCGCGGTGCCGGACGGCAGGCACCCGGTCGGCCCGATCACCTCGGGCATCCTGCGCGGCATCGAGGACGGCTACTTCACCGGTCAGATCGCCGAGGCCGCCTTCGAGTACCAGCGCGCCCTGGAGAAGGGCGACAAGAGGGTCGTCGGCGTCAACTGCCACACCGGCTCCGTGACCGGCGACCTGGAGATCCTGCGGGTCAGCCACGAGGTCGAGCGCGAGCAGGTGCGCGTGCTCGCCGGCCGCAAGGGCGAGCGCGACGACGCGGCCGTCCGCAAGGCGCTGGACGCGATGCTGACCGCCGCCCGGGACGGCAGCAACATGATCGAGCCGATGCTGGACGCGGTGCGCGCGGAGGCCACCCTCGGCGAGATCTGCGGCGCCCTGCGCGACGAGTGGGGCAGCTACATCGAGCCGGCCCGCTTCTGACGAAGGACGCGGGGCCCGGCGGGACGATGGTCCGGCCGGGCCCCGCTGCCGTGGCCGCCGACCCCCGATCCCCGAGGAGGGGGGGATCCGGC
>NZ_JBYIQW010000079.1:0-28804 GCF_057707815.1 Actinacidiphila sp. bgisy160
ATCAAGCATCGAGGGGACGAGGTGACGAGCGGACGACGGCCGGGAGGGCTGCGGTGACCGGCGTGCTGACCCAGCGGGACCGGCGGATCCGGGCGTACGAACTGCGGGAGGCGCGCCGGCCCACGCCGTACCTGATCCTCGGCACCCTCTTCTGGGCGGTGGTGGCCTACCGCACCTGGCAGTCCCCCGTCGCCTCCGACTTCGGTCAGCACGCCGCCGCGATCGAGCGCATCGCCGCGGACTGGCGGCACCCGGCGAACCCGCTGCTCGACGTACCGGGGACCGGCAGCCCCTACTTCACCCCGTACACCGTGGGGCTGGGGCTGCTGTCGAAGGTGACCGGCGTGCCGGGCTGGCAGCTGCTCAGGGGGTGCGGCCCGGTCAACCTGGCGCTGATCGTCACCGGTGTCGGCGCCTTCACCCGCGTGCTGAGCAGCCGGCGCTGGGCGCCGGTACTGGCACTCGCCGCGTTCGTCCTGCTGTGGGGGCCGCAGTACAAGGAGTGGAGCGGCTTCCTCGGCCTGCAGTCGATGATCCGGGGGCTGGCCTACCCCAGCGCCTTCGCCGTCGGCGTGACGTTCTGGGTGTGGGCGCTCACCGCGCGGGCGGCCCGGCGCGGCGTGGCCGGGACGTGGCCGCACGCCGGGCTCGGGCTGCTCATCGGGACCGTGCTGCTCGTCCACCCCTTCACGGCGATGGGCACCGTCATCGGCGTCGTCGCCCTCGTCATCGGCATGCAGCGCACCCCGGTCGCCGCCGGGGTCTTCGGCCGGTGGGCGCTGACCGGCGCGGTCGCCTTCGCGGTGGCCGCCTGGTGGCCGTACTTCAGCCTCTCCTCACTGCTCGGCGACCCCACCGTCGACGACGTCCACCGGCGGCTGTACGCGAACCTGTGGCAGTGGTACGGCCTGGCCCTGGCCGGTCTGCCGGCGCTGCTGTACCGGCTGCGGGTGAACCGCTTCGACCCGCTGGTGCTGATGTTCGCCGCGGACTGCGCGGTCGCCGCGTACGGCTGGCTCAGCGGCTCCTACTCCTTCGGGCGGATCTTCGGGCTGCTGCTGGTGCCGCTGCAGTTCGCGCTGGCGGTGGAGCTCGCGCAGGCCCCGCCGTGGACCGCGCTGCGCACCGTGCTGGCCCCGCTGGCCGCGGTGGCGGCCTGCGCGGGTCTGCTGGCGCAGGCCGGCGCGATCGTCCCGGCGCGCTATGTGCCGCCCGCGCTGCACCTGCAGCGGCTGAGCACCTGGCCCAGCTACCTGTGGGCGCAAGCGCACATCGCCGTCGGCGACGTCCTGCTGACCGACGGGTACACACCCAAGCACGTCATGCCCGCCTACGGCGTGTTCCTGGTGTCACCGGCCTGGCCCGACCCGTCCACCACGGCGGCCTCCCGGGAGCGCCGCGAAGCCGACGTGCGCGCCTACCTCGCCCCCTCGACGCCCATGGACCAGCGCCTGGCCATCGCCCGCCGCTACCACGTGAAGTGGGTGATGACCGAGCCGGACGAGCCGGCCCCGCCGGGCGGCGTCCAGGTCGCCCAGGGCCCGCGCACCGGTGAACGGCTGTACCGGGTCGGCTGAGCCCGCCGACGCGGCAGGGCCGGGGAGCTCGCTCCCCGGCCCCTGCCGTCCCGCGGTCGCCTTCCCGGCGCCGCGTCCGCCGTCCCCGGCGTCAGCGGCGGGCGCGCAGCAGCGAGCGGATCGTCCGCATCGCCACCGACAGATTCGCCAGGTCGAAGCTCTCCGAGCCCTGGATCTCCTCCAGCGTCGTCTTGGCCCGCCCGATCAGCGCGCTGTTGGACGCCTCCCACGCCTGGTAGCGCTGCTCCGGGGTGGAGGAGCCGTTGCCGACGGACAGCACGTCCTGGGTGAGCGCCGCGTGCGCCGCGAAGAGGTCCTCGCGGATCGACGCGCGGGCCATGGAGTGCCAGCGGTCGGCGCGCGGCAGCTCGATGATCCGGTCGAGCAGCTGCGTGATCTGCAGCCGGTCGGCGAGGTCGTAGTAGACCTCGGCGACCGCCAGCGGGTCCTTGCCGGTCCGGTCGGCGACGTCGACGATGTCGAGCGCCGGGAAGGCCGAGGAGAGCCCGGCGACCCGCGTCGCCAGCTCCTCCGGCACGCCCGCGCCGGTCAGTTCGTCGTGGATCGACTCGTACCACTCCAGGTCCGCGCCGCGCAGCAGTTTCGGCAGCACCGCCCACACCGTGGCGACGCCCTCCCGGAAGAAGTCGATCGTCTCCGCGATCGCCAGCGGCTGCGGCCGGTTGTTGAGCAGCCAGCGGGTGCCCCGCTCGACCAGGCGCCGCGAGTGCAGCCGGATCCGGGTCTGGACGTCGGCCGGGACGACCGTGTCCAGCGCCTCCACCTCGTCCCAGACGCCGCCCAGGCCGAAGATGGCGCGGGCCGCGGTGTGCGCCCGGACGATCTCCTCGGTGGTGGCCCCGGTCTCCTCCTTGAAGCGGTGCAGGAAGGTGGTGCCGCCGGTGTTGACGGTGTCGTTGACCAGCACCGTCGTCACGATCTCGCGCCGCAGCGCGTGCTTGTCGATCTGCGCGTGGAACCGCTCGTGCAGCGCCTTGGGGAAGTACGCGTCGAGCAGCTGCCGCAGGTACGGGTCGTCGGGCAGACCGGTGGTGAGCAGCTCCTCCGCCACGGTGATCTTCGTGTAGGCGAGGAGGACGGCCAGCTCCGGCTGGGTCAGGCCGTGGCCGGCGTTCAGCCGCTCGCGGATCTGCCGGTCGGAGGGCAGGAACTCCAGGGCCCGGTCCAGCTTGCCGTCGCGCACCAGCCTGCGCAGGTAGCGCTGGTGGGCGTGGAGCAGGCTGGCGGACTGGGCCATGCCGTTGGCCAGGGCCACGTTCTGCGCGTAGTTGTTGCGCAGCACCAGGTCGCCGACCTCGTCGGTCATCTCGGCCAGCAGCGAGTTGCGCTGCTTGACCGTCAGGTCCCCCTCGGCGACGACCGCGTTGACCAGGATCTTGATGTTGACCTCGTGATCGGAGGCGTCCACGCCGGCACTGTTGTCGATGGCGTCGGTGTTGACCCGCCCGCCGGTCTGGGCGAACTCGATCCGGCCGAGCTGGGTCAGGCCCAGGTTGCCGCCCTCGCCGACGACCTTGACGCGCAGGTCGCCGCCGTCCACGCGGATCGCGTCGTTGGCCTTGTCGCCGACGTCCAGGTGCGACTCGGTGGAGGCCTTCACATAGGTGCCGATGCCGCCGTTCCACAGCAGGTCCACCGGCGCCTTGAGGATCGTCTTCATCAGGTCGGCCGGGGTCATCTTCGCCACCGGCTGCTCGATGCCGAGCGCCTTGCGGATCTGCGGGGTGAGCGTGATCGCCTTCGCGCTGCGCGGGAAGACACCGCCGCCGTGCGAGATCAGCTTGGTGTCGTAGTCCGCCCACGAGGAGCGCGGCAGCTCGAACATACGGCGACGCTCGGCGTAGGAGGTCACCGCGTCCGGCTGGGGGTCGATGAAGATGTGCCGGTGGTCGAAGGCGGCGACCAGCCGGATGTGCTCGCTGAGCAGCATGCCGTTGCCGAAGACGTCACCGGACATGTCGCCGACGCCGACGACGGTGAAGTCCTCGCTCTGGGTGTCGTGGCCCATCTCGCGGAAGTGCCGCTTGACCGACTCCCAGGCGCCGCGGGCGGTGATGCCCATCTTCTTGTGGTCGTAGCCGACCGAGCCGCCGGAGGCGAAGGCGTCGCCGAGCCAGAAGCCGTACGAGGTGGCGACCTCGTTGGCGATGTCGGAGAAGGACGCGGTGCCCTTGTCGGCGGCGACCACCAGGTAGGTGTCGTCGCCGTCGTGGCGGACCACGTCGGCGGGCGGCACGACCTGCCCGCCGACCAGGTTGTCGGTGACGTCGAGCAGACCGGAGATGAAGGTCTTGTAGGAGGCGATGCCCTCCGCCAGCCACGCCTCGCGGTCGGCGGCCGGGTCCGGCAGCTGCTTGGCGACGAAGCCGCCCTTGGCGCCGACCGGCACGATGACGGTGTTCTTCACCATCTGCGCCTTGACCAGGCCGAGGATCTCGGTACGGAAGTCCTCACGCCGGTCGGACCAGCGCAGGCCACCGCGGGCGACCTTGCCGAAGCGCAGGTGCACGCCCTCCACGCGCGGCGAGTACACCCAGATCTCGTACGCCGGGCGCGGCGCGGGCAGGTCCGGGATCGCCTGCGGGTCGAACTTCATCGACACGTAGGCGTGCGGCCTGCCGCCGTCGGCGCGCTGGAAGTAGTTGGTGCGCAGCGTCGCCTTGATGAGGGTGAGGAAGGAGCGCAGGATGCGGTCCTCGTCCAGGCTGGCGACCTGCTCCAGGGCGGCGTCCACCTCCTCCAGCAGCGCGTCGGTCAGTTCGCTGCCGGCCCGCTGGTGGTCCGGGGAGAGCCGGGCCTGGAAGAGGTTGACCAGCAGCCGGGTGGTGTGGACGTTGTTGCGGAGGGTGTCCTCCATGTAGTCCTGCGAGAAGGCCGTGCCGGCCTGCCGCAGGTACTTGGCGTACGCCCGCAGCACCATCGCCTGGCGCCAGGTCAGCCCGGCGCGCAGCACCAGGGAGTTGAAGCCGTCGTTCTCGGCCTGCCCGGTCCAGGTCGCGCTGAAGGCGTCCTGGAAGCGCTCACGGGCGTCGTCGCCGAGGTCGCCCAGCGAGGGGTCGATGCGCAGCCCGAAGTCGTAGATCCAGGCGCGGGTGCCGTCGGAGCGGCGCATCTCGTACGGGCGCTCGTCGATGACCTCGACGCCCAGGCGCTGCAGCACGGGCAGCACCGCGGACAGCGAGACGGGGGCGCCGGTGCGGTAGATCTTGAAGCGGCGCTCGTCGGGGGCGGCGCCGACCGGCTCGTACAGGCTGAGGCAGAAGTCCTCGCCGCCCAGCCGCTCCAGGTGCTGCAGGTCCGCGACGGCCGCGCGGGGCGTGAAGTCGGCGCGGTAGCCGTCGGGGAAGGCGTGCGCGTAGCGGCGGGTCAGCTCGGCCGCGCGCTCCTCGCCGCATTCGGAGGTCAGCGCCTCGGCGAAGCCGTCGGCCCAGGAGCGGGCGGCGTCGGCGAGCCGGTTCTCGATCCGCTCGACGTCGCGGTCGCTCAGCTGCGGCAGCGCGGTGCCGGAGGGGACCCGGACCACGAAGTGCAGCCGGGACAGCACCGACTCGGTGTTCCAGGCGGTGAAGTCGACGGTGGCGCCGTGCAGCTCCTCCTTGAGGATGTCGGTCAGCCGCAGCCGCACACCCGTGGTGTAGCGGTCACGCGGCAGGTAGACCAGCGCCGAGAAGTACCGGCCGTACTCGTCCTGACGCAGGAACAGCCGCAGCCGGCGGCGCTCCTGCAGGTAGAGCACGCTGGTGACGATCTCGCGCAGCTCGTCCGGCCCGGTCTGGAACAGCTCGTCGCGCGGGTAGGTCTCCAGGATCTGCAGCAGGTCGCGGCCGTCGTGGCTGTCCGGGGAGAAGCCCGCGCCGTCCAGCACCTCCTGCACCTTGCGGCGGATCACCGGCACGCGGCGCACGGACTCGGTGTAGGCGGCCGAGGAGAACAGGCCGAGGAAGCGGCGCTCGCCGATGACGTTGCCGTCGGCGTCGAACTTCTTCACTCCGATGTAGTCGAGGTAGGACGGGCGGTGCACGGTGGCGCGGCTGTTGGCCTTGGTGAGGATCAGCAGCTTGCTCTCGCGGGCCTTCTTGCGGGCGTCCGCGGGCAGCCGGTTGAAGGACGGTGAGACCGCGTGGCCGCTCTCGGACTCCTCCACGCGGTGCTGCGGGTCGGAGCGCAGGATGCCGAGCCCGGTGCCGGGGACGGCGGTGAGCACGTCCTCCTCGCCCTCGGGGGTGGTCTCCGTGGTCAGCGCGTACTCGCGGTAGCCGAGGAAGGTGAAGTGGTCCTCGGAGAGCCAGCGCAGCAGCTCCCAGGCCTCGCCGACCTCCTGCTCGGGCAGCGCGGGCGGGGTCGCGGCCAGCTCGTCGCCGATGCGCAGCGCGGCGTCGCGCATCTTCTGCCAGTCCTCGACGGACTCGCGGACGTCGGACAGGACGCGGCGCAGGTCCGTGGTGATCTGCTTCAGGTCCTCGCGATCGGTCTCACGGTCGATCTCGACGTGGATCCAGGACTCGGTCAGCACGTCGTGCGGCACACCGGCGATGTCGCCGGGCGCGGCGTCCAGCACCTCCAGCAGCTTCCCTGTCACGTCACGGCGCACCAGCATCTGCGGATGGACGACGACGTGGATCGCGCGATCCTGCCGGGACAGCTCGTTGGTGACGGAGTCGACCAGGAACGGCATGTCGTCGGTGACCACCTCGACGACCGTGTGGCTGCACGTCCAGCCGTTCTCCTCGACGGAGGGGGTGTGCACGCGGACGTTGGCCGTCCCCTGCGGCCGCACCTCGGCGAGACGGTGGTGGGACACGGCGGCGCCGAAGACGTCCACCGGGTCGCGGTCGAGCAGGTCCTCCGGGGCACTGTGCAGGTAGTAGCGCTGGAGGAAGGCTTCCAGCGCCTCCTTCTCGAGGCCCTGGCCAGGTTGTCCCCCCGCCGGGCTGTTCTCAGCTACCCGGGCCGCCCGTGCGAGCAGCTCGGCCTTTGCTTCGTCCAGCTTGGTCTGCATGTCCTCATGCTCCTGTCGCGCGCCATTGCGTGACGTAGGTAGTGGTGATCGGTGGATCAGCGCTGATCACGCTGTAAGGCTATCGCTACGGCCGGGGGGGCTGTCAGGGGCTCTTTGTGTACAAAACCACGAACCAATCTTTGACGAACTGGACAGTCCGGCCGGGCGGGTGCAGGTTGAGGAGGGGAACGTCGCGGGGATGTATCGAGACGTTCACACGACGGCAGCTCGAGACGACGGGGCGGCAGCAACAGCACGCAGCGGACGGACAGCAGACGGACAGCAGAGACGGCGAGAGGCGGGACACCCAGCCATGGCCACCAAGATCCTGATCGTGACCGGCGACGCGGCGGAATCGCTGGAAGTGATGTACCCGTACCAACGGCTCCTCGAAGAGGGTTACGAGGTGCACATCGCGGCGCCCAGCCGCAAGAAGCTCAGGTTCGTCGTCCACGACTTCGAGGAGGGCTTCGACACCTACACCGAGAAGCCCGGCTACACCTGGCCGGCCGACCTGGCCTTCGCGGACGTCGACCCCGGCGAGTACGCGGCCGTGGTCGTCCCCGGCGGGCGCGCCCCGGAGTACCTGCGCAACGACCCGGAGCTGCGCAAGGTCCTCAAGGCGTTCTTCGACGCCGACAAGCCCGTCGCGCAGATCTGCCACGGCCCCCTGCTGACGGCCGCCGTCGGCGCCCTCAGCGGGCGCCGCGTCACGGCCTACCCGGCGCTGGAGATGGACATGGAGGCGGCCGGCGCGAGCTTCCAGGACTCCGAGGCCGTCGTCGACGGTGTCGTGGTCTCCTCGCGCGCCTGGCCGGACCACCCGGCGTGGATGCGGGAGTTCCTCACGGTGCTGCGCTCCAAGGCGCCGGTGACCTGACGGCCGGGTGCCGCCCGGGCCCCGGCGGGGCCGGGGCGCCGGGCCCGGGCGCGGGCGTGGGCGACAGCGCGGGCTTGGGTCAGGCGCGCGGGCCCAGGCTTGGGTCAGGCGCGGGCCCAGGCTCAGGCGACGAGGGCCTCGGCGGTCTCCACCGCCTCCTCCAGGGTGTCGACGACGGGCACTCCCGCTCTCTCCAGGCTGGCCCGGCTGTGCGAGCCGCCGGTGTAGAGCACCGCCATGGCCCCGACGTGGCGGGCGGCCACGGCGTCGTCGACGGCGTCGCCGATCACCACCATGCGGTCCGCCGCTATCCCCTGCATCGCGGCGACGTGCCGCGCCATCTGCTCGGACTTGCCGCTGTGGCTGCCCTGGGTGCGGCCGTCCACCCGGACGAAGTGGTTCTCGATGCCATGGGTGCGCAGGATCGGTATCAGCTGATCGTGGGGCGCCAGGGAACACAGCGACTGCGTCAGCCCCTCGTACCGGCGCCGCGCCAGGATCTCCGCCGCGCCCTCGGCGAGGCCGCACGTACCGGCGAGGGTCCAGTAATGGCGATGGAAGATGTCGTCCATCACCTCCCACTCCTCCTCGGTGGGCAGCCGGCCCATGAGCCGCTCGTAGAACAGGGGAACCGGCACGCAGTACAACTCGCGGTAACGCTCCAGCGTGATCCGCGGCAGCCCGATCTCGGCGAAGGAGGCGTTGGTCGCCTCGATCACCGCGTCGATGTCATGGAGCAGCGTGCCGTTCCAGTCCCACACGAGATGCGCGTTCACACCCGAAACCGTACCCAGACCCCATGTCCTCAAGGCAAGTGCCCAGGTCAAATCCACTCGCAGCGTGTCCGTACGGTCACCTCACGCGATCAGCGAGGGGATCTCCTGGGTGGCGTACCAAAGCAACTCGTGGTCCTCTGCGCCGTCGACGGTGAAGCGCGCGTCGTCGTCGCCCGCGTCGGCCGCGCCAAGGGCGTCGGCGGCCGCCGTGACGTCCGGCCCGGCCTCGTCGGAGTCGGCGTGGACGGCGGCGGCCCTGGCCATCGGCACGGGCGCGGCCAGGCGCACCGCGCCCAGCGCCGAGGGGTCCAGGCCGCGGTCGGGGTCGAAGGAGACCGCGCCGTCGGCGACGTCCACCGCGACCACGACGCGCCGCCTGGGCGCGTCCGGGGTGGCGGCCAGCTGCCGCAGGGAGGCCTGGGCGGCGCGGGTCAGCGCGGCGTACTCCAGTTCCTCGATGTCGTCGGAGACGTACCACTCGCGCAGGCTCGGGGTGACGGCGAAGGCGTCCAGCGGGGCAGGGCCCAGCTCACCCGCCTTGTGCGCCTCGGCCAAGCCTGGGAGGGTCGTGGGGATGTAGACGCGCATGGCGTCAGCATACGGGCGCACCACCCCTGATAGGTGAATCCCCCACCGCCTCCCGGACGTCACGGGCCCGGCTTCCCGGAACCGCACCCGTCCCCGTACAACCCGGTTACCAGTCGGTAGACCACGGGGGTCCACACCATGCCTGTCCTCACACCCATGCCCGCGTCCGCATCCGCGCCCTCGGCCACGCGGCGCGTCACCGCCCTGCCACCGCACGTCTGGTTCGCCGGGCGGCTGCTGGAGGTCCTCACCGGACGGCGGCCCATCACCAGCCTCGCCGGACGGATGGAGCCCGAGGCCTACGACCGGCTCTGGGACCTCGTGGGCGCCCGCGCCGACTGGCGCTACGTCTCCCGCGGCCACCTGCCGCGGCTGCTCAAGCCGCCGCGCTTCTCCCCCGTCCAGGACGGGACGGCCATCGAGGTCAGCGCCGTCGTGCTGCTCACCCCGCATGTCGTGCGAGCCCTCGCCTTCCGGCTGGAGCGCGCGGGCCGCGAAGGCCCGGGACGTGAGGGCCCGGGACGTGAGGGCCCGGGTCGCGAGGGCCCCGGGCGCGTCGGCACCGGCGCCGGGTGGCGCTGCGCCGCCGTCGAGGCGCACTGACCGCGCCGGGACAAAGGCCGGGGCCGGACCCCGTCAGGAGTCCGGCCCCGGAACGCGCGAACGCTACTTCTTGCGGCGCCGTCCACCCTTGGCCGCGCGGCGGCGCTCCGCCCGCGTCAGGCCGTCCGACTCCGGGCCCGCGTCGCTCTCGAAGTCGCCCTCGACGACACCGCCCTCGCCGTCCACCGTGGGAGCGGAGAAGTGCAGCCGGTCGGCCCGCTTCGGGGCCTCCAGGCCCTTGGCGCGGATCTCCGGACGGGCGTCCTGCTTGACCAGCGTCGGAGCGGCGTCCTGCGGGGCACCGGCCTCCACCGGCACCTCCTCGACCTGCTGCTCGACCTGGACCTCCAGGTTGAACAGGTAGCCGACGGACTCCTCCTTGATGCCGTCCATCATGGCCTTGAACATGTCGTAGCCCTCGCGCTGGTACTCCACCAGCGGGTCACGCTGCGCCATCGCCCGCAGGCCGATGCCCTCCTGCAGGTAGTCCATCTCGTACAGGTGCTCGCGCCACTTGCGGTCCAGCACCGACAGCACCACGCGCCGCTCCAGCTCGCGCATGATCTCCGAGCCGAGCTGCTGCTCACGCGCGTCGTACTGCTCGTGGATGTCGTCCTTGACCATCTCCGCGACGAAGTCCGCGGTGATGCCCGCGCGGTCGCCGGCGGCGTCCTCCAGGTCGTCCACGGTCACCGTGACCGGGTAGAGCTGCTTGAAGGCGCCCCACAGCCGCTCCAGGTCCCAGTCCTCGGCGAAGCCCTCGGCGGTCTCGATCGCGATGTAGTCGTCGATCGTGTCATCCATGAAGTGCCGCACCTGCTCGTGCAGGTCCTCGCCCTCCAGGACACGGCGGCGTTCGCCGTAGATGACCTCGCGCTGCCGGTTGAGCACCTCGTCGTACTTCAGGACGTTCTTGCGGATCTCGAAGTTCTGCTGCTCGACCTGCGACTGGGCGGAGGCGATGGCGCGGGTCACCATCTTGTTCTCGATCGGCACGTCGTCGGGCACGTTGGCCATCGCCATCACACGCTCCACCATCTGCGCCTTGAACAGACGCATCAGGTCGTCGCCGAGGGAGAGGTAGAACCGGGACTCGCCCGGGTCGCCCTGACGGCCGGACCGGCCACGCAACTGGTTGTCGATGCGCCGCGACTCGTGACGCTCGGTGCCCAGCACGTAGAGGCCGCCGAGCTCCTTGACCTCCTCGAACTCGGCCTTGACCGCCGCCTCGGCACGCTCCAACGCCTCCGGCAGCGCCGCCGCCCACTCCTCGACGTGCTCCACCGGGTCCAGGCCGCGCTGCCGCAGCTCCGCCTCGGCCAGGTCGTCGGGGTTGCCGCCCAGCTTGATGTCCGTACCACGGCCGGCCATGTTGGTGGCCACCGTGACGGCGCCCTTGCGGCCGGCCTGCGCGACGATCTGCGCCTCACGCTCGTGCTGCTTGGCGTTCAGCACCTCGTGCGGCACGCCGCGCTTGTTCAGCTGCTGCGACAGGTACTCGGACTTCTCGACCGAGGTGGTGCCGACCAGAACCGGCTGGCCCTTCTCGTGCTTCTCGACGATGTCCTCGACGACCGCCGCGAACTTCGCCTCCTCGGTGCGGTAGATCAGGTCCGGCCGGTCCTTGCGCTGCACGGTCCGGTTGGTCGGGATCGGGACCACGCCGAGCTTGTAGATCTGGTGGAACTCCGCGGCCTCGGTCATCGCCGTACCGGTCATGCCCGAGAGCTTGGAGTACAGGCGGAAGAAGTTCTGGAGGGTGATCGTGGCGAGCGTCTGGTTCTCGTCCTTGATCTCCACCCCCTCCTTCGCCTCGATCGCCTGGTGCATGCCCTCGTTGTAGCGGCGGCCGGCCAGGATACGGCCGGTGTGCTCGTCGACGATCATGACTTCGCCGTCCATGACGACGTAGTCCTTGTCCTTCTTGTAGAGCTCCTTGGCCTTGATGGCGTTGTTCAGGTAGCCCACCAGCGGGGTGTTCACCGACTCGTAGAGGTTGTCGATGCCCAGCCAGTCCTCGACCTTGGAAACCCCCGCCTCGTGGATGGCGACGGTGCGCTTCTTCTCGTCGAAGTCGTAGTCACCGGTCTCCGCCTTGCCCATGCCGCCGGCCTCGCCCGGCTTCAGGCGGGTCACCAGCCGGGCGAAGTCCGAGTACCACTTCGTGGCCTGGTCCGCCGGACCGGAGATGATCAGCGGTGTACGGGCCTCGTCGATGAGGATCGAGTCCACCTCGTCCACGATCGCGAAGTTGTGACCGCGCTGCACCAGTTCGTCCCGCGACCACGCCATGTTGTCGCGCAGGTAGTCGAAGCCGAACTCGTTGTTGGTGCCGTAGGTGATGTCACAGGCGTACTGCTCACGGCGCTGCGCCGGGGTCATGTTCGCGAGGATGCAGCCCACCTTCAGGCCCAGGAAGCGGTGCACCCGGCCCATCCACTCCGAGTCGCGCTCGGCGAGGTAGTCGTTGGTGGTGATCAGGTGCACACCCTTGCCGGACAGCGCGTTCAGGTAGGCGGGCAGCGTACCGACCAGGGTCTTGCCCTCGCCGGTGCGCATCTCGGCGACGTAGCCGGAGTGCAGCGCCGCACCACCCATGATCTGGACGTCGTAGTGCCGCTGACCCAGGACGCGCTTGGCGGCCTCCCGGACGGTGGCGAACGCCTCGGGGAGCAGGTCGTCCAGGCTCTCGCCGTCCGCGTAGCGCTCCTTGTACTCGTCCGTGAGAGCCCTCAGCTCGGCGTCCGTCAGATTGACGAAGTCCTCTTCAATGGAATTGACCTGGTCCGCGATGCGGTGCAGCTTGCGCAGGATCTTGCCTTCGCCTGCACGCAGGATCTTGTTGAGGACGGACACGTAGGCTGACTCCTTGCCGGTCGGGCCTGGCACGGTTTCTCGCGCTGGCACAGCAGGTCACACCCCGCTGCAACGGCCATCGTAAGCGAGGACCCCAGCGGGCCGGGAGGTCCGTCGCCAAGCCGGGCGGTTCTCCCTGTCGATCGCCGCCCCGATCCGGTCCTATCCGGTCGAGACCGCACCCCTGGCTCGGGGATACTCCGACGCATGGAGCCGATAACCCTCACCACCGATCGCCTCGTCCTGCGCCCCTTCGGACCGGACGACGCCGAGGCCGTCCGCGTCGCCTGCCAGGACCCGGAGATCCCGCGCTGGACACCCGTCCCCTCCCCCTACACCCACGAACACGCGCAGGAGTTCGTCACCCGGACCTGCCCCGACGGCTGGCGCGACGACACCGTCTACAACTTCGCCGTCACCACGCGCGACGAAGGACGTTTGGTGGGCGCCATGGGGCTGGTACGGCTGGCCCAGCTGAACACCGCCGAACGGCAGGCCGAACTCGGTTACTGGACCGCCAAGGAACAACGCGGCCGCGGCCTCACCTCCGAGGCCGCCCGCGCCGTTGCCCGCTGGGCCTTCGAGGGACTCGGTGTGGAGCGCCTGGAGTGGTACGCCGAGGCGGGCAACGCGGGCTCCCGCGCGGTCGCCCTCAAGACGGGCTTCCGGATGGAGGGCACCATGCGCGGCAAGATCGTCCACCAGGGCACCCGGCGCGACGCGTGGATCGGCTCCCTGCTCCCCTCCGACCTCGGCCTGACCGGCGCCGCCGCCTACCTGCCGTACCAGGGCGAGTGATCGCGGCGGGGGTCGGGCCACGGGCCACCGCGGCGGGGACAGCGGGGGCGGCCCGGAGGGGATCGCCCGGAGGGAATCACCCCGAGGGGATTGTCAGTGGCGCCTTCTAGGGTGGGCCCATGACGACGCCCGTGGCCCTCTCCGCCGACGACGCCCGCCGGACCGCCCTGCGCGCCCAGGGTTTCCTCGGCGCCCCCGACCGGCGCGCCGGCGTGCGCGGCGTCCTGCGCCGGCTGGGCGCGGTGCAGCTCGACACCATCTCCGTGCTCGCCCGCTCCCACGAGCTCATCCCCTACGCCCGCCTCGGCGCCGTCGGCCGCACCGCGGTCGAGGCCGCGTACTGGACCGAGAACCACGCCTTCGAGTACTGGTCGCACGCCGCCTGCATCCTCCCCATCGAGGAATGGCCGCACTTCGCCTTCCGCCGCCGCGCCCGGCGGGCCCGCGGCCACCGCTGGCACGTGCTGCAGGACGCCGACCGCTCCACCGCCGCCGTCCTGGACCGGCTCAAGACCGACGGCCCGCTGACCTCGACCGAACTCGGCGGCGCCAAGAACGGCGGCCCCTGGTGGGACTGGTCCGAGACGAAGATCGCGGTGGAGTGGCTACTCGACACCGGCGAGGTCGTCTGCACCCGGCGGCGCGGCTGGAAGCGCGTCTACGACCTCGCCGAACGGGCCGTCCCCGACACCCTCTTCCACGACGACATCGACGATGCCGAATGCCTGCGCCGCCTCGTCGCCCAGGCCGGTGCCGCCCTCGGCGTCGCCACCCGGGCCGACCTCGCCGACTACCACCGGCTCAAGGGCGAGCAGGTCGACTCCGTCATCGCCGACACCGGGCTCGTGCCCGTCCGGGTCGAGGGCTGGGGCGGCAAGCCCGCCTGGGCCGACCCCACCGCCCTGGCCGGCGCCTCCCGCGGCGGCCGGCACCGCACGACGCTGCTCTCCCCCTTCGACTCCCTCATCTGGGACCGGCCCCGCACCGAGCGCATCTTCGGCTTCACCCACCGCCTGGAGGCGTACGTCCCCAAGCCCCAGCGCATACACGGCTACTTCGCGATGCCGCTGCTGGCCGGCGGCCGGCTGGTCGGCCGCGCCGACCCGGCCCGCGAGGGAAGCACACTGATCGCCCGTCAGGTGACGCTGGACTCCCCGCGCGCCGTCGAGCCCATGGCGCAGGCTCTGAGCGAGGCCGCCGCGTGGGTCGGCTGCGACAGCGTTCGCATCGAACGCCTCGACGACCCCAAACTCGCCGCGGCCCTCAAGGAAGCCGTCGCCGGAGCCGCCGTCTGAGACGCCTGAGCCGCCTGAGCCGCCTGAGCCGCCTGATCAGGCGAAGTCAGCGGATCTCGAGGATCTTCTCCCGCATCGCGTACACCACAGCTTCCATCCGCGAGTGCAGCTGCAGCTTCTCCAGGATGTTGCGCACATGGTTCTTCACCGTGTTCTCGCTGATGAAAAGCTCCTTGGCGATGTCACGGTTGTTCATGCCGGTGGCGACCAGCTTCAGCACCTCCAGCTCACGGTCCGTCAGCCGGGGGGCGGGCACGAGCCGGCGCTCGTCCGTGCGCTGGATCATCGACTTGAACTCGGTGAGCAGCTTCGACGCCATCGACGGGCTGATCTGCGACTGCCCGTCCGCCACCGCCCGGATCGCCGTGGCCACCTCGTCCGTGGAAATCTCCTTGAGGAGGTAGCCGGTCGCCCCGGCCTTGATGGCCTCGTAGAGGTCCGCCTCCTCGTCACTCATCGTCAGCATGATGATCTTTGCGCTGGGAGCCACCTCCTTGATGGAGGTGCACGCCTCGATGCCGCCCCGCCTCGGCATCCGCACGTCCATCAGCACGATGTCCGGCAGCAGATCCGCGGCCTTCTCCGTCGCCTCCGCGCCGTCCCCCGCCTCGCCGACGACCTGGATGTCCTCCTCCTGCGCGAGCACGATCTCCAGACCCCGGCGGAACAGGGCGTGGTCGTCCACCACGAGCACCCTGATCGGCTCCTTGCGCGGCGCGCCGGCGACGCCCGTGTCCCCCGCGGCGCCCGTACCCGGCTCCGCGCCACCGGCCGGCGCGGGCTCGAAGCTGTCCGCCATCGGTTCCTCCCCCTCGGGCCGGCGCCCGTGGTAGTCACACTTTCCGTGCCAGGCCAACCGGGCGGTGCGGCCCGTACATTGGCTGCCCGGCCATGATTCCATGCCCGGGCACGGCAACGCCCCCAGGCGATGGTCGTTTCCCCGCCCGGGAGCGCCGCCCTTGACCCCTAGTTCACCGGCGGAGCGCTCCGCCCGCGCCGGCTGGCGCATCCTCGACGGAGGGGTCCGCCTTGAGGTGGATGACGCCGTAGTCATAGCCGTGCCGCCGGTAGACGACACTCGGTTGTTCCGTGTCGGAGTCGATGAACAGGTAGAAGTCGTGCCCGATCAGCTCCATCTCGTAGAGGGCCTGGTCGAGCGTCATCGGTGCTGCCGCATGCGTCTTCTCGCGAACCACCAGGGGTCCTTCACCCTGGACCTCGAGACGGCCGCCGATCTTGGTGGTGGGCACGCCCGTGAACGTCTCCCCGCCGGTCGGGGTGCCGTTGAACTCGGTCGCGGCCAGTCCGGCCGTCGCCTCCGCCACGCTCATGGGGGTACGGCTGCCGCCGCGATGCACCCGGCGCTTGTCGGCCGCCTTGCGCAGCCGCGCCTCGAGCTTGTTCACCGCGACGTCGAGCGCCGCGTAGGGGTCGGGCGCGGCGGCCTCGGCCCGGATCACCGGGCCACGGGTGCGCAGCGTGATCTCCACCCGGTCGGAACGGTCTGCCTGCCGGGGGTTCGGTTCCTTGGACACCTCGACCTCGAGGCTCATCACCTTGCCGTCGAGCTTCTGGATCTTCTCCAGCTTCTCGTTCACGTGCTTCCGGAACCGCTCGGGCACCTCGGTCTTGCGGCCCTTGACGACGATGTCCACGCAGAACTCCGTTCCCGGATCGCCTCGGTCTCACGGGGCGATCCCTTGCGCTGAGGCCGGCGGGCACCAGGTCCCGCCCGGCGTCGACGTTCGTTGCCGCTCCGCGCGCTCGGAGGCTTCCGGGCGGCGAAGCCGCGACTCTCACCTCCTCCTCCCCCGCGAGACAGATCTTCACCCACTGAACCATGGGTGAACCACGTCCTGCGGTCCGTGAAACGGCGGCCCACAACGGGCGCCGCCGCCCCTCACCACCGAACATAGACCCGCGGACCGGGGGTCGGCACCCCCAGAAGCGCTATACCTTCTTTTGGGTGAAATGCCCGTTACGTCACCTGCGGGATCCGCCCTGACCTCCGGATTCCACATCCCGGCCGGACGCCTGTTCGGCCGCCTGCTCGGCCGCCCGTTCGACGCACGGTGAGGGTCGCGGACCCCGGATCGCGGTGGCGGGGGCGCCCGGACCGCCCGCGGGACGGCGCAGCGGTGCCGGGCCGCCGACCACCGCCGCGGCCAGGACCCGGCCTCCGGCATCCTCGACCGCGCGGGCCGCGGCGGCGAGCGAGGCGCCCGTGGTCATCAGGTCGTCCACCAGCACCACGGGGGCGGCCCCCAGGAGGCGGTCGGCGCCGCGCACGGCCGTCAGGGCGCCGGAGAGGTTCGCGGGCCGGTCACGGGCACCGAGGCCCGACTGATCGGCCACCACGCGCCGCTGCCGCAGCACCGCGGCCGCCCGGACGGACAGTCCGTCGCGCCGCAGGTCCGCGGCGGCGGCAAGGGCGAGGCGGCGGGTCGCGTCATGGCCGCGGGCCGCCACCGCCCGCCGGGAGGAGGGGACGGGGACGAGGAGGAACGGGGGGAGGGTGGAGGCGAGGGTGGAGTGGGGGGTGGTGGGGGTGATAGTGCCTTCCGGGCGCCGCGTCTCGGGGGCCCCGCCCCCTCCCCCTCCCCGCACCGCGGCATAGACCGCGCCCGCCAGGGCTTCGCCCAGCGGGCGGGCCAGGCCCAGCGCGCCGCGCTCCTTGTGCGCCAGCAGCACCGCGCGCGGCTGGTCGGCGTAGACGGTCGCCGCCCACACGGCGGGCAGGCCCTCGGGTAGTGCGTCAGGCCAGACCTGCCGCGCTCCCGGCTCGTGCAGCGCTGCCCCGCACTCCTCGCAGAGCACGGTCCGCGGCGCCCCGCACCCCTCGCACTCGGCCGGCAGCAGCAACCCCGAGATCTCCCGCCACCATGACCGCACCGCGCGGGCGCCCCGCAGACCCCGCGGACCCCGCGGACCCCGCCGCCCCCCGTTCCCACGTTGTCCCCGTGCTCCGCGCGCTCCCCGCATGACTCCACGATGCCGGGATCGGACCATCACCGCCAGGCCCGTCCCCAGCCTGTGGACAACTCCGCGGCGACGCCCGGCACGAGCCGGCCCTGCCGGTCAGCCCGGGTAGACGGGCGAGCTGGCCTTGGGCGCGACTTCCTTCCAGTTGGAGTCGGGCTGCAGCCGGAAGACACCGCCGTCGAGCTCCGCGAGCAGCGGCTCGTCCTGGCGCTCCGAGGCCGCCACCGACACCACTCCGCTGATGCCTGGCAGGCTCGACGAGGACGCGCCGGAGCCGTCCACGTCCACGTACTGGATCTGCGGCACTCCCCCGGCTTCGCGTCCCACGACCGCCAGGCGGCTGAACCCCGCCCAGGACGCCGCCATGACGTCCTCGAGCTGCGGTGCGACGCTGCGCAGCTCCGCCACCGTGATCTTCGGGTCGGCGGCGGTGCCGGTGCGCTCGATCCGCCCGAGCCGCAGTGTGGTGTGGTCGCCGTCCCGGACCAGCAGGGCGATGCGCACGCCGTCGGCCGCGACTCGCAGCGACTCGATGCGCCCGTCGCCGAGCTCCGGCACGGCGACGGGCACGGGGGAACCGGCGCCGTCGCGCAGCATCAGCAGCCGCGGCCCGTTCGGGTTGCGGTCGGCGATCCAGAGGTCGCCGTAGCCGTCCCAGCTGGGGGTCGTGAGGCGGTTCTTCGGGTCGGTGGCCTGGCTGCGCAGGACGACGGGGCCGAGCTGGGCGTCGGCGTTCAGCGCGGTCACGTAGAGGTTCGCGCCGTCCTCGGTGACGGCGGCGGCGTACTGCTCGTCGCGCCGCACGGCGGCGGAGCCCGCCTTGAGCGGGCCGGTGCCGAGGGGGCCCGCCACCGCGACGGGCCGGACGTCATTGCCGCTGAGGCTGACGAGGTGGTGGTCCGCGTCGATGAAGTACTGCTCCTTGCCGTCCCCGACGAGCTTGTCCGGGGCGTACGCGCGGGCGGCGTCGTCGCTTTGCAGCGTGCACAGGGTGCGGCCGTTGGGGCCCTTGAGCTCGACCGAGGGCACGGGCGTGGAGGACATGCCCTGGACGGTCTGGATCAGCTGGGCGGCCATCCGTTCGCATCGTGCGCTGTCGCCGCCGGGAGACCTCTTGAGTTTCACGGTCACGCGCTGGGAGTCGTCGAGTTCGACGTCCTCGGCCCGGATGCCCGCGGGGAAGGCCGAGACGACGACGGGCTCCAGCCAGTCGGTGGGCCCGGCGAGCAGGGCGTCGACGGCGTTGCTCAGCGCGTTGATGCGCTTGCGCAGGTATATCGGGTCGGCGACGAGGGCGTCCCGGCTGGCGGCCGCGTCCTTGGGTCCCGGCCCGGGCGCGGCGAAGTAGAAGGTGTCGACGGAGCGGTAGAAGCGCTGGAAGTCGGCCTCGCTCAGCACCAGGCCGTCGGCGACACCGGCGATGCGCCATTCGCCGTCCTCTTTGGTGAGGCGTATGCCGCTGCTGAAGGTGCCGTCCTCGGCGCGGTACGCGTGCCGGTCGTCGACGGTGGCGACCTTGGCGCCGGTGAGGGTGATCTGGGTGCTGTCGCCGTCCTTGCCGTCCGTCGTCGTGCCCGGTTCCTGCACCTGGGCGGGTCCGCCGGCGAGGACGGTGATCCCGGATTCGGGTTTCCAGCGCTTGCCCTGCTCCTTGGTCATGTAGAGCTTGGCGGTGGCGTAGTCGGCCTCATCGCTGGTGGTGGCTTCGAGGAAGCCGCTGACGATGTCGCTGGGAGTCTCGCCGCCCTGCGGTTTGACGCCGAAGACCCGGACCTGGGGGTCGGTGTCGGCGTGCTTCTCACCGCCGACCTTGTGCACCTCGCCGTTGCTGGGCATGGAGGCACAGCCCGTGAGCAGCACGAGTCCGCTCAGGAGCACGCCCACAACGGCCGGCCTCGGGAGGCCGCCCCCCTTCGCGCGCATCAGTCGTCGTCCTCCCGCGCCTCGTCCGCTGTCGTGGGGTGGGTGACCGTGCCGCCGCCCGCGCGGTGTCCGACGACCCGTGCGCCGTTGCCGGGCAGGGCCGCGGGGTCGGCGGCGGGGGGCCGTGGCGGGGTGAACGGCATGGAGGGGATGGCGGGCGCGGCGAAGCGCGGCGCCGGGAAGCTGTGGTGCGAGGGGGCCGGGGGCGTGGCGGCGTCGAGCGCGGTGGCTCCCGGGGGCATGCCGCGGTGGGAGAGCGTCGAGGCGAGGTCGCGGTTGCGGTTGCGGCGGGAGTCCTCGGGTTCGAGGGCGATCGGTGATCCGCGCAGGCTGTCGGCGCCGGTACGGGGCAGGGTCAGCCGGAACTGGGAGCCGCCGCCGGGCTCGCCCCAGGCCTGGAGCCAGCCGCCGTGCAGGCGGGCGTCCTCCAGGGCGATGGACAGGCCGAGGCCGGTGCCGCCGGTGGTGCGGGCGCGGGCGGGGTCGGCGCGCCAGAAGCGGTTGAAGACGCGGGTGGCCTCGCCGGGCTTGAGGCCGACACCGTAGTCGCGCACGGCGACGGCGACGGCGCCTCCGGCGGAGGCCAGGCGGACGTGGACGTCGTGCCCCTCGCCGTGTTCGACGGCGTTGACGACGAGGTTGCGCAGGACGCGTTCGACGCGGCGGGCGTCGGCCTCGACGGTGACTGGCCGTTCGTCGCCGTGGACGACGATGCGGCTGCCCTTGCGTTCGGCGATCGGCTCGGCGCCGTCGACGACGCGACGTACGACGTCGCGCAGGTCGATGGGCTCTGCTTCCAGGGCGGCGGCGCCTGCGTCGAAGCGGCTGATCTCCAGGAGGTCGGAGAGCATCGACTCGAAGCGGTCGAGCTGGTTCTGCAGCAGTTCGGCGGAGCGGGCCGTGGCGGGGTCGAAGTCGGCGCGGGCTTCGTGGATGACGTCGGCGGCCATGCGGACGGTGGTCAGCGGGGTCCGCAGCTCGTGGGAGACGTCCGAGACGAAGCGGCGCTGCATCCGGGACAGGTCCTCCAGCTGCTGGATCTTGACCTGGAGGGTGTGCGCCATCTTGTTGAAGGACTCGCCGAGGCGGGCGATGTCGTCCTCACCGGTGACCTTCATGCGTTCCTGGAGGTGCCCGGCGGCGAGCCGCTCGGAGATCTGGGCGGCCATGCGGACGGGTGTGACGACCTGGCGCACGACGAGCCAGGCGATGGCGCCGAGCAGGACGACGACGAAGATCCCGGCGGTGGCCAGGGTGCCCTTGACCAGGCCGAGGGTCTTCTCCTCCTGGTCGAAGGGGAAGAGGTAGTACAGCTGGAAGGGCTTGCCGTTGGGGTCGCTGAGGCGCTGGCCGACGATGAGGGCGGGCTCGCCGTCGGGGACGCTGTCGCTCTTCATCGAGGTGTAGCGCTCGAAGACGTCGGATCGCTCGTCGAGGGCTTTTCGCAGATCCGCGGGCACGCTCTCCTCGGGCCGGACGCCGCCGGAGCCGCGGGGTGCGTGGGTGCCGGGGCTGTCGGCCGTGCGGCTGATGGGCTGTTCCTGGGCGTTGGAGCTGAGGGCGACGACGGAGTAGACGCCCTGGCCGCTGCTGGCGAGTCCCTCGACAAGGCTGTTGAGCCAGGTCGCGGTGTCGGGGCTGTGCTGGCCGTCGGCACCGGCGCTGCCGCTGTCGGGGGCGCGGGCCGTCTCCTTGGCGACGGCGAATCCGCCGACGGCCTGGCTCTGGGCGGTCTGCCGCTTGGCGTCGAGCAGTCCGTTCTTGACCTGCCCGATGACGACGACGCCGAGGAGCAGGACGACACCGAGGGACATCAGCAGGGTGGTGGCGACCACGCGCAGCTGGATGTTGCGGCGCCAGAGCCGGACGGCGGGCTGGAGTGGCCGCCGGGCCCAGCGGACGAACGAGCGGAGCACCGGCACCAGACCCGTCAGGGGGTCCGCGTGCCGGCTCTCCATCCGCTCACGCTCGTACGCGCCGACCACGTCAGCCCGGTCCGGCCTTGTAGCCGACGCCTCGGACGGTCACCACGATCTCGGGACGCTCGGGGTCCCGTTCGACCTTGGAGCGCAGCCGCTGGACGTGCACGTTGACCAGGCGGGTGTCGGCGGCATGCCGGTAACCCCAGACCTGTTCGAGCAGCACCTCGCGGGTGAAGACCTGCCAGGGCTTGCGGGCGAGCGCGACCAGCAGGTCGAACTCGAGGGGGGTCAGCGCGATGGGCTGGCCGTCCCGCTTCACGGAGTGGCCCGCCACGTCGATGACGAGGTCACCGATGGTGAGCTGCTCGGGCGTGGGCTCTTCGGCCCTGCGCAGCCGGGCCCGCACGCGGGCGACGAGCTCCTTGGGCTTGAACGGCTTGATGACGTAGTCGTCGGCGCCGGACTCCAGGCCCACGACGACGTCGACGGTGTCGCTCTTCGCGGTGAGCATGACGATGGGGACCCCGGACTCGGCCCGGATCTGGCGGCATACGTCGATGCCGTCCCGTCCGGGGAGCATGAGGTCGAGGAGGACCAGATCAGGCTTGGTCTCCCGGAAGGCGGCGAGGGCCTTGTCACCGTCGGCCACGAACGACGGCTCAAAACCCTCTCCGCGCAGCACGATGCCGAGCATCTCTGCCAGTGCGGTGTCGTCGTCGACGACCAGGACGCGTCCCTTCATAGCGACCATCATCCCATTACCTGATCGTGACCTGGAGCACGATGCGGGCACAAAGCCGCCAGGGCATCGGCTGTGACCGGCGAAACCACGCCGTTTTCAGTGACTATTGCCGTTATCAGACCCGCGGGTGTGATGTCGAACGCAGGGTTGTACGCCTGGGTACCGAGCGGCGCCACCGGGTTTCCGGCCGATTCGGTGACCTCGTGCCCGGCGCGCTGCTCGATCTCGATGGCCGAACCGTCGGCGGTGCTCTGGTCGACGGTGGTGGTGGGGGCGACGACGATGAAGGGCACGTTGTGGTACCGGGCGAGCACGGCGAGTGGGTAGCTGCCGACCTTGTTGGCGACGGAGCCGTCCGCGGCGATGCGGTCGGCGCCGATGAGGACGGCGTGGACGTTGCCGGCGGCGAAGAGTGAGCCGGCGGCGTTGTCGGTGAGCAGGGTGTACGCCATGCCGGAGCGGGCGGCCTCGTAGGCGGTGAGGCGGGCGCCCTGGAGCAGGGGGCGGGTCTCGTCGACCCACAGGCGGCGCAGCCGGCCCTGGCGGTGCGCGGCGAGGGCGACGGCGAACGCGGTGCCCTCGCCACCGGAGACGAGGGCGCCGGTGTTGCAGTGGGTCAGGATCTGGTAGCCGCCGCCGGGGAGGAGTTCGGTGAGCAGCTGGAGGCCGTGGCGAGCCATGGCGGCGCTGGCCTCCTTGTCCTCGGCGTGGAGGCTGCGGGCCTCGGCCAGTGCAGCCGCCGCGGCGCGTTCGGGGTCGCCGCCGGCAGCGCCGGTGAGGGCGGCCCGGTAGGCGGCGAGGGCCCGCCGGACGCCGTAGGCCAGGTTGACGGCGGTGGGCCGGGCGTGGGCGAGGGATTCGGCCGCCTCGTCCACGTCGTAACCGCGGACGGCGGCGAGGGCCACGCCGTACGCGCCGGCTATGCCGAGCAGCGGGGCGCCGCGCACGGCGAGGCCGCGGATGGCCTCGACCAGGGCGGGCACGTCGGTGCAGACCAGTTCGACCTCCTCGGCGGGCAACCGGGTCTGGTCGAGGAGGACGAGGACGGGGCCCTCCGGCGGCTCCTCCCAGCGCAGCACCGGCAGGGGCTCCTCAGGGTTGCCCTTGGAATCATTGGCCAGAGTTACCACGTACTGATCACCCATCTGCTCAGTGTGCCGTGTACGGCAGCACGTTTTGAACGGTTGCGGCACTCCGCATCCGCAGGTACACGCCCGCCTCGCCCATGGCACGATGGCCAGCGTCCCGCCGTTGGACCAGTAGGTAGCGCAGAGCGAAGGAGCGACGATGAACGACTCTCCGGGCTGGGCCTCGCCCGGATCCTCACCCTCCGGCGAACCGGGCCGCGCCGACGGCCCCGGTGCGCCGCAGGACGCTACGCCGCAGAACTGGTCCCAGCAGCAGCCCCCCGCCGGCCAGTGGAAGACCGCCGGCGGCTGGGGCGTCCCTCCGTCGCCCACCGGCCCGGTCTGGGGCAACCCGTCGCCCGGCTGGCAGCAGCCCCATTGGGGTGCCCCGCCGTCGCCGAAGCCCGGTGTCATCCCGCTGCGGCCGCTGGGCATCGGCGAGATCCTCGACGGCGCGGTCTCCACGATGCGCGCGCACTGGCGCACCGTGCTCACCATCTCCTTCGCGGTCTCGCTGCTGACGCAAGGCGCCATGCTGCTGCTCCAGGGGTTCATGCTCGACGACAGCGGGACGCTCAACTCGCTGGACGGCCGGGCCGACCCCTCGTTCAGCGACGTCATGAACGCCGTCGGCGGCACGCTGGCCGCCGGAGGGCTCGCCCTGGTCGTCACCCTGCTCGGGGTGGTGATCGCCACGGCGATGCTCACCATGGTCATCAGCCGGGCCGTCCTCGGCCGCGAGGTGACCCTGGCCGAGGCGTGGTCCGACGCCCGCCGCCAACTGCCGCGCTTGTTCGGGCTGACGCTGCTGCTCACTCTGATCGGCGCCGCGATCTTCGCTGTCGGCATCGTCCCCGGCATCATCGTCGCGGCCGCCGGCTCCGCCCCCGCGGGTGTCGGCCTGGCCTTCTTCGGCGGCGTGGTCGCCCTCGGCGTGGTTGTCTGGCTGATGATCCGCTTCAGCCTCTCCTCGCCTGCCCTCATGTTGGAGAAGCAGGGCGTCCTGAAGTCGATGGCCCGGTCGGTGAAGCTGGTCCGCGGCTCGTGGTGGCGCATTCTGGGCATCCAGTTGCTCACCATGATCCTCGTCTACATCGTCTCGTCGATCATCCAGATTCCCTTCGTGGTGGTGGGCATCCTCGCCGGAAGCGACGGCCTCTCCGCCTTCGCCTCGGGCAACCAGGCGGGTCTCGGCTGGACATATCTGATCGTCATCGGGATCGGTGCCGTCATCGGATCCACCATCACCTTCCCCATCCAGGCCGGCGTTACCGCCCTGCTCTACATGGATCAGCGGATCCGCCGTGAGGCCCTCGACATCGAACTCGCCCGCGCAGCTGGTGTCCCCGGCCACGCCGACGCCCTCGGCGGGAGCGGCGAACCCGGCAACAGCGCGGCCGCCGGGGGCTGATGCCGGTGTCGGGGGAGGACGTACCGGTCACCATTCCCCGCGGCCCCGCCCGTGAGGCGGCCGAGGACGAACTGTCCAAGGGGATCTACCACCGCGACGACCCAGGCCTGCTCGCACGTGCCCTGAACTGGCTCTGGGAGAAGATCGCCCACCTGATGGACACCGCCTCCGGGGTCACCCCCGGAGGCGGCGTCGGCCTGGTGACGATCATCATCGTGGTCGTGCTGCTGGCCGTCGGCCTGCGGTTGCGGCTCGGGAGGCTGCGCGGGCAATCCACCGCCGGCACGAAACTGTTCGCCGACGTCCCGAGGACCGCCGCCGAGCACCGGGCCGCCGCCGAGGAACACGCACACCACGGCAGGTGGAGCGAGGCCGTCCAGGAACGGATGCGCGCGATCGTGCGCTCCCTGGAGGAACGGGCCCTGCTCGACCCGCGCCCCGGCCGGACCGCGGACGAGGCCGCCGCCGAGGCGGGCCGCCCCCTCCCCGACCACGCCGCCCGCCTCGCGCACGCGGCCCGCACCTTCGACGACGTCACCTACGGGGACCACCAGGGCACCCCGGACGCCTACGCCGCCCTTTGCGAACTCGACACCGAAGTGCAGCGCGCCAAGCCCCGCTTGGCCGAGAGCGGCGCAGGGGCCGCCGGAGGCTCGCGCCCGTGACCGACACCCTGTCCCCGGCACCGGCGCCCGCCCCGGCCACGACGTCGGTCTCCCCGACCGCAGGCCAGCTGTGGACCCGCTCGCGCGCCCTGCTCGCGGCGTTCCTCCTCCTGATCGTCTTCGGCGTCCTCTACGCCGCCGCGCGTTCCGGTGAGAACCATGACGCACTCGACCCCCGCTCTCCCGACCCGTCCGGCAGCCGGGCCGTCGCTCAACTCCTCCACGACCAAGGTGTGACCACCACGGTCGTCACCACCACCGACGAGGCCGTGGCCGCCGCCGGACCCGATACCACGCTCCTCGTCACCGTGCCCGACCTGTTGACGAGGCGTCAGCAGGACGCGGTGGGCGAGGTGATGGACCGCTCGGGCGGCCGCGTCATCCTCCTCGCCCCCGGCAAGCCCTCCATCGGACGGCTCGCCCCGGGCATCCAGTACACAGGGCCCGTCCCCGTGCGCGTGCTGGAACCCGGGTGTGGGCTGTCCGCAGCCCGCACCGCCGGCTCCGCCGAGATGGGAGGCGGCGGCTACCAGACGTCCTCGCGGGACGCAGACCGCTGCTATCCCGACGCCCCGGGTGACTTCACCCTGCTGCGCATCCCCGCGGCCAACGGCGGCGACACCGTCATCCTCGGCACCCGCGCACTCCTGCAGAACGAGAACCTCGCCGAGCAGGGCAACGCCTCGCTCGCCCTGCAGATCCTCGGCACCCGCCCGAAGCTCGTCTGGTACCTCCCTTCCCTCGCCGACGCCTCCGCCTTCGACGGCGGTCGGCAGAGCTTCCTCGACCTGATCCCCGACGGCTGGACCTGGGCCGTCCTCCAGCTGTTCATCGCCGCCGCCCTCGCGGCCCTCTGGCGCGCCCGCCGCCTCGGCCCCGTCGTCGCCGAGCGGTTGCCTGCCACCGTCCGTGCCGCGGAGGCCACGGAGGGGCGTGCCCGCCTCTACCGCCACGGGCGGGCCCGCGACCGCGCCGCGGAGGTGTTGCGCACCGCCGCACGCGACCGGCTGGCCCCGCTGGTCGGCGTCCCTCCGGCCCAGGCCCACGACGCGACCGTCCTGCCCGCCGCGGTGGCCGCCCACCTTGACGACGCCGCCGTCGACTCGCACAGCCTGCTCCACGGCCCGCCTCCCCCCGATGACGCGGCCTTGCTGCGTCTCGCCGACGATCTCGACGCACTGGAACGCCGCGTCCTTCTCAACGAGAGGAAAGCAACCCCGTGAGCGCCGCCCCGACCGCCGACAGCGCCCGTGCCTCCCTGGAGGCCCTGCGCGCCGAAATCGCCAAGGCCGTCGTCGGCCAGGACCCCGCCGTCACCGGCCTGGTCGTGGCCCTGCTCTGCAGGGGTCACGTCCTCCTCGAAGGGGTCCCCGGGGTCGCCAAGACCCTTCTCGTACGCGCCCTGGCCGCCTCCCTCCAGTTGGAGACCAAGCGGGTCCAGTTCACCCCCGATCTGATGCCCGGCGACATCACCGGCTCCCTCGTCTACGACGCCCGCACCGCCGAATTCTCCTTTCAGGCGGGCCCCGTCTTCACCAACCTGCTGCTCGCCGACGAGATCAACCGCACTCCGCCCAAGACCCAGGCGTCCCTCCTGGAGGCCATGGAGGAGCGCCAGGTGTCCGTCGACGGCATCCCGCGGCCGCTGCCCGAGCCGTTCCTCGTCGCGGCGACGCAGAACCCGGTCGAGTACGAGGGCACCTATCCGCTTCCCGAGGCCCAGTTGGATCGCTTCCTCCTGAAGCTGATCCTGCCGCTGCCCTCGCGCGAGACCGAGATCGACGTCCTCACCCGCCACGCCGACGGCTTCAACCCCCGGGACCTGGACTCCGCTGGTCTGCGACCGGTCGCCGGCCCTGCCGACCTCGACGCCGCCCGGGCCGCCGTCGCCAAGACGTCCGTCTCCGCCGACATCACCGCTTACATCGTCGATATCTGCCGAGCCACCCGTGAATCCCCCTCTCTGACCCTCGGCGTCTCCCCCCGGGGAGCCACCGCCCTGCTCGCCACCGCCCGTGCCTGGGCCTGGCTGACCGGCCGTGACTACGTCATCCCCGACGATGTCAAGGCCCTCGCCCTCCCCACGCTCCGGCACCGCATCCAGTTGCGGCCCGAAGCCGAGATGGAAGGCACCACACCAGATTCGGTGATCACCTCGGTCCTTGCCCGCGTCCCCGTACCGCGCTGAGAGGGCCACGACCGACCATGGCACTCACCGGACGTACCGCTCTGCTGGCCGCCCTCGGCGCCCTCGCCGTCGGTCTGCTGCTCCCCGGCTGGAACGGCATCCTCCTCGTCGAAGGCATCCTTCTGTTCGGAATTCTGTGCGACGTGGCGCTCGCCGCGCCAGTACGAAAGCTCCATTTCACCCGATCCGGCGAAACATCAGTTCGGTTCGGTGAAACGGCGGCAGTCGTACTCACGGTGACCAACCCCGGCCGGCGCCCGCTGCGTGCCCACCTCCGCGACGCGTGGCCACCCAGCAGCTGGTCCGCCGGTACCGAGGTCACCGCGTCCCGTCACCGGCTGACCGTCCCGCCCGCCGAACGCCGCCGCGTCACCACCACCCTGCATCCCACCCGCCGCGGCGACCGGCACGCCGAACGTGTCACCGTCCGCTCCTACGGGCCCCTCGGCCTGGCGGCCCGACAGGGCTCCCACCGCGTCCCCTGGACAGTCCGGGTCCTCCCGCCCTTCCACAGCCGCAAGCACCTGCCGTCGCGCTTGGCACGCCTCCGCGAGCTCGACGGACGGACATCCGTACTCATCCGGGGCCAGGGCACCGAGTTCGACTCGCTCCGCGAGTACATCCCCGGCGACGACACCCGCTCCATCGACTGGCGGGCCACCGCACGCCGGGCGACCGTCGCAGTGCGTACCTGGCGCCCCGAACGCGACCGCCACATCCTCGTCGTCCTCGACACCGGCCGCACCGCCGCAGGACGCGTAGGCGACGCCCCACGCCTCGACGCCGCCATGGACGCCGCATTGCTGCTGGCCGTCCTCGCGGGCCGAGCCGGTGACCGCGTCGACCTCCTGGCCTACGACCGCCGCGTACGCGCCTCCGTGCAGGGCCGGGCCGCCCGGGACATGCTCCCCGCCCTGGTCAACGCCATGGCACCGCTCGAGGCCGAACTCGTCGAGTCCGACGCCCGCGGTTTGGTCGCCACGGTCCTTCAACGGGCCACACAGCGCTCGCTCGTCGTCCTCCTCACCGGGCTCGACGCCGCGCCGATGGAAGAAGGCCTGCTGCCCGTCCTCCCTCAGCTCACCCACCGCCACGAGGTCCTCATCGCCTCCGTGGCGGACCCCCGCATCGAAGAACTGACCCGGAGCCGTGGCAGCGTCGACGCGGTTTACGGGGCCGCGGCCGCCGAGCAGGCCCGGGCTGAACGCCGCCGCGTCGCCCAGCGTCTTTCCCGGCACAACATCACCGTCGTCGACGCTCCGCCCTCCGACATCGCCCCCGCGTTGGCGGACGCCTACCTCGCCCTCAAGGCCGCTGGCCGGCTGTAGAAGGACGGCGGCAAGGGCACTACGGCCGGCCGGTCCGGCGGGTACCCGTCCTGTCTGATGGGCGCCGTGGGGACAACACAAAAAAGCCCCGGCTCCCGAGTCATTGAACTCGGGAGCCGGGGC
>NZ_JBYIQW010000008.1:0-193725 GCF_057707815.1 Actinacidiphila sp. bgisy160
GGTCCGGACCCGTACGGCGGTGTCGACGGGGATGCTCCAGACCTTGCCGTCACCGATCTTGCCGGTGCGGGCCGCCTTGACGATGACGTCGATCAGCTGGTCGGCGTAATCGTCCTCGACGAGCACCTCGATACGGATCTTGGGCACGAGGTCGACGGTGTACTCGGCACCGCGGTAGACCTCGGTGTGGCCCCGCTGCCGGCCGTAGCCGCTGGCCTCGGTGACCGTCAGACCCTGGACGCCGAAGGCCTGCAGGGCCTCCTTGATCTCGTCCAGCCGGTGCGGCTTCACGACCGCGGTGATGAGCTTCACGCGTCCACCTTCTTCGACGGGGCGTCGGTCACCTGGGTGCCGGTGCCACTGCTGCTGTCCAGGGAGGTCAGGGCGGAGCGGACCGCGCCGGCCACGCCCGCGAAGTCGTAGCCGGTCTCCGCGTGCTCGGCCTGGTCGATGCCCGCGACCTCGGTGTCCTCGCTGACGGTGAATCCGATCACCAGGTCGATGAGCTTGGCAAGGATCGCCGACGCGACCAGCGAGTAGGCCAGGACCACACCGACGCCGAGGAACTGCTTCCACAGCTGGTCGAAGCCGCCGCCGTAGAACACGCCCTTGGCCGTCTGGCCGACCCCGCCGGTGGCGAAGAAGCCGATGAGCAGCGAGCCGATGATGCCGCCGACCATGTGGACGCCGACCACGTCGAGGGAGTCGTCGTAGCCGAACTTGTACTTCAGGCCGACGGCGGCGGCGCAGCCCACACCGGCGATGACACCGACGGCGATGGCGCCGAGCGGGCTGACCGAGCCGCAGGCCGGGGTGATGGCGACCAGACCGGCGACCGCACCGGAGGCGGCGCCCAGGGTGGTGAAGGAGCCGTGCTTGATCTTCTCGTAGGCGAGCCAGCCGAGCATCGCGGAGGCGGTGGCGACCTGGGTGTTGGTGAAGGCCACGGCCGCGACGCCGTCGGAGGCGAGCCAGGAGCCGGCGTTGAAGCCGAACCAGCCGAACCACAGCAGACCGGCGCCGAGCATGACCAGCGGCAGGTTGTGCGGCCGGAACGGGTCCTTCTTGAAGCCCACGCGCTTGCGGATGACGAGGATCACGCCGAGCGCCGCGGCACCGGCGTTGATGTGCACCGCGGTTCCGCCGGCGAAGTCGATCACGCCGCGGGTGAACAGGAAGCCGTCGGACGCCCAGACCATGTGGGCGACCGGGAAGTACACGACCGTCGCCCACAGGGCCACGAAGAGCGACCAGGCGGTGAACTTCACCCGGTCCGCCAGGGCACCGCTGATCAGGGCGGGTGTGATGATCGCGAACATCAGCTGGAAGACGGCGAAGACGTACACCGGGATGGTGTAGCCGTCCCACAGCTGGGCGATCCCGATGTTGCGCATGCCGGCCCACTCGAAGCCGCCGAAGAAGGCGTTCCCGGAGTCGAACGCGACGCTGAAGCCGTAGAGCGTCCAGAGCACCGTGACGATGCCGATGGCGATGAAGCTCATCATCAGCATGTTCAGGACGCTCTTGACCCGGACCATGCCCCCGTAGAAGAAGGCCAGGCCGGGGGTCATCACGAGCACCAGTGCCGCGCTCAGCAGCATGAACGCCGTGCTACCGCTGTCGAGCGTGGGCGTGTCTGCGGCAAGCGTCAAAAAGCCTGCTGCCATCGGCGTCTCCTCGTCATCCGAACGGCCCGTGCGGGATGCGGGCTCGGTGGGCCGGTTTTCGCCACGAGGTTGTCCCAGCCGGGTTTCCGTCGACGCCATCGGGTGTTTCGGAACCGTGACGAAGAAGTCGTCCGTGTTACGGGGCGATGAACCGCCACCCCAGCGGACGCCGCCATGACGACACCGTCATGACTCCGTGACCCCTCGGGCGGGCCGACGAGCTGTATACGTGCCGCGCGGGCCGGGGTGTACAAACCTCGCCACGCCGTCGAAGGCAGGCGTGGGTGATCGAGGAGATGCACGAGGACCGGCCGCGGCGAGCCACCCGGTTGACCTGGCATGGGGGAGCCGAGTCGGGCTGTCGGGATGGCCGGCCGCGGCCGGGGTGCGGGGTGGACCGCCGGGTCAGGCGGTCGCGGCGACCTCGGGGAGGTCGGACGCCAGGCGCTCGCTGAGCTGGGCGACCTCGGCGACCTTGCCGTAGTCGCGCAGCGCGCTGTCCGCGGTCTTGCGGATGCGGGTGTTCACCCGCTCGGAGCGGACGTGCTTGGCGACGTCGATGGCCTGGACGGTGAGGCTTGCGGCCTCCTCCGGGTTGCGCTGGAGCAGGTGCACTGTGGCCATGCCGATCAGGTTGAGGGCGTAGGCGCGCTGGTGGACCCCGTCCCCGGCGAAGAGTTCGACCGCCCGCTGCATCACCGGGTGGGCCAGCGAGGCGTACGTGGGGCTGCGGCCGGCCACGTACGCCAGGTCGCGGTAGGAGTGGGCGTTCTCCGCGTTGAGCTCGGCCTCGTTGAAGAAGCTGATCCAGTCCGGGTCCTCGGCGGGGCGGGAGTCGGTGTAGGAGTCCTCGGCCAGCCGCACGGCGCGGTGGCACTTGCTGACCTGGCCCATGTTGGCGTAGGCGCGGGCCTCCATCGCGTACAGCATCGCCTGGGTGGTGGCGGTCGCGCTGTCCCTGCTGCCGTACTGCGCGAGGTGGATGAGCTCCAGTGCGTCGTCGGGCCGGTCCAGGTGGATCATCTGGCGGCTCATGCTGGACAGGATGAAGGCGCCCAGCGGGCGGTCGTCGGCCTCCTTGGCCGCGTGCAGGGCCAGGACCAGGTACTTCTGCGCCGTGGGGTGCAGGCCGACGTCGTACGACATCCAGCCGGCGAGCGCGGCGAGCTCGGCGGTGACCCGGTAGAGCCGCTTGGCGACGGGTTGCGGATGGGTCTCCTGGAGCAGGTCGGTGACCTCGTGCAGCTGACCCACCACGGCCTTGCGGCGCAGGCCGCCGCCGCACTGGTTGTCCCACTGCCGGAACATCACCGTGGTGGCCTCCAGCAACTCCAGCTCGGGCTCGGAGAGCCGGACCCTGGCCCGGGCGTCGCGCGGCGGGGGGACATCGGCACCGGACGCGGGGGTGGGCACCAGCCAGCGCTGCATCGGCTCGACGAGGGCGGGGCCGGCGGCCAGCGCCAGGGAGGTCCCGAGGAAGCCGCGGCGGCCGAGCATCAGGTCACTGCGGGAGAACTCGTTGATCAGCTGGACCGTCTGCGGCCCCGCCCACGGCAGGTCGACTCCGGTCGAGGCGGGCGGCTGGTGGGCGGGGCGCAGCCCCAGGTCCTCCACGGGGACGACGGTGCCGAAGCGTTCGGAGAACAGCTCGGACAGGATGCGCGGAATGGGTTCGCGCGGCTGCTCGCCGTCCAGCCAGCGGCGCACCCGTGAGGTGTCCGTGCTCACGTGCAGCGCACCCATCTGGCGTGCTCTGCGGTTCACCTGACGGGCGAGTTCGCCCTTGGACCAGCCGCTGCGCACAAACCAAGAGGTCAACTGCGCGTTGGGCTGCTTGTCCTGTGTGCCGCCCACCGTGACGCCCCCATTCCGTCGCCCAACACCTCCGGGGATGAGGGCCGTTGCCTGCCTGGCCCCCAGTGCCTCAGTGTCCTGTGAGTCTTGCCTCCGGCATACCCGCCGGCCCGCACACTTCCGGGGCTTGCAAACCGAAAGTAATCCTACGATCACCCATCCGGCGATGCCTCCAGCGAAAACGCCACCATTCGCCACCCCTTCGAATGAACTACATGTGCACACGGCGCGATTCACTTGACACATGCCGATCAGGCACGGGCGTAACCATCGGCAACTGCGACCCGTTGGGGGTGTCATGGGCTTCACGATCGGCAGCATGCGGGAGATGCGTCACATCCGCTCCGGCGCGCGCCGCCGGACGCACGCCTCGGCGTGCACCACCGTGGCGGAGTACACCGGGTTGTGCGGATGGGCGGTGGCGCCGGGTGCGCGCGCCACGCGCGGGGGCGGGCACTGCTCCTGCGGTGACCCGGGGTGCGAGGCACCGGGCGCCCACGCACTGGAGTTCGCCGGCGAGGTGCCGGCCGGGGCCACCCTCGAGGAGGCCGTGGCCGCCTGGGAGCGCGTGCCGGGCGCGGCGCTCATGCTGCCCGTGGGGCGCGCCTTCGACGTGATCGACGTGGCGGAACGATCCGGCGTGCGCGCTCTGGTGCGCCTGGAGCGCATGGGACTGCGACTCGGCCCGGTCATCGCCACCCCGGACGGCCGGGCCCAGTTCTTCGTCGCGCCGGGTGCCGCCGCCGAGCTCCCGCACCTGCTGTACCGCATGGGCTGGGACGACGCCGACCTCGACCTGCGCTGCCTCGGGCCGGGCGACCACGTCACGGCCCCGCCCTCCGACCTCGGCGGCCTCGGCCCGGTCCGCTGGCTGCGGCCGCCGGCCCTGGACGCCGCCCGCCAGCCGCCGGAGGCACGGCTGCTGCTCGGCACGCTGGCCTACGTCTGCCACCGGGACCGCGCGCACGCGTGAACAACGGGCAAGGGGCGCACTCCCGTGAGTGCGCCCCTTGCCCGCTTGACGTCCCCTCGGCCACGTGCCCGCGGCCGCCGCCGGCTACGAGCCGATCAGCGCGTCCACGAAGGCCTCGGGCTCGAACGGCGCGAGATCGTCCGCTCCCTCGCCCAGGCCGATCAGCTTGACCGGTACACCCAGCTCCCGCTGGACGGCGACGACGATGCCGCCCTTGGCGGTGCCGTCGAGCTTGGTGAGCACGATGCCGGTGATGTCGACGACCTCGGCGAAGACCCGGGCCTGCACCAGGCCGTTCTGCCCCGTCGTGGCATCCAGCACCAGCAGGACCTCGTTCACCGGGCCGTGCTTCTCCACGACGCGCTTGACCTTGCCCAGCTCGTCCATCAGGCCGGTCTTGGTGTGCAGCCGGCCCGCGGTGTCGATGAGCACGACGTCCGCGCCCTCGGCGATGGCCTCCTTCACCGCGTCGAAGGCCACCGACGCGGGGTCGCCGGCCTCGGGCCCGCGCACGGTGCGGGCGCCGACGCGCTCGCCCCAGGTCTGCAGCTGGTCCGCGGCCGCGGCACGGAAGGTGTCGGCGGCGCCCAGCACGACGCTGCGGCCGTCGGCCACCAGGACGCGGGCGAGCTTGCCGGTGGTGGTGGTCTTGCCGGTGCCGTTGACGCCCACCACCATCAGCACGGCCGGCTGGTCGGCGCCGTCCGCGTTCGGCAGCCCGTCCGTGTGGAGGGTGCGGTCCAGGTCCGTGCCGATCAGGGCCAGCAGTTCCTCGCGCAGCAGCTGCCGCAGGTCGGCGGGGGTACGGGTGCCGAGCACCTTCACCCGGGTACGCAGCCGTTCCACCAGTTCCTGGGTGGGGGCGACACCGACGTCCGCGGTGAGCAGGGTGTCCTCGACCTCCTCCCACGTCTCCTCGTCGAGGCGCTCGCGCGAGAGCAGCGTGAGCAGCCCCTGCCCGAGCGCGTTCTGCGAGCGCGAGAGCCGGGAGCGCAGCCGCACCAGGCGGCCGGCGGTGGGCTCGGGCCGCTCGATCTCGGGGGCGGCCGGGCGCTCCTCGACGAGGACACCGCCGGCGGGGGCGTCCTCGGACTCGGGGAGCTCGACCTCTTCGATGGTCCGGCGGGGCTCGTCCCGCGGGGCCTCCGCCTCGTCGCCGACGTGCGGTTCGGCGGGGGGCGCGGTGATCGTCGGCTGCTCGGTGGGCGGCGCGGGGGGCAGCTGCTTCCTGCGGCGGCTGCCCACCACCAGCCCGCCGGCCGCCAGGATCACGACCAGGGCGATGACTACGGCAAGAATGACGGTTTCCATAACCCGTCCAGTATCGGTCACGCGACCCGCCCTCCCGGGAGCCACCCGGCGGGCGTCCGCGACTCTGTTCTGATGATTCCTCAGCTAACGTCGGCGCATGCCCGCCACTGTCGTACGCTTCAACCTCGTCGACCCCACGGCCTCGCCCGGGGCGCTCGGCCACCGCTACCGGGCGGCCCTGGACATGGCCGCGTACGCCGACGAGCACGGCATCGCCACCCTCCAGACCGAGGAGCACCACGGCTCACCCGACGGCTGGCTGCCCTCGCCGCTCACCTTCGCGGGGGCCGTCCTCGGCGCGACCCGCAGGATCGCGGTCACCGTCTCCGCCCTGATCGGGCCGCTGTACGACCCGCTGCGGCTGGCGGAGGACCTCGCGGTGCTCGACCACATCGGCGGCGGACGCCTGGTCACCGTCGCCGGCATCGGCTACCGACCGGAGGAGTACCAGGCCCTCGGGGTGGACTGGCACCGGCGCGGCGCGCTCCAGGACGAGCTGCTGGAGACGTTGCTCACGGCGTGGACCGGTGAGCCCTTCGTCTTCCGCGGCCGGACCGTGCGCGTCACACCCCGCCCCCACAGCTCCCCGCACCCGCTGCTGATCGTGGGTGGCAGTTCGCGCGCCGCGGCGCGCCGGGCGGCGCGGTTCGGACTGCCGTTCTTCCCCAGCGCCCACCTCCCGGAGCTGGAGACGTACTACCGCGGGCAGCTCGCCGAGCACGGCACCGAGGGCTGGTGCCTGATGCCCGCGCCGCAGGTGCCGATGCTGCACCTGTCCGAGGACCCCGACCGCGCCTGGGCCGAGTACGGCCGGCACCTGTTCCACGAGGCCGCCACCTACGCCTCCTGGCAGTCCTCCGGCATCCGCTCGGCGGTGCGCTCCACGGCGGCCTCACCGGAGGAACTGCGCCGCGAGGGCGTCTACCGCGTGGTCACCCCCGAAGAGTGCCTCGCCTTCGCGGAGGCGAGCACCGAGCCGGCCATCGCCCTCGTGCTGCACCCGCTGTGCGGGGGCATGCCGGTCGAGGAGGGCTGGCGAAGCCTGCGCCTGTTCGCGGAGCGGGTCCTGCCCCGGCTCAAGGACTGACCGGGCCCGGCCGCGAGCGGCCCGGCGCGCCCTTGGAGATCCCCTCCATGCGTTCACCACATGAAGCCTGGCCTCGCTCGATCAGGCCTTGAGCCGCTGGCTGATGACCTTCGACACGCCGTCGCCCTGCATGGACACGCCGTACAGCGCGTCGGCGACCTCCATGGTGCGCTTCTGGTGGGTGATCACGATCAGCTGCGAGCTCTCCTGCAGCTCCCGCATGATGCCGATGAGCCGCTGCAGGTTGGTGTCGTCCAGCGCGGCCTCGACCTCGTCCATCACGTAGAACGGGCTCGGCCGGGCCTTGAAGATCGACACCAGCAGCGCCACGGCGGTCAGCGAGCGCTCGCCGCCCGACAGCAGCGACAGCCGCTTGACCTTCTTGCCCGGCGGACGGGCCTCCACCTCCACGCCGGTGGTGAGCATGTTCTCGGGGTCGGTGAGGATCAGCCGGCCCTCGCCGCCGGGAAAGAGCCGGGAGAACACGCCCTCGAACTGGCGGGCCGTGTCGTGGTAGGCGGAGGTGAAGACCTGCTCGACCCGCTCGTCGACCTCCTTCACCACCTGAAGCAGGTCGGCCCGGGTCTTCCTGAGGTCCTCCAGCTGCTCGGAGAGGAACTTGTGCCGCTCCTCCAGCGCCGCGAACTCCTCCAGCGCCAGCGGGTTGACCTTGCCCAGCTGCTGGTACGCCCGCTCCGCCGCCTTCAGCCGCTTCTCCTGCTCGCCCCGGTGGTAGGGGCGCGGTGTGTTGCGCGGGTGCTCCGGGTCCTCCGGCAGCACCTCGCCCTCGGCGGGCGGGGACGGCGGCACGAGCTGGTCCGGTCCGTACTCCGCGACCAGGCCCTCGGGCTCGACGCCGTACTCCTCCAGCGCCTTGCCCTCCAGCTGCTCGATCCGCAGCCGCTTCTCGGCGCCCAGCACCTCACCCTTGTGGACGGAGTCGGTCAGCCGGTCCAGTTCGGACTTCAGCTCCCGGCCCCGGCGGCGCGCGGTGTCCAGCTCCGCCTCACGTTCGGCCTTGGCGCGCTCGGCCGCTCCCCGTTCCTCGTCCGCGCGCCCCAGCGAGACCTGAACATAGGCCAGCAGGCCCTGCGCGCCCGTCAGCACCGCTGAGGCGACCTGCGCCTCGTACTCCAGGCGTGCCTTGCGGCGGGCGGCCCGGGCCCTGGCCTCGCGCTCGGCGCGGGCGGCGCGGTCCAGGCCGTCGGCGCGGCCGGCCAGGCCCTTGACCCGCTCCTCGTGGGTGCGGACCTGGAGCCGCGCCTCCATCTCGGTCTGGCGGGCGTTGGCGCCGTCGGCGGCCAGCCGGTCCCGCACAGTGGTGTCCGGCTCCTCCTCGGCGGGCGCGGCCTCCGCCTCGCTCAGCCGGAAGGAGAGCTCCTCGAGCTCCTCCATGGCGGCCGCCATGGACTCCTCGGCGCGGCCCACGGAGGCGGCAGAACGTTCCGCCTCCCCCGCCGCGGCACGTGCCTGGCCGCCCAGCCGGCCCAGTTGCTGGGCCACGGCCGACTTCTCCTTCTCCGCGGCCCGGCGACGCTGCGTCAGCTCGTCGACCACGCGGGCGGCGGCGGACCGGCGTTCCTTGGCGGCGGCCTGCTCCTCCGCGAGCGCCTCGCAGCGCCCGGCCAGTGCCTCCAGCTCCGCGGCTGCCTCGTCGACGGCGGCCTGGACCTCCAGCAGGCTGGGGGCGCCGGCCGAGCCGCCGTGGGCGAAGTGGGCGCCGAGGACGTCGCCTTCCGCGGTCACCGCGGTCAGCCCCGGGTGGGCGGCGACCAATGACTCGGCGTCGGCGAGGGTCTCCACGACGACGTAGTCCCGCAGCAGACGGCGCACGGCCGGGAGCAGTTCGTCGGGACCACCGACGAGCGCGGCCGCCGCGCGTGCGCCCGCCGGCACCTCGGCGGCCGCCCGCGGGCCGGCGTCGCCGGCGACGAGCAGCGCGGCGCGTCCCGCGTCGTCCTTGCGCAACAGCCGCAGCGCCTCGGCGGCGGCGGCCGGGCCGGAGACGGCGACGGCGTCGGCGGCGGCGCCGAGCGCGGCCGCGACCGGCACCTCGTGGCCGGGGGCGACGGTGAGCAGTTCGGCGGCGGGGCCGAGCAGTCCGGTCAGGCGGTCGCCCGCGGCGAGCAGGGCACCGGTGCCGTCCTTGCGGCGCAGACCGAGGGCGAGGGCGTCGTGGCGCGCGGCGAGGGCGGCCCGCTCGCGTTCGGCGGCGGTGGCGGCATCGCGGGCGGCGGAGTGGGCCTCGTCGGCGCGTGCCTGCTCGACCTTGGCCGCTTCGAGGCGCTCGTCGAGCTCGAAGTCGCCGGCGTCCAGGTCCTCGACCCGGGCGCGGAGTTCCTCGTACTCCTCCTGGGCGGACTCGGCGCGCTCGCGCGCCTCGTCGCGGGCGGCGGTCAGCCGGCCGATCTCGGCCTCGGCCGAGCCGGCCTTGGAACGGGCGGCGTTGACCTGTCCCTGCAGCCGGGCCAGGCCCTCGCGGCGGTCGGCGATGGCGCGGGCGGCGGCCTTGAGGGCTTTGTCCTCCTCCGCAAGGCGGCGTTCCAGTTCGGCGCGATGGTGGACCGTGTCGTCCAGCGCGCGCTGGGCCGCCTCCAGGGCGTCGGTGAGTTCCGCCTCCTGCTCGCGGATGCGGGCGGCCTCGCGCTCCATGTCCTCCGGGTCGCGGCCGCGCCGCTCCTCCGCGGGCTGCGCGGTGGCATGGCGTACGCGCTGCTCGGCCAGGCCGATGGTGCCGCGCACCCGCTCGGCCAGCTGCGACAGCCCGTACCAGGTGGCGCGGGCGTCGGCGAGCCGCGGCGCGAGGGCCCTGACCTGCTCCTCCAGCCGCGCCTCGCGCTGTATCGCGGCCGCCAGGTCCGTCTCGACGGCGTCGCGGCGCTCCTTGAGCGCGGCCTCGTCGGCGACCTCGGAACGCAGCGCCTCCCGCAGGGTGACCAGGTCGTCGGCGAGCAGCCGCAGCCGGGCGTCGCGCAGGTCGGCCTGGATGACCACCGCGCGGCGGGCCACCTGTGCCTGCCGTCCCAGCGGCTTGAGCTGACGGCGCAGCTCACCGGTCAGGTCCTGGACGCGAGCCAGGTTCGCCTGCATGGCGTCCAGCTTCCGCAACGCCTTTTCCTTGCGCTTGCGGTGCTTGAGGACGCCGGCCGCCTCCTCGATGAAGGCGCGGCGGCCCATCGGATCGGCGTGCAGCACCGAATCCAGCTGTCCCTGGCCGACGATGACGTGCATTTCGCGGCCGATACCGGAATCGGAGAGCAGTTCCTGGATGTCCAGCAACCGGCAGGTGTCGCCGTTGATCTGGTATTCGCTGCCGCCGTTGCGGAACATGATCCGCGTGATGGTGACCTCGGCGTATTCGATCGGGAGGGCACCGTCGCTGTTGTCGATCGTGAGCGACACCTCGGCACGGCCGAGCGGCGGCCGCCCCGTCGTGCCGGCGAAGATCACGTCTTCCATCTTGCCGCCGCGCAGCGACTTGGCGCCCTGTTCGCCCATGACCCAGGACAGCGCGTCCACGACGTTGGACTTGCCGGAACCATTCGGACCGACGACACAGGTGATTCCGGGTTCGAATCGCAAGGTCGTCGCCGAGGCGAATGACTTGAACCCGCGCAGGGTCAGGCTCTTGAGGTGCACGCCGCTGGACTCTACCTCCCGCTCCCGGTTTCACCGAGGAATGCGGGGGGCACATGCAATGCAAGGGCGGAGATCATGGGAGGGCGAACGGGGCGGCAAAACGACGAAGGGACGCCGGGGCGTCCCTTGCACATTCCCAAACGGAGTCGTTTCCACTGATCGGCCGAAAGGCCGGGTCAGGCGAGAACCGGCTCCGCGTGAGGTACGTCGACGAGCTCGTGCGAGGCGGCGGCCAGCGCATCGTTCTCGGCCTGGATCCGTACGAGCTCGGTTTCCAGGTCCTGGACACGCTGCTGCAGCCTTCGCATCTCGGCGAGGAGTCGAGGGTCGGGGCCGCCGACGTAACCGAGAAGCGCCTTTGCCATGATGGATGGTCCTCCACGCTGAGTGACCGACCGGGGAGCGGTGTGGGTCGTGAGTGAGGGGTTAGAGGCACCCGCGCCGTGTGCGCCGAAGCTGCCCTTCGCCATGCCTACAGCTGCGGTGCGCGGGGCTTCCAGCGTCTCACCAAATAGTTGGACGGTCAACACGATCACAGCCCGGTCGTCGGGTGCGCCTAAGAAAACACGGCGCGAGAAGGGCGCCGCGGGCGTCCCGCGTGGCGTGGAGGACGGGGCCGTCGATCGCTCCCCGAAGATCACCGCGTCCTCGATGTCGGCAGCCTCGCACGCGGTACGCGAAATGGCAACCTCCTTGTCGCTCTTGCCACGTGAGATTGCCGGTGATCTGTCACCTCGGCCCTCACCTGCGAGGACGAGGCGGTGTGCCGGGCAGTGCGTCAGCGGATCGCGAACCCGTCGTAACCGCCGCGCGGCTCGCCCCAGATTTCGGTGACGCCGTCGACGCGTCCGGGCGTGTCGCCGGTCCGCAGCCAGTCGAGCAGACCGTCGCAACGCGACCGCTCGCCTTCGGCCACGATCTGCACCCGGCCGTCCGAGAGATTGCTCACATAGCCGTCGAGTCCACCGATCTCCAGCGCGTGCACCCGTGTCCACCAGCGGAAACCCACTTGGTGTACGCGGCCTCGCACCCAGGCGGTGAGTCTGACAGCGTCGTTCATGAAAGCACGCTAACCCGTCAGTTGCCCAGGCTTCACACCGGCCCCTCCTGTCTTTCGGTACAGTCGCGCCGCAACAGGACTCACCCGTTCGGGTGAACACCGTCGACATAAAGGACTGCACCGGATGGGCCGCCACAGCCGTAAAGCCTTTGAGCCGGCGCCGTTCTCCGAGGTGGCGCCGCGCCACCGCGGGCAGAGCAGCAGGGCCCGGCGGCGCAAGCAGAACCCGGTGCGCACCGGGCTGCTGGCCTCGTCCGCCGCGCTGGCCGTCGGCGCGATCGGCGTCTCCAGCGGGCTGCTGCCCTCGCCGGACGGTTCCGGCGGGTTCGCGTACCACGACGACGCTCCCGGCCAGGTGCAGGCCGCCGGGCTGCCGAACACCGCGAGCCCCCAGGACGTCGGCGCCGTCCCCGCCGACCGCGACACCTCGGCGCCCGCCAGCCGTGGCGACGCCCGTACGACCGCGCCTCCCGCGGCCCCGTCGGCACCGGCGACCACCACGACGCCGGCCCCCTCCGCATCGACCCCGGGCGAGCGCGCCGGCACCCCCGCCGCGCCGCAGGCCTCCGCGAGCTCCACGCCGGCCACCGTCCCGTCCCCGCCCGCGGCCACCACCGTGCCGGGCGACGACGACGCGGTGCAGGACCCCGACCAGAGCGTCGCCGAGGTCTCCGTCCTCGCCCTGGTGAACACGGTCCGGGCCACCGCCGGCTGCCAGCCGCTGCACGCCGACAAGAAGCTCTCCGAGCTCGCCTCCGACTTCAGCGCCGACATGGCCGCCCGGGGCTTCTTCGACCACACCGACCCCGACGGCGACGACCCCTGGGACCGCGCCGCGCAGTCCGGTGTCAACAAGCTCGGCGGCGAGAACATCGCCCGCGGCCAGGCCACGGCCCAGGAGGTCATGGACGCCTGGATGAACAGCGAGGGCCACCGCGCCAACATCCTCAACTGCGACTTCAAGAAGATCGGCGTAGGCGCCGTCTTCGGCGAGGGCGGCCCCTGGTGGACGCAGGACTTCGGCTACTGAGGCAGGCACCGCCCGCCGGTGCTCCGTTGAGCGCCGACGGCTCCGCGCACGTAAAGGTGGGCGTGGTCGCGAAGGACGCGCCGCCGCAGGGCGGCCCAGTGGCACCCCGGGGCGGGGCGCTTCCTGGCGTGGTCAGCGGGGCCGGCGCTCGAACTGTACGGCGTCGGGCCCGGCCGCGGGCAGCGGCCCCGGGACTGGAAGGACCGAGGGGCGCTGCCCGCGGGCCTACGGAGCGGTCAGCGCCGCCTCCAGCGAGGAACCGTGGCGCTCCAGCCACGCCTCGCGGCGTTTGATCCGGTCGCCGACCCCCTCGTGCCACATACGGGCCCAGCCGCCGCCCTCAGTCTCGGCCATCCGCTTCATGGAGAACCACGCGCGGCGGGTCCGCAGCACGGCGACCTCCAGCAGGCGGCCGCGGTCGGTACCGGACATGCCGTACGCGTCGGCGAGGAGCCGGCAGCGGCGGGGGACGTCGACGTCGCACAGGTGGGGGTCGGCGTCGGCAGGATCGCCGATGGGGGCCCAGTAGAGCATCGCGTTGTGGATCTCCTCGACCCTGGGGACCGGCCTGGCCAGGTCGAAGTCGATGAGCGCGGCGGCCCGGCCGTCGCGGAAGACGATGTTGTCGGGCGTGAAGTCCATGTGCCCGATCACCTCGGTGGGATGGGCGGGCGCGGGAGGCATGTCCGGGTGCGGGTCGGGACCGGAGGGCGCCCGGACACCGTCGGGCGGCGTGAAGCCCGCGACCGCGTCGTCGTAGGCGCGGACCAGGCGGCCGACCGAGACGAGGCGCTCCTCGTCGGCGATCCAGGTGGGCCGCGGACGTCCGGCGACCTCGCCCGTGACATAGGTGAGCACCTCGCGGCCCGCGGCGTCGATGCCGAGAAGGCGAGGGGCACCGGGGAAACCGACGTCCTCCAGGTGACGGAGCAGGGCGTGCACCAGGGGGCTGTGGGCTCCGGTCGGACGGCGGACCGTGTCACCGACGCGGACGACGCCCTCGGTCACGTCACCGCCGATCAGGGGTATCTCCGGCTGCGGCTCGGCGGCCTCGGCGTACGTGGCGGCGGGGGCGGGCGAAGCGGGCGGGCCGTCGGGAAGCATCCGCCCATTGTGCGCCGTACGGCCCCGGTCGCGCCGGGGGTTCACGAGGCGAGCTCACCGCCCGCGCAGACGCCCGTACTGGCGTACGACGCCGCCGGCGAAGGTGCAGGGGCGGCGGCCCCGGAGCTCGGCGTGTTCCGGGGCCCCCGCCGCGACCCGCGCTGGAGCACGTGACCGGTCGGTGGGGGCGGCCGAGCGGCTGTCTCGCTGATCGGGTTTGTGGAGTCGCGGATGCCGGAAGTGCCGGCGGCGCAGGGTCGCTACGACGAGCGGACGACGGCGGCCGTGCCGGCCGGTCCGCGCGGCGGTCGCTGACAGCGCGGGCAGAAGTAGCTGGACCGGTTCATCCAGGGGCGGCGGCGGATCGGGGTGCCGCAGCGGCGGCAGGGCTCGTCCTCGCGGCCGTAGGCGTCCAGGGAGCGGTCGAAGTAGCCGGACTCCCCGTTGACGTTGACGTACAGGCTGTCGAAGCTCGTGCCGCCGGCGGCGAGGGCGTCCGTCATGACCTCGCGGATGTGGGTGAGCAGTTCGGTGGTGACCGGCCGGGTCAGGTTCGCGGTCGGCCGCTCGTAGTGCAGCTTGGTGCGCCACAGCGCCTCGTCGGCGTAGATGTTGCCGACCCCGCTGATCAGGGACTGGTCGAGCAGCGCCCGCTTGATCGTGGTGCGGCGGCGGCGCAGCGCGGTGTGGAAGGCCGCGTCGTCGAAGCGGGGGTCGAGCGGGTCGCGGGCGATGTGCGACAGCGGGACCGGCAGCCGCTCGGGGTCGCCGGGCACGCACTCGTGCAGCGACAGGCCGCCGAAGGTGCGCTGGTCGACGAAGCGCAGCTCCGTGCCGAGGTCGTCCTCGAAGCGGATCCGGATCCGCAGATGGGCCTCGGCCGGCGCGTCCTCGGGCTGGACGAGCAGTTGGCCGCTCATGCCGAGGTGGCCGAGGAGCGCGAGCGGCGAGTCCTGGAGTGGCAGCCACAGGTACTTGCCGCGGCGCAGGGCGGGACCGAGGGTCTGCGCCTCCAGCCGGGCGGCGAAGTCCGCGCCGCCGGCGAGGTGACGGCGCACGGACCGGGCGTGCAGCACCTCGGCCCGGGCGACGGTGCGGCCGCTCACCCAGCGGTCCAGGCCACGGCGTACGACTTCGACCTCGGGCAGCTCCGGCACGCGGCGCGCTCCTCTCGGAAGGCGGTTCCCCGCCCGGGGGAACCGCAAGGCCCGCCCGGGCGGCCTCTGGGGCCGGCCGGGCGGGCCTGACGGACTCAGCTCGCGACAGTGCCGTTCGCGTCGCGCTTGGCACGGATCCCGCGCCAGGCGGCCTCGGCGGCCTGCTGCTCTGCTTCCTTCTTGCTGCGGCCGGTGCCGGTGCCGTACTGGACACCACCGACGCGGGCGGCAGCCGTGAAGGTCTTCTCGTGGTCGGGTCCGGTCTCGGAGACCACGTACTCCGGTACACCGAGGCCCTCGCCCGCGGTGAGTTCCTGGAGGCTGGTCTTCCAGTCCAGTCCCGCCCCGAGGTTGGAGGACTTCTCGATCAGCGGATCGAAGAGCCGGTGCACCAGCTCCGACGCGGCGTCCAGGCCCTGGTCCAGGTAGACCGCCCCGATCACCGCCTCGAGGGTGTCCGCGAGGATCGACGCCTTGTCCCGGCCGCCCGTGCCCTCCTCGCCCCGGCCGAGGCGGATGAAACTGCCCAGGTCGAGGCCGCGACCGACATCGGCCAGGGCACGCGAGTTGACCACCGCGGCGCGCAGCTTGGCGAGCGTGCCCTCCGGGAGGTCCGGGTGGGTGCGGTAGAGCGTGTCCGTGACCACCAGGCCGAGCACGGAGTCCCCGAGGAACTCCAGCCGCTCGTTCGTAGGCAGGCCGCCGTTCTCGTACGCGTACGAGCGGTGGGTCAGCGCACGCACCAGAAGGGCGGGTTCGAGTGTGTACCCGAGCCGCCCTTCCAGAACCGCGGGGGACGAGGCTGCCTTACCGGCGTCCGTCGACGTTGCGCCGTCTGACGACATGGAGCCCCTCACCCGCCGATCAGACCTCGAGGACCTGACGACGGTTGTAGGTGCCGCAGCTCGGGCACGCGATGTGCTGCTGCTTCGGCTCGTGGCAGCGCTCGCACGCCACCAGGCTCACGGGCGCAGCCTTCCACTGCGAACGGCGGTGGCGCGTGTTGCTGCGCGACATCTTCCGCTTGGGAACAGCCACGGCTACTTCTCCTGGTTCTCGTCGGCGCCGTCCTCGGCACCGCTCAGCTGGATTTCCTGCAGGGCCGCCCAACGGATGTCGGTGACCTCATGGTGGTGGTCCGGGTCGTCCGCCAGCCGCGCCCCGCACTCGGAGCACAGACCGGGACAGTCGTCCTGGCACACCGGCTGCAGCGGCAGTTCGAGAACCACCGCGTCCCGCAGCACGGGCTCGAGGTCGAGCAGGTCGCCCTCGAGGAAGAGTGTGTCCTCCTCCTCGGCGTCGTCACCGGCGTCGGCGGCACCATGGTGCCCACCGGTCCGGGTGTCGGCGTCGGGGTAGGAGTACAACTCCTGGAAGTCCGTCTCGAGCTCACGCTCGAGCGGCTCCAGACACCTTACGCACTCCCCCGAGAGCGGCGCGCGGGCGGTGCCCGTGACGAGCACCCCCTCCATCACCGACTCCAGGCGGAGGTCCAGCGTGATCTCCGCGCCCTCGCGGACACCGATGACCTCGATGCCCATGTCCCTGGGGGCCGGGACCGAGCGGGAGACCTTCTTCATCGCCCCAGGACGACGACCCAGCTCGTGCGTGTCGAACACGAGCGGGTTGCGGTGGTCGAGGCGGGTGTTCAGGGCTCCTGCTTTCATCGGTCCGGTGCGTGCCCGTCGGTACGACGGCGGGCACGCCAAAGCGCCGGGGATCACACGGCTGAGGGATCAGGATACCGGTCCCCGGGGCTCAGCCCAAACCGCGCTCCTGCTCCAGCTCCCGCAGCCGGTTCAGGTCGATCATGCTGGTGTCGAAGAAGCTCGTCTCGTCCAGCGCCGCGCCCTGACCCTGCTGGTGCTGCTGCGGGATGTACTGCTGGTGCTGCTCATACCCGGTCTGCTGCGGCTGCTGCGGCTGCTGCCATCCGTAGTTCGGGTCGTAGTACGCCTGCTGCGGCTGCGCCGCGTACGGGTCGGCGTACTGCCCCTGCTGCTGGTAGGGGTCCGGCTGCTGGACCTGCTGCTGGTACGGGTCGTGCTGCTGGTAGCCGTAGTCGGGCTGCTGCACGGTGTTCGCGTCGTACTGGTAGTCGCCCGGCGCCGCGGGGGCGGCCAGCCCCGCGAGGTACTCGGCGTCGGACTGCCCGGGCATCTGGCCCTCGGGGTCCGCGTCGGTCATGTGGGCGCCGAGCTCGTCGATGGGGCGGTGGCCGGTGAGTTTCAGCCGGCCCCGTCCGACGGCCTCCAGGGTCTTGCTGAGCACCGCCTCGAAGGCGCCCAGCTTGGCGTCCACGTACTCGTCGGCGCGGCGGCGCAGGGTTTCGGGGTCGGCGCTGCGCTCCGGTACGTCGTCCTCGTACGGGTAGCCGTTCTCGTCGAGGGCCGGGCCGTGGCCCAGCAGCTTCTCGCGGCCGCGGTCCACCGAGCCGATGGTCTTGGTCAGTACGACCTCGAAGTTGGCGAGCTTGCTGTCGACGTAGTCGTCGGCCTCGGCCCTGATCTCGTCGGCCTCGCGCTGCGCTTCGGTGACGATGCGCTCGGCCTCCTGCTGGGAGCGGCGGGCGATCTCGGTGTCGGAGATCAGCGAACCGCGTTCCGCGTGCGCGGCCTCGATGATCCGGCCGGCCTCGGCCCGGGCCTCCTCGACCATCTGCTCGCGCCCGCCCAGCAGCTGCTGGGCCTGGGAGAGCGAGTCGGGCAGCGCCGACCGCACGTCTTCGAGCATGGCGAGCAGCTCGGCACGGTTGACCACGCAGGAGGCCGACATCGGCATGGACCGGGCGGCCTCCACGGCGGCCACGATCTCATCGAGCTTCTTCTGGACGTCCACGTCCCAGACTCTACTGCTGCTCGAGCTTCTTCTTGAGGGCCTCCAGCACGACGGGGGGCAGCAAGTGCGCGACGTCGCCGCCCCATTGCGCCACCTCCTTGACGAGGCTGGAGGACAGGAAGCTGTAGGTGGGGTTGGTGGGGACGAACAGGGTCTCCACGCCGGTCAGCCCGTTGTTCATCTGGGCCATCTGCAGCTCGTAGTCGAAGTCGCTGACCGCGCGCAGGCCCTTCACGATGGCGGGGATGTCGCGCTGCTTGCAGAAGTCCACCAGCAGGCCGTGGAAGGACTCCACGCGCACGTTGCCGTACTCGGCGGTGACCTCCTCGATGAGGGCGATGCGCTCCTCGATCGAGAAGAGACCCTTCTTCGACTTGTTGATCATCACGGCCACGTAGACCTCGTCGTACAGGCGCGAGGCTCGGGCGATGATGTCGAGGTGTCCATTGGTGACGGGGTCGAAGGACCCCGGACAGACTGCGCGGCGCAACGGTGACTCCTCGCTCTGAGGGTTCTGCGGGTGGTTCATGACGCGTCAGTAACGTCGGCGGCGCGACCGTACCAAAGCGTCCCTTCTCCGTACCGCCGGGCCCTGATCCCTTCGTACCCCTCGGGCCAGCGGAATTCCCCGCCTCGGGTGGCCCTTTCCACGGTGGCGACGGCGTCCGCGTCGAGCCAGCCCTGGGTGCGGAGTGTGAGCAGGATCTCGCGCAGCTCGTCGTCCGTGACGGCGTACGGCGGGTCCAGGAACACCAGGTCGTACGGGTCCGCCGGGGGCTCTCCCGCGATCACCTTCTCGGCCTTGCCGGCCCGCACCTCGGCCCCGGGCAGCCCGAGAACGCGGACGTTCTCCCGGATGACCCGTGCGGCGCGGGGGTCGGCCTCGACCAGCAGCACGTGTGCCGCGCCACGCGACAGCGCCTCCAGGCCGACGGCGCCCGACCCCCCGTACAGGTCGATGACCCGCGCCCCGTGCAGAGCGCCGCGCAGCGACTCCCAGGTGGAGAACAGCCCCTCCTTCGCCCGGTCCGAGGTGGGCCGGGTTCCGTTGCCCGGCGGCACGGCCAGGCGACGGCCACCGGCGGCTCCGGCGATCACGCGGGTCATCTGCGGCTCACTCGTCTCGTGGGCGGGAACGGCGCCTGCGCGGCGCCGCTCCCCCACGATACGTAGGTCAGTCCCGGCCCTGCTCGCCCCTGGTCTCCGGCAGAGGGGACCCCGTCACGGTCCCGACGAGCGTGGGCGAGGCGTAGCGCGACCAGGACAGGCAGCCGTCGGGCGGGCAGAACTCGGGGCGGCGCGGGTCGTGACCGAGCTCACGCAGCTTCGTCCGGACGGAGTCGGGCGTGCGGCCGAAGCGGGCGGCTATCCGGGCGATGGACTCTCCGTCGTGGAACCGGCGGACCAGCTCCTCCTCGTGCTGCGGCACCCAGGGCGCGCCGTGCCCCGGGAAGAGCTCGCGCAGCACGTCGCGGTCCGGAATGGGCTCGGCGACGTCCGCCACGAGCGCGAGGGCGCGCAGGGCCCGGTTGAGGGCGATGCGCAGGGACGGGACGTCGGTCAGGGGCAGAGCGAGCGTGCCGGAGGCGAGGAGGCTGTCCGGGTCGCCCTCGGACCAGCCGGCCAGGGTCAGGGTGACGGTGGTGTCGTCGTCGCTGGAGAGCTCGATCCGGAAGACCTTCTCGCCGAGCGGCAGTTCGTTGAGGTGACGGAACGACATGAAATCAGCCCCCAAAGGTCCAACTACGCCTATTCCCGAGCGGATCGGCGCGGACTGTGTCCATTCTCCCAGGGGGCACTGACAATGAGGGCCCGTCAGCCCTTGTCGAGGTACTGCTCGCGGTCCGCGTCGACCAGACTCTCCAACGCGCTGCGCAGATCCGGCTGACCGGCCAGTTCCGGGTCCGCGGCGACCAGTGCGGTGGCCTCCTCGCGGGCGGCCGCGATCACGTCCTCGTCGTCGATCACCGTGAGCATGCGCAGCGACGAACGCGTCCCGGACTGGGCCTGCCCCAGCACATCGCCCTCGCGCCGCTGTTCCAGGTCGATGCGGGAGAGTTCGAAACCGTCCAGCGTCCCGGCCACGGCGTCCAGCCGGGCGCGGGCCGAGGTCGCCTCGGGCATCTCGGACACCAGCAGGCACAGGCCGGCCGCCGAACCCCGGCCGACCCGGCCGCGCAGCTGGTGCAGCTGCGAGACGCCGAAGCGGTCCGCGTCCATGATCACCATGGCGGTGGCGTTGGGCACGTTGACGCCGACCTCGATCACCGTGGTCGCCACCAGCACGTCGACCTCGCCCGCGGCGAAGCGGCGCATCACGTCGTCCTTCGCCTCCGGCTGCATCCGCCCGTGCAGCACCTCCACGCGCAGCCCCGCCAGCGGCCCCTTGGCCAGCTGCTCGGCGGTCTCCAGCACGGCCAGCGGCGGCCGCCGCTCCGCCTCGTCCTCCGCGGACTTCTTCTTCGCGTCCGGCTCCTCGTCGCCGATCCGCGGGCACACCACGTACCCCTGGTGCCCGTTCTCGACCTCCTCGCGCACCCGCTCCCAGGCGCGCGCCAGGAAGTGCGGCTTGTCCTTCGCCGGCACGACGTGCGTGGCGATCGGCGAACGGCCGGCCGGCAACTGGTCCAGCACGGAGGTCTCCAGGTCACCGAAGACCGTCATCGCGACGGTGCGCGGGATCGGCGTCGCCGTCATCACCAGCAGGTGCGGCGGCTGCTTGGCCTTGCTGCGCAGAGCGTCGCGCTGCTCGACGCCGAAGCGGTGCTGCTCGTCGACCACGACCAGGCCCAGGTCGTGGAACTGCACCTTGTCCTCGATCAGCGCGTGCGTGCCCACGACGATCCCGGCCTCGCCGGTCACCAGGTCGAGCAGCGCCTGACGGCGGGCGGCGGCCCCCATGGAACCGGTCAGCAGCACGACCTTCGTGCCCAGGTCCGAGCCGCCGAGCATGCCGCCCTCGGCGAGGTCGCCCATCATCTCCGTGATCGACCGGTGGTGCTGCTGCGCCAGCACCTCCGTCGGCGCCAGCATCGCGGCCTGGCCGCCCGCGTCGACCACGCCGAGCATGGCGCGCAGCGCCACCATCGTCTTGCCTGAACCCACCTCGCCCTGCAGCAGCCGGTGCATCGGGTGGTCTGTCGCGAGGTCCGCGAAGATCTCCGCCGACACCTTCTGCTGGCCCTCGGTGAGCGTGAACGGCAGCCGCGCGTCGAACGCCTTCAGCAGCCCGTCCTCCGCCGGCACGCGCGGCACGGCGGGCAGCGCGTCGTCCGCCGCCCGGCGCCGCGCGAGGGCCACCTGCAGCACGAACGCCTCGTCCCACTTCAGGCGCTCCTTGGCCACCATGATGTCGGCCTTGGACCGCGGGCGGTGGATCTTCTCCAGCGCCTCCGGCAGCGGCGCGAGCCCCCGCGACTCCCGGAGCGCGGCGGGCAGCGGCTCGCCCGTGCCGGCCCACTGCGTGGCCCCCAGGGAGGTCAGCACGGTGTCCACGGTCTTCGCGATCGTCCACGAGTTGACCTGCTTGACCGCCGGGTAGATCGGGATCAGCCGGCTCGCGAAGGCGTCCACGGCCTCCTTGCCGTCCTCCGCGTCCAGCAGCTGGTACTCGGGGTGCATCAGCTGCACGGTCCGGTGGAACACCGACACCTTTCCGGCGAACATGCCGCGGCGGCCCGGGAGCAGGTCGTGCTCCGGCTTGAACACCCCCCGGCCGAAGAAGACCAGCGTCAGCGAGCCGCTGCCGTCGGTGACGACCACCTCCAGGCGCGCCTTGCCCGGGCCGTAAGTCTTCTTCGTCGCCTTGGCGACGCGGGCGACGACGGTGACGTGCTCGTCGAGCGGGAGGTCGGACAGGCGGGTCAGCTCGCCGCGTTCCGCGTAGCGGCGGGGGTAGTGGTGCAGCAGGTCGCCGACCGTGCGCAGGCCGAGGTGGTCGGCGAACACCTTTGCGGTGCGGCCGCCGACGGATTTTGCGAGCGGTTCGTCAAGGGCAGCAGACATCCCGTCCATCTTCGCGCACGGCGCGGACATTGTGTGGGCGCGGCCGTTGTCGTGTGCGGGTCGCCTTGATGAACCCCCGCCCCGGCCGTCAGGCGCCCGGCGCAACAGGGGGGTGAGGCCGTTGGGGCGGGCGGGGGAGAAACCGCAACCGCAGCACACAGCGGCGCCGCACACAACCACCGGCCGCAGGGGGCACCCCGCGCACCACCGGAGGGCTACGTGTGGGGACGGCTACTCCACGCCGATCAGGAGGGGGCAGGTCTGCTGGCCGCCGTCGTAGACGACCGTGTCGACCGCGAGGTGGCTGTCGCGGACGTGGGCCTCGAGCCGGTCCGCCAGATCCGCGGGGGCGTCGGCCCCGATGACGAGTGTGACCATCTCCCCGCCCGCGGCGAGCATGCGGTCCAGGACGATGATCCCGGTCTCCACGAGGTTGCCGCCGATCACGGCGACGTCCCCGTCGATGAGGCCGAGGACGTCCCCGGCCTGGCAGACGCCGGCCATGGTCCAGGACTGGGCCTGCGCGACGGCGAGTTCGGCGTAACGCGTGGCGCCGGCCGCGGAGGTCATGGCGACGACGTCCTCGTCGAAGCGCCGGGTGGGCTCGTGGACGGCGAGGGCGGCGATGCCCTGCACCGCGGACCGGGTGGGGATGAGCGCCACGCGGACGCCCTCCGCGCGGGCCTGTTCGGCCGCGGCGCCCACCGCGTGCCGCAGTTCCACGTCGTTGGGCAGGAGCACGACCTCGCGGGCGTGGGCACGGCGGATGGCCTCCGCGATGTCGCCGCTCGCGGGCGGATCTCCGGGCCGTACGGCAACCACGGTGGCGCCGGCCTGGGCGCACAGCCCGGCGAGGCCGTCGCCGCGCACCACGGCGACGACGGCCCGCAGCGCGCGTTCAACCCGCTCGCCGGACGTCCCGCGGCGGTCCCGCTGGAGCGCGCGGGCCTGGTCGCCGAAATGCGTCACCTTGATGCGGTACGGCCGTCCCGCCTCGATCCCCGCCTCGATGGCGGCACCCACGTCGTCGACGTGGACGTGGACGTTCCACAGCCCGTCCCCGCCCACCACCACGAGTGAGTCGCCGAGCCGGTCCAGCCGCGTGCGCAGGGCGGGGACGGCGCGGTCGGGCGCCTCCAGAAGGTAGATGACCTCGAAGCCCGGGCCCCCGGGCACCGCGTGCGGGTCCCTGCCGTCCGCGGCGGCCTCGCCGCTCGCGCAGCCGTACGGCACGACCGAGGACGCGCCCCTGGGCAACGGCACCCGAAGGGCGTCGTCGAGCGGGCCCATCGGGGCCTGGCCGGAGACCGCGTCCGCGAGGGCGCCCAGGACGGCCACCAGGCCGCGGCCGCCGGCGTCGACGACACCGGCGTCGCCGAGGACGGCCAGCTGCCGCGGAGTCGCCGCCAGCGCCAGGCGCGCCGCCTCGTACGCGGCCCGGGACACCTCGTGAACGTCACCGTTCACCACGGAGGCGGCCTCCGCGGCCGCCGTGGCGACGGTCAGCATCGTGCCCTCGACCGGATGCGCGACCGCCTGGTACGCGGACTCCGCGGCCCGGCGCAGGGCCGGCCGAAGATCGCCCGCGTCCTCGGCGAGGACCTCGGCCATGCCGCGCAGCAGTTGGGCGAGGATCGTCCCGGAGTTGCCGCGCGCTCCTATGAGCGCGCCGTGCGCCATGGAGCGCAGGCACGAGGTGAGGTCCGGGGTGCTGCCGGAGGCGGCGTGGCCCTCGAAGACGGCGTCCACGGACTGGGTGGCGGACTCCACGGTCAGGAAGAGGTTCGTACCGGTGTCCCCGTCGGCGACGGGGTAGACGTTGATCGCGTCGATCTCCTCGCGTGCCCGGCCCAGCGCCTGGAGCGACAGCCGGCACCATGCGCGCACCGCGGGAGGGTCGAGCGTCGGCGGCACGTGTTCCTCCTGCGGGGGCGGCCGGGGACCTGGGGTGGGGAGGTGTCCGCACGCAGCGTACTGAGGGCCGCGACCCTCCGGGTGACCGCCCCGCACCGCTGACCATGGTAATTTCGAGGGACAGGAGCGGACGTAGTATGCTGCTCCGGTTGCCCGGGGCTGTCCCGGGCCGTCCCTCGGCACCACCGGTCTTCCTTCAATGCACTTGGACGGACGTCGGGCGCCGCCGGGATTTATCCGTAAGTGCATCTGAAGTCTTTGGAGTGACCCGTGGCTGCCAACTGCGACGTCTGCGGCAAGGGGCCGGGCTTCGGCAACAACATCTCGCACTCGCACCGCCGTACCCGCCGTCGTTGGAACCCCAACATCCAGACGGTGCGTGCTGTGGTCGGTCGGACGCCGAAGCGCCTCAATGTCTGCACCTCGTGCATCAAGGCCGGCAAGGTCGCGCGCTGACGCATAGGACGTCGTAGCGCAGCCTTTGCGGCTACCGGAGCCGGTCCACCCTCGTGGTGGACCGGCTTTCTGCTGTGCTCTCCCGTAGGCCCCGTCAGCGCTGCCGCCAGGCGTGGTCCACAGGGCCGATCCCGCCGCCCAGCGGGAAGCCCGCCGCGATGGCGCCGGTGACGTACTCCTTGGCGGCGCGGGCCGCATCCGGGACGTCCAGCCCCCGTGCCAGGAACGAGGCGACGGCGGACGCCAGGGTGCAGCCGGTGCCGTGGGTGTGCCGGTTGTCGTGGCGCGTGGCGCGCAACCAGTACTCACTGCTGCCGTCGGTGAACAGGTCGACGGCGTCGCCGCTCAGGTGGCCGCCCTTGATCAGCACCCAGCGGGGGCCGCACTTGAGGACGGCCGCCGCGGCCTCGCGCATGGCCGGCTCGCAGTCCACCACGACTCCCGTGATCTGGCGCACCTCGTCCAGGTTGGGGGTCGCGACGGTGGCCAGCGGCAGCAGCCGCGTCCGTACGACCTCGACCGCGTCGGCCGCCAGCAGCGGGTCGCCGTGCTTGGAGACGCCGACGGGGTCGACGACCACGGGGACGTCGAGTGGGGCGAGGAGTTCGGCGACGGCGGTGACGAGCCCGGCCGAGGAGAGCATCCCGGTCTTCACCGCCTGTACGCCGATGTCGTCCACGACGCTGCGGAACTGGGCCCGTACGGCCTCGACCGGGAGTTCCCAGGCGCCCTGGACGCCCAGCGAGTTCTGCGCGGTGACGGCGGTGACCACGCTCATCCCGTGGACGCCGAGGGCGAGCATGGTCTTCAGGTCGGCCTGGATGCCCGCGCCGCCGCCGGAGTCGGAGCCGGCGACGGTGAGCACGCGTGGTGGGATCGTCATACGGCGAATCTAGTCGCCGCTACTCGGCCCCGAAGTGGTCCCAGCCGCCCGCCTTGTCCCAAGGGGCGCCGTCCACGGTGACCTGGGGTGTCGTGGTGACCTTCACCACCCGGCCGATGACCCGCCAGCGGGCGGGCAGCTTCGCGTCCGGGGGGAAGGCCGCGACTATCGCGTGGTCCTCTCCCCCGGTCAGCACCCAGTGCAGCGGGTCGACCCCGACGGCCTGGCCGATGTCGGCCATCTGCGCCGGGATGTCGATGTCGGCGGAGGACAGGTCGATGGTGACGCCGCTGGCGGCGGCGATGTGGCCGAGGTCGGCGACGAGCCCGTCGCTGACGTCGGTCATGGCCGTCGCGCCGAGTTCCGCTGCGGCGGGACCGGCGTGGTACGGCGGTTCGGGACGGCGGTGCGCCTCGACGAAGGCGCGCGGGGAACGGAATCCCCGGGAGAGGACGGCGAGTCCCGCCGCGGACCAGCCCAGCCAGCCGGTGACGGCGACGACGTCCCCGGGGCGGGCACCGGATCGGGTGACGGGTTCCCGGTCGCGCAGGTCACCCAGTGCCGTGATGGACACCATGATCGTGTCACCGCGGACGACGTCGCCGCCGACCACGGCCGCGCCGGCCACCTGGCACTCGTCCCGGATGCCGTCCATCAGCTCGACCGGCCAGGTCACCGGCAGGTCGGCCGGGACCACCAGGGCCAGCAGCACCGCGGTCGGCACGGCGCCCATGGCGGCGATGTCGGCGAGGTTCTGCGCGGCGGCCTTGCGACCCACGTCGTAGGCGGTGGACCAGTCACGGCGGAAGTGCCGCCCCTCGACAAGCGCGTCGGTGGTGGCCACCACCCGCCGGTCCGGGGCGGCGACCACGGCGGCGTCGTCACCCGGTCCGAGCCGGACGGCGGGGCTGGAGGTGAGCCGGGCGGTCAACTCCCTGATGAGCCCGAACTCCCCCAGTTCGCCCACGGTGCCCTTCATCTGACTGTCCCCTTCACCTGGCCGGTCCCCTTCTGTGTGCGCTGGCGCGGCGGCTTCGGCACGGCCGGTACCGCGCGGGTCTCCCCGCGGCATGCGGCGACGCGGTACCGTGACGTTCCCTCCCACATGATCCTCGTAGCCGCCCTGGAGGTTCCGTGGTACAGGCGTACATTCTGATCCAGACCGAGGTCGGGAAGGCCTCGGCAGTAGCGGAGGTGATCTCCAAGATTTCCGGGGTCATCCAGGCCGAGGACGTCACCGGGCCGTACGACGTGATCGTGCGTGCCCAGGCCGACACGGTCGACGACCTGGGGCGCCTCGTGGTGGCGAAGGTGCAGCAGGTGGACGGGATCACCCGCACCCTGACCTGTCCGGTCGTCCATCTGTAGGCCCCCTGTAGGCTCGGCGGGTGATGTACCGCCGGGTAGCGCTAGTCTCCGTGTCCGCCGTCGCGTGCCTGTCCGCGGCGGCGGTCTGGATTTCCGCCTCCGACGGTGCCGCGGGCGGGGTCGCCGTCCCGTCGCCCTCCGCCGACGCCGCCCGGTTGTGCGGTGCCCTCCACGACGCGCTGCCCGGGAAGGTCGACGGCCTGTCGAAGCGATCGGTGAGCCCCGTCTCCGGCCTCACCGCCGGATGGGGGGATCCTACGGTGGTGCTGCGCTGTGGCGTGCCGCGACCGGAGATGCTGACCCCCGGCAACCCGGCGTACAACCCCACCGCGGAGGCGGTGGAGGTCAATGGCGTGAGCTGGCTCATCGAGAGGACCGACGACGGTTACCGCTTCACGACGACCGGCCGCAAGGCCTTCGTCGAGGTGACCGTACCCGCCAAGTACCGGCCCGAGGTCGACCCGCTGACCGACCTCGGGCACGCCGTGGAGACGACGATCCCCTCCGAGCTCTGACGGACCCGGCCCACCACTGCCGGCGGGCCCCGGCTCAGCGCAGGCCGGTGGGGCGCCGCAGCGCGGCCTGGATCAGCCGGTCCACCAGTTCCGCGTAGCCGACGCCGCTCTCCCGCCACATGCGCGGGTACATGGAGATCGGCGTGAAGCCGGGCATCGTGTTGATCTCGTTGATCACGAACTCGCCGTCGTCCTGCAGGAAGAAGTCCGCGCGGACCAGGCCCTCGCAGGAGGCCGCGTCGAAAGCGGCCACGGCCAGCCGCTGCACCTCGGCTGTCTGCTGCGGGGTCAGCGGCGCGGGGACGACGCCCTCGGCGGAGTCGATGTACTTGGCCTCGAAGTCGTAGAAGTCGTGCGCCGTGACCGGCGGGATCTCCGCGGGGACGGAGGCGCGCGGGCCGTCCTCGAACTCCAGGACGCCGCATTCGATCTCGCGGCCCCGCAGCAGCGACTCCACGAGCACCTTGGGGTCGTGCCGACGGGCCTCCTCGATCGCCGCGTCCAGGCCGGCGAGGTCGTCCACCTTGCTGATGCCCATCGAGGACCCGGCGCGGGCCGGCTTCACGAAGACCGGCCAGCCGTGGTCGGCGGCGAAGTCCACGACCTTCTTGCGGGCCGCGGCCGGGTCGTGCTCCCACTCCCGGGGGCGGATCACGACGTACGGGCCGACGGGCAGGCCGAAGGAGGTGAAGACGCGCTTCATGTACTCCTTGTCCATACCGACGGCGGAGGAGAGCACGCCGGAGCCCACGTAGGGCACGCCGGAAAGCTCCAGCAGGCCCTGGAGGGTGCCGTCCTCGCCGTACGGGCCGTGCAGCATGGGGAAGACGACGTCGACGTCGCCCAGGACCTTGGGCACCGAGCCGGGCTCGCTGTAGACGACCTCGCGGCTGGCCGGGTCCACCGGCAGCAGCACCGAGCCGTCGGAGGACTCGGTGAGCTGCGCGACGCTCGGCAGCGTACGGTCGGCGATCGCCATCCGGGACGGGTCGTCGGCGGTCAGCGCCCAACGGCCGTCGGTGGTGATGCCGATCGGCAGCACGTCGTACTTGTCGCGGTCGATCGCGCTCAGCACGGCGCCTGCGGTGACGACCGAGATGGCGTGCTCGGAGCTGCGTCCGCCGAAGACGACGGCGACGCGCGGCTTGCGGGAAGAAGGCTGAATGCTCATGTCGCGTTGACCTTACCGGTTCCGGACGTCAGCGTTCCGACTTCGCGGACCGCGACATCAGCTCCTTGACCGCGACGACCGGCTGCTTCCCGTTGTGCACGATGTCGACGACGGTCTCGGTGATGGGCATGTCGACGCCGTGCCGGCGCGCCAGGTCGAGCACCGACTCACAGGACTTGACGCCCTCGGCGGTCTGCCGGGTGACCGCGATGGTCTCCTCCAGCGTCATGCCCTTGCCCAGGTTGAAGCCGAAGGTGTGGTTGCGGGACAGCGGCGAGGAGCAGGTCGCGACGAGGTCGCCCAGGCCCGCCAGACCGGAGAAGGTCAGCGGGTCCGCGCCGAGCGCGATGCCGAGCCGAGTGGTCTCCGCCAGCCCGCGCGTGATCAAGGAGCCCTTGGTGTTGTCGCCCAGTCCCATGCCGTCCGCGATGCCGACGGCCAGGCCGATCACGTTCTTCACCGCGCCGCCGAGTTCGCAGCCGACGACGTCGGTGTTGGTGTACGGACGGAAGTACGCCGTGTGGCTGGCGGCCTGCAGCCGCTTGGCGACGGCCTCGTCGCGGCAGGCGACCACGCAGGCGGCGGGCTGCCGCGCGGCGATCTCCTTGGCCAGGTTGGGGCCGGACAGCACGGCGACGCGCTCCGGGCCCGCCTTGGCGACCTCCTCGATGACCTCGCTCATCCGCTTGGCCGTGCCGAGTTCGACGCCCTTCATCAGGCTGACCAGCACCGAGTCGCGGGGCAGCAGCGACTGCCACTCGGCCAGGTTGCCACGCAGCGTCTGCGACGGTACGGAGAGGATCACGAACTCCGCGTCCCGGGCGGCCTCGGCGGGGTCGGTGGTGGCGGTGATCGTCGGGGGCAGCTCGACACCGGGCAGGTAGTACGGGTTGGTGCGCGTGCTGTTGACGGCCTCGACCACCTCGGGACGGCGGCCCCACATGGTCACCTGGGCGCCGGCGTCGGCGAGCACCATCGCGAAGGCGGTGCCCCAGGAGCCCGCGCCGTACACCGCGCAGCGCGTCGTCACTTGGTGATCCCCTTCTGCTTGCGCGGGTCGAAGCGCTCCGCGGGCGGGGTCGCACCGCGCAGTTCGCCCAGCAGTTCACTGATGGCGGCCATGATGGCGTCGGTGGCGTCCCTGAGCACCTCGGCGCTGGCGTCCTGCCCGTAGAAGGCCGACAGGTCCACCGGCGGCCCGGCGACGACCCGCAGGGTCTTGCGCGGGAAGAGGCGGAGCTTTTTCTCCTTGGCGTACGGGGGCATGACCTCGTTGGCGCCCCACTGGGCGACCGGGATCACGGGGGCCTTGGTCATCAGCGCGACCCGGGCGACGCCGGTCTTGCCCACCATCGGCCACATCTCGGGGTCGCGGGTCAGCGTGCCCTCCGGGTAGAAGGCGACGCACTCGCCGGAGTTGATGGCGTCCACCGCGGACCGGAAGGCGTTGGCGGCGTCGGTGCTCTCCCGGTAGACGGGGATCTGGCCGGTGCCGCGCAGGATCGTGCCGACGAAGGCGGGCTTGAACAGCGGCGCCTTCGCCAGGAAGCGGGGGACCCGCCCGGTGTTGTACTGAAAATGCGCGTACGACAGTGGGTCGAGGTACGAGTTGTGGTTGACCGCCGTGATGAATCCGCCCTCGGCCGGAATGTGCTCCATTCCGCGCCAGTCCCGCTTGAAGAGAACGACAAGCGGCGGTTTGGCGATGACGGCTGCGAGCCGGTACCAGAAGCCGATTCTGCGGCGGGACACCAGAACTCCTCCTCGTTCCGCCGCCGACCCGGGATCACCGGACCGCGGCCTGCTGTGGTCGACGGCACCGTACGGCCGGTGCGGCCGCACAAGTGTCGCCGGTAGGGGCACCGTAACGCCAGGGCGAAAGGCCCCCGGGTGTGCCCCTGACGCAAGCGCCGAGGCCAGGGGCCCGGGCGCGTACCGTCCGGGCACGTATCCGGGAGATCGTGCACCCGGAGGCGGACCGCCGGGAAGGGGGGTTGGGGGCAGGGTGGCGGTGGCCCCGGCGGACCCGAGCACAATAGTTCGGTGTCGCCACCCGTGGAATGGTCGCTCGTCGTCCCGCTGAAGCCGCTGACCGCCGCCAAGAGCCGCCTCGCGGAGGCCGTCGGCCCGGTGCGGACCGGGCTGGCACTGGCCTTCGCGCAGGACACCGTGGCCGCCGCGCTCGCCTGCGAGGCGGTACGAAATGTGACGGTCGTCACCGATGACCCGCTCGCCGGGGCCGCGCTGGGGGCCCTTGGGGCGCGCATTCAGCCGGACTCCCCGGCGGCCGGCCTCAACGCCGCACTGCGGCACGGCGCCGAAGCGGTCCGGCAGAGCCTGCCCGCGGCGGCCGTGGCGGCCCTGAACGCCGATCTCCCGGCCTTGCGGCCCGCCGAACTGGCCGCGGTGCTCCGTGCGGCCGGCCGGTGCCCTGGACGGTCGTTTCTGGCCGACGCGGCCGGAATCGGCACCACGCTGCTGGCGGCCACCCCCGGGGCCGCCCTCGCGCCGGCCTTCGGAGGTCCCTCGCGGGCCCGCCACCGGGCCTCCGGCGCCCATGAGATCGCCCTGCCGGACGTGGACTCCGTACGCCGGGACGTGGATACGGGCGAGGACCTGACCGCCGCCCTGGTCCTGGGGGTCGGGCCGCATACGCGGGCGCTGCTGCGGCCCGGACTTCGGGCGGCCACGCGGGACGGCGCCGCGGGAGCCGGGCCCGGCGGGTGCCCGGCCACGGGCGCACCGGCTCCGGGCAGCGGTGCCCGATAGGCTGAGACCCATGCAGGCCACCGCGTACACCTACGACCCCGAGACCCGCGCCGGCAGCGTGCTGCTGGATGACGGGACGCCGCTGCCGTTCGACGCGGCGGCGTTCGACGCCGGTGGACTGCGGCTGCTGCGGCCCGGCCAGCGGGTGCGGATCCGCACCGAGGGCAGCGGGGACGGGCGCCGGGTGGTGTTCGTGACGCTGCAGACCTTCCCCGACCCGGGGGCCTGAGCACATGACGACACGGGCCGGGTGCCCCTGACTCAGGGGTACCCGGCCCGTCGGCGTGTGCGGGTCCGCGGAATCGCTACCGCTTGGCGGTCCGCTTGGTGGCGGCCTTCCGGGCCGCGGACTTGGCGGGCGCCTTCTTGGCCGGGGCGGTCTTCTTGGCGGCCGCCTTCTTCGCCGTGGTCTTCTTGGCGGCCGCCGTCGTCGCCTTGGCCGCGGTGGCCTTCTTGGCCGTGGCCTTGGCGGCGGTGGTCTTCTTGGCGGCCGCCTTCGCGGTGGTGGCCTTCTTCGCCGTCGTCTTCTTCGCGGCGGCCTTCTTGGTGGTGGCTTTGGCGGTGACGCCTCCGCTCAGGCTGCCCTTGGGCGCCTTCTTGACGGAGACCTCTCCGGCCTTGGGGAGCTTCTTCGACCCGCTGACCAGGTCCTTGAAGCCCTGACCGGCACGGAAGCGCGGGACGGAGGTCTTCTTGACCCGGACCCGTTCCCCGGTCTGGGGGTTGCGGGCGTAGCGGGCGGGACGCTCCACCTTCTCGAACGAGCCGAAGCCGGTGACCGAGACCCGGTCCCCGCTCACCGTCGCGCGGACGATCGCGTCCAGGACGGCGTCGACCGCGTCCGCGGCCTGCTGACGGCCGCCGAGCTTGTCGGCAATCGCTTCAACGAGCTGCGCCTTGTTCACGTCTTCCCCTTCGGAAACTTGCCCGGCGATGAAGTTCGGGCTTTTTCGCACGCTAGGCGGATATATACCGCAAATCAAATACGAAACGGGCGAATCACCCTTGTGCCGCAACGAACTCGGGGCTCAGGAAGGCCTTTGATCGGGGAATCGGCCTTCGTCGAGGTCCTTCATCAGTTCCTCCAGACGCCTTGCCGCACCCGCGAGATCGTGCTTCGCGGCCGCGGTGATGACGAGCAGCCGCCGGGTCAACTGCATCCTGACGTCCTCCGGCACTTGCAGACCCGCCACACGGGTGTGGGCCTGCTTCAACCTGGCAGCGAGGAACCCGTACAGCTCGAGTTGGCCATCGTGTTCCATGTGCCGATTGTGTCATCTGCGGTGAGTTGTCACGAGGTGTGGAGCCGAACACGCCGCAGCGCCCCCCGCCCGGTGGGGCGGGGGGCGCTGCGGAGGTGGGCCGACGGGCGGCCGCGAGGGCCGCCGGACCGCTCAGACCTGCAGGGTCTGCGGCTTGAAGGAGGGGCGCTTGGCCTCGTACGCGGCGATGTCGGCCTCGTTCTGCAGGGTGAGGCTGATGTCGTCCAGGCCGTTGAGCAGCCGCCAGCGGGCGTTGTCGTCCAGCTCGAAGGGGGCGGTGATCCCCTCGGCGCGGACCTCGCGGGCCTGCAGGTCGACGGTGATCTCGACCGACGGGTCGGCCTCGGTCAGCTGCCAGAGCTCCTCGACCGTCTCCTGCGGCAGGATCACGGTGAGCAGGCCGTTCTTCAAGGAGTTGCCGCGGAAGATGTCGGCGAAGCGCGAGGAGATCACGGCCTTGAAGCCGTAGTTCTGCAGGGCCCACACCGCGTGCTCACGGGAGGAGCCGGTGCCGAAGTCCGGGCCGGCGACCAGCACGGTCGCCCCCTGGCGCTCGGGCCGGTTGAGGACGAACTCGGGGTCCTTGCGCCAGGCCTCGAACAGGCCGTCCTCGAAGCCGTTGCGGGTGACCTTCTTCAGCCAGTGGGCCGGGATGATCTGGTCCGTGTCGGCGTTGCTGCGGCGCAGCGGGACGGCGCGGCCGGTGTGCGTGGTGAAAGCTTCCATCGTTCTCAGGCCTCCAGGACGGCTGCGCCGGGAAGATCGGCGGGGGACGAGAGGCGGCCGGTGACCGCGGTCGCGGCCGCGACCTGCGGCGACACCAGGTGCGTGCGGCCGCCCTTGCCCTGCCGTCCCTCGAAGTTGCGGTTGGAGGTGGACGCGGAGCGCTCACCGGGGGCCAGTTGGTCGGGGTTCATGCCCAGACACATCGAACAGCCCGCGTGCCGCCACTCGGCACCCGCCTCCTTGAAGACCTTGTCCAGGCCCTCCTCCACGGCCTGCAGGGCGACCCGGACCGAGCCGGGGACGACCAGCATCCGCACGCCGTCGGCGATCTTGCGGCCCTTGACGACGGAGGCGGCGGAGCGCAGGTCCTCGATACGGCCGTTGGTGCAGGAGCCGACGAAGACGGTGTCGACCCGCACCTCGCGCAGCGGCGTACCGGGCTCCAGTGCCATGTACTCCAGCGCCTTCTCTGCGGCCAGGCGGTCGCTGGCGTCCTCGAAGCCGGCCGGGTCCGGCACGGAGGCGCTCAGCGGGGCGCCCTGGCCGGGGTTGGTGCCCCAGGTGACGAACGGGGACAGTGAGGCGGCGTCGATGACGACCTCGCGGTCGAAGACGGCGTCCTCGTCGGTCCTGAGCGTCTCCCAGTACGCGACCGCGGCGTCCCAGTCCTCGCCCTGCGGGGCGTGCGGACGGCCCTGCAGGTATTCGAAGGTGGTCCGGTCCGGGGCGATCATGCCGGCCCGGGCGCCCGCCTCGATCGACATGTTGCAGATGGTCATCCGGGCCTCCATCGAGAGCTTCTCGATGGCCGAGCCGCGGTACTCGATGACGTAGCCCTGGCCGCCGCCGGTGCCGATCCTGGCGATGATCGCCAGGATCAGGTCCTTGGCGGTGACACCGTCGGGCAGCTCGCCGTCGACGGTGATCGCCATGGTCTTGAACGGGGCCAGCGGCAGGGTCTGGGTGGCCAGCACGTGCTCGACCTGGCTGGTGCCGATGCCGAACGCCAGCGCGCCGAAGGCGCCGTGCGTGGAGGTGTGGCTGTCACCGCAGACGACCGTCATGCCCGGCTGGGTCAGGCCCAGCTGCGGACCGACGACGTGCACCACGCCCTGCTCGACGTCGCCCAGCGGGTGCAGTCGCACTCCGAACTCGGCGCAGTTCTTGCGCAGCGTCTCCAGCTGCGTGCGCGAGACCGGGTCGGAGATCGGCTTGTCGATGTCGAGGGTGGGGGTGTTGTGGTCCTCGGTCGCGATGGTGAGGTCCAGCCGGCGCACCTGGCGGCCGTTCATCCGCAGACCGTCGAAGGCCTGCGGGCTGGTGACCTCGTGGAGCAGGTGCAGGTCGATGAAGAGGAGGTCGGGCTCGCCCTCGGCGCGCCGCACGACGTGATCCTCCCAGACCTTTTCCGCGAGTGTCCTTGCCATCGCATTCCCTCCGACCGGCCGCTCTGCCGGCCTGTTCGTCGTTGCCCTGCGTGTCCGCCCCCTCGTGAGGGGTGGCCGCAGCGGCCTGTGCATCCAGCGTGCCGCGTCCGCCGGAAAATTGAACTTGCGTTTCACAGAGTGAGACGCAAGTATCGTTGCATGGACAACAGTAGTGGCGTCGGCGTTCTCGACAAGGCGGCTCTGGTGCTCAGCGCACTGGAGTCCGGCCCGGCCACCCTGGCCGGGCTCGTGGGTGCCACGGGTCTCGCCCGCCCCACCGCACACCGCCTCGCCGTCGCCCTGGAGCACCACCGCATGGTGGCGCGCGACATGCAGGGGCGCTTCATCCTGGGCCCTCGGCTGTCCGAACTGGCCGCCGCGGCGGGCGAGGACCGCCTGCTGGCCACGGCCGGCCCGGTGCTCACGCACCTTCGCGACATCACCGGCGAGAGCGCCCAGCTCTACCGTCGCCAGGGCGACATGCGCATCTGCGTGGCCGCCGCCGAGCGGCTGTCCGGACTGCGGGACACCGTCCCGGTCGGCTCCACGCTGCCGATGAAGGCCGGATCCGCCGCCCAGGCCCTGCTCGCGTGGGAGGAGCCGGAGCGGCTCCACCGCGGACTGCAGGGGGCCCGCTTCACGGCCACCGCGCTCTCCGGCGTACGGCGGCGCGGCTGGGCCCAGTCGATCGGAGAGCGCGAGCCGGGTGTGGCCTCCGTCTCGGCCCCGGTGCGCGGCCCGTCCAACCGCGTGGTGGCGGCGGTGTCCGTCTCCGGCCCGATCGAGCGGCTCACCCGGCACCCCGGGCGCATGCACGCCCAGGCCGTCGTGGACGCCGCCGCCCGCCTGTCCGAGGCACTGCGTCGCAGCGGCTGAGGCCGGGGCACCGGCCTCAGGCCGCCCGCTCCTCGCCCGCCTTCAGCCGCTGCGCCGCCGTCTCACCGCGGCGTCCCACCGGGACGACCCCCGTCGCGGCGCCCAGCCCGAAAGCGGGCATGTCGACGTACACGGACTCGTGGCCGCCCGCCGGCACGGCATACGTCTCGTGCCAGAAGCCCACTGCGCCCTTGCCGGCCCGCGCGCGGCGGTTGAACGCCGCCCACGCGGGCCGGTGCTGCTTGTCCTGCTGGGAGGCGTACGCGAAGAGCGCCTCCGTGGACTTCCAGTACTGGACGACGTAGATCACCCGGGGCCCGCCGAACAGCAGCCGGTACCCGAGGAAGCCGCTCCCGTCGTCCTGCGACAGCTCCCGCAGCATGCGCGGCATGGCCCGGAACACGGGGAGCCAGCTGCCCAGCGACCGGAAGCGGTTGATCCGCATCCCGATGAGGAACACGACGATGCCCCCCTCGGCGGCGGCGGTGCTGCGACCCGGAATCACCTGCGCGGACATGCTTCTCCCCCTGCCATCCGTATTGGATAGCGGCACTATCCATGCTTAGATAGTGCCACTATCCAATGGAGGGCGCAAGGGAATGCGACTGGCGGAGCTGAGCGAACGCAGCGGCGTGGCGACGGCCACGATCAAGTACTACCTGCGCGAGGGCCTGCTCCCGCCCGGCCGTCGCGTCACGGCCACGCAGGCCGAGTACGGGGAGGAGCACCTGCGCCGGCTGCGGTTCGTCCGGGCGCTGATCCAGATCGGCAAGGTGCCGGTGGCCACCGCGCGCGAGGTGCTCGCCGCGGTGGAGGACGAGTCGCTCAACCAGCACCTGCGGCTCGGCGCCGCCACCTACGTCCTGCCGCACGGCCCGGAGCCCGACGAGGACGACCCCGCGACCGAGACCGCCCGACGCGAGGTGGACGGGCTGATGGCCGAACTCGGCTGGCAGTACGGCGGCGAGGAGCACGGCCCCGCCCCCGCGTACCGGATGCTCGTCACGGCGGTCGCCGCCCTGACCCGCCTCGGATACCCCAGCAGCACACGGCACTTGGCGCCCTACGCGCGGCTCGCCGCCCAACAGGCCGTCCACGACCTGGATCTGGTGGAGACCTACGACACCCCGCTGGAACAGGCGGCCGCCGCCGTGACGCTCACGGTGCTCTACGAGCCGGTACTGCTGAGCCTGCGCCGGCTCGCCGAGGCCGAGGAGTCCCGGCGCCGCTTCGGAGTTGGGTGAGGCGTGGCACCGCAGTACACCAGGCGCGGAGGCGGGGCATGGGGACGGGGGGAGAAACGGAAGAGGCCCCCCGCCGAAGCGGAGGGCCACTCCTCGATGTACCCCCGACCGGATTCGAACCGGCGCTACCGCCTTGAGAGGGCGGCGTGCTAGGCCGCTACACAACGGGGGCAAGCCTTGTGGAAATGCGCTGGGGTACCAGGACTCGAACCTAGACTAAATGAACCAGAATCACTCGTGCTGCCAATTACACCATACCCCATGGTGTGTCAAGTACCCCCGACCGGATTCGAACCGGCGCTACCGCCTTGAGAGGGCGGCGTGCTAGGCCGCTACACAACGGGGGCCCTAGCGATCCCTGCCAGAGAGATCAGTACCCCCGACCGGATTCGAACCGGCGCTACTGCCTTGAGAGGGCAGCGTGCTAGGCCGCTACACAACGGGGGCTTTGCAGAAGATCTGCGCTGGGGTACCAGGACTCGAACCTAGACTAACTGAACCAGAATCAGTCGTGCTGCCAATTACACCATACCCCACCAAAACTCAACCCCCCGCGGGGGGTTTTGTTTGGCCGCGCTCCCCGTGCCAGCCTTTTCGGCCCGCCCGGGCGGCGCAGGAAGAACATTACCCGATCGGTGACGGGGCTCCAAAACGAGTATCCGCCGCCAGAAGCGCGGGCAGCTCCGCGAGCCCGGTGATCCGCCGCAGGTCCGGCTCGGTCACCGAATCCGTACGGTCCAGCCACACTCCGTACAGGCCCGCCGCGTCCGCGCCGCGCGCGTCGGTGTCGGCCTTGTCGCCCACGTAGGCGACCTCCTCCGGTGGCAGCCCCAGTGCCCGGCACCCTCCCAGGAAGGCTTCCGGCGCGGGTTTGGCGTGCCCCAGTTCCTGCGAGCACACCAGGCACTCGAAGCGGTCGCGCAGCCCCAGCCGGGCCAGCTTGCGCTCCTGGTGGGCGGTGCTGGAGTTGGACAGCAGGCCGTGCCGGTAGCCCGGGGTGAGGGCCTCCAGCGCCGGCACGACATCGGGGAAGACCGACCAGGCGGCCTCGAAGTGCACGTAGTAGGCCGCGAACCAGGCGTCGGCCACGGCATCACCCACGGACGGCCCCAGGAAGGCCCGGACCCGCTCCCTGCGGTGTTCGGTGAAGGTCAGCTCCCCGTTGAGGAAGCGCGCGTAGTGCGTCTCCATCACCTCGCGCCACATCCGCAGCGCCCGCTCCTCGCCGCCGAGCGCGCCGAGCAGACCCTCGGCCTCCAGGTGACGCAGCGCTCCGGCCCGCTCGGCGGCCGAGTAATCGAAGATCGTGTCGTCGATGTCCCAGAGCACGGCGCGGATCGGCATACGTCGACTCTAGTCCGGTGCTCCGTCCGGAGTACCGGTGTGTGGCGGCCACGGGGTGAACAGCGTCCGGCGGCTCTCGAAACGGCGCCGTTCGCCCGTCACGGGGTCGTCGAACTCCAGCACCCGGGCCAGCAGCCGCAGCGGGCGGGAGAAGTCTCCGGGCGCGGCCGGCGGCAGGACGTGCGGGTAGAGGGGGTCGCCGAGGATCGGCACCCCGAGGGCGTTCATGTGCACCCGCAACTGGTGGGTGCGACCGGTCTCGGGACGGAGCCGGTAGCGGGCCGGCCCGCCGAGGTGGTCAGGCACTTCCAGCAGTTCCACGTGACTGCGGGCGTTGGGCTCGCCGGGGACCTCGCGGGCCGCCATCTCACCGCGCTCCTTCACGATCCGGCTCTCCACCGTGCGCGGCAGCGCCAGGGCCGGGTCGTACCGGGCGACGGCCTCGTACTCCTTGCGCACCAGCCGGTCGCGGAAAATCGTCTGGTAGGCGCCGCGCAGCTCGGGGCGGATCACGAACATCACCACGCCCGCCGTCAGCCGGTCGAGCCGGTGGGCCGGGCTGAGCCCGGGCAGCGCGAGGTCGTGGCGCAGCCGGCTCAGCGCCGTCTGCACGACGTGGCCGCCGCGCGGCATGGTGGCGAGGAAGTGCGGCTTGTCGACGACGAGCAGCCGGTCGTCCCGGTGGAGCACCTCGATCGCGAAGGGCACCGGGACCTCCTGCGGCGGCTCCCGGTGGAACCAGACGTGGCCGCCCGGGCGGTAGGCGGCGTCAGGCGCGAGCGGTCCGTCGGCGCCGTGCACCTCCCCCGCCGCGAACATGGCGTCCACCCGCTCCGGGGGGACGGCCGCGCCCAGGCGGTCCACCAGATGGTCGCGGACCGTCGCCCACGCCCCGGTGCCGGGCAGCCGTACGCGCACGGGATCGACCCCGCGGCGCTGGGGCAGCGGGGCTGTCGGGGGGCTGGTCCTGCGGCGCATGGGACGGTCCGGGAAGCGTGCCGCCCCGGGCTTTTGGCCAAGGCCCGGGGCGGATCGGTGTACCGCGGTCAGCCGGCCAGCTTCGCCAGGGCGGCGTCGACGCGGGCCAGGGTGCGCTCGCGGCCGAGCACTTCGAGGGACTCGAAGAGCGGCAGTCCGACGGTGCGGCCGGTGACGGCGACCCGGACCGGCGCCTGGGCCTTGCCGAGCTTGAGGCCGTGGGTCTCACCGGCGGTGAGGACGGCGTTCTTGAGGGCTTCGGCGTTCCAGTCGGCGGCCGCCAGGTTCTCGCGGGCGGTGGTGAGCAGCGCCGCGGCCGCGGCCTGGTCCTTCATCGCCTTCTGCCAGGACGCCTCGTCCTCCGCCGGCGCGTCGAGGAAGAGGAAGTCGACGTTGTCGGTGATGTCGGAGAGCACGGTCAGACGGGTCTGCGCGTGCGGCGCGATCGCCTCGAAGGCGGCCTGGTCGAACGCCTCGGGCGCCCAGGGGGCGAACGGGGCCCTCAGCCACGGGCCACAGGCCTCGACGAACGCCTTGACGTCCAGCATGCGGATGTGGTCGGCGTTGATCGCCTCCGCCTTCTTGAGGTCGAAGCGCGCCGGGTTGGCGTTGACCGCGTCGATGTCGAAGGCGGCCACCATCTCCTCGACGGTGAAGACGTCGCGGTCGGCGGAGAGCGACCAGCCCAGCAGCGACAGGTAGTTGAGCAGGCCCTCGGGGAGGAAGCCGCGCTCGCGGTAGAGGTTGAGGGAGGACTGCGGGTCACGCTTGGAGAGCTTCTTGTTGCCCTCGCCCATGACGTACGGCAGGTGACCGAAGAGCGGGGTGGTGCCGTTGCCGACGCCGATCTCGGCGAGCGCGCGGTAGAGCGCGATCTGGCGCGGGGTGGAGGACAGCAGGTCCTCGCCGCGCAGCACGTGCGTGATCTCCATCAGCGCGTCGTCGACCGGGTTGACCAGCGTGTACAGCGGGGCGCCGTTGGCCCGGACGATGCCGTAGTCGGGCACGTTGTCCGGGGTGAAGGTCAGCTCGCCGCGGACCAGGTCGGTGAAGGTGATCGTCTCGTCCGGCATGCGGAAGCGGACGATGGGCTCGCGGCCCTCGCGCTCGTACGCGTCGACCTGCCCGGCGGTGAGGTCGCGGCAGTGGCCGTCGTAGCCGGAGGGACGGCCGGCGGCGCGGGCGGCGTCGCGGCGCTCGTCGAGCTCCTCGGTGGTGCAGTAGCACTTGTACGCGTGCCCGGACTCGATCAGCTTCGCGGCGACGTCCTGGTAGACGTCCATGCGCTGCGACTGCCGGTAGGGCGCGTGCGGGCCGCCGACCTCGGGGCCCTCGTCCCAGTCGAAGCCGAGCCAGCGCATGGCCTCCAGCAACTGCTGGTACGACTCCTCCGAGTCGCGGGCGGCGTCGGTGTCCTCGATGCGGAAGACCAGGCTGCCCCCGTGGTGGCGGGCGAACGCCCAGTTGAACAGGGCGGTGCGGACCAGGCCCACATGGGGGTTGCCGGTCGGCGAGGGGCAGAAACGTACGCGTACGGGTGCTGCGCTAGTCACGCTTGATCACCTTGTTGGTGAGAGTGCCGATGCCTTCGATGGTGACGGCGACCTCGTCGCCGACGTGGAGCGGTCCGACACCCGCCGGGGTGCCGGTGAGGACGACGTCGCCCGGGAGCAGCGTCATGGCCTCCGTGATGTGCACGATCAGGTCCTCGATGGAGCGGATCATCTGGCTCGTGCGGCCGGACTGGCGCAACTCGCCGCCCACGGTCGCGGTGACGGCGAGGTCGTTCGCGGCGGCGAGGTCGAGGTCCGTCTCGATCCAGGGGCCGATGGGGCACGAGGAGTCGAAGCCCTTGGCGCGCGCCCACTGCTTCTCGGCCTTCTGGGCGTCCCGCGCGGTGACGTCGTTGGCGCAGGTGTAACCGAGGATGACCTCGGCCACGCGCTCCCGCGGGACCTCGCGGCACATCCGGCCGATGACGACGGCGAGCTCGGCCTCGTGGTGCACCTCGTGCGAGAAGGAGGGGTACACGATGGGGTCGCCCGGGCCGATCACCGAGGTGGACGGCTTGAAGAAGGCGACCGGGACCTCGGGCACCTCGTTGCCCAGCTCTGCGGCGTGCTCGGCGTAGTTGCGGCCGATCGCGACGACCTTGCTGGGGAGCACCGGCGGCAGCAGCCGGACCTTGCTCAGCGGCACCTTGGTGCCGGAGCGCTCGAACTCGGCGAACGGGATGCCCTTGATGATGTCGAGGACGAGTCCGTCGGGGACGGACTCGTCGCCCTCGACGACGCCGAAGGCGACATTGCCGTCGATGGAGAACCTGGCGATGCGCACGGGAAGCAGCTCACCTCACTGGCCGGAGACTGACGCTCCAGGTTATCCCGGGGGTGGCTTGCGGACCCGCCCGCCGAGCCGCGCCTCAGGCGGTCGGCAGCTCCGTCAGGACGGTGCGGCGGGGGTTGGCGGTCTGCCGGGGCAGCACAACGGCTTCCGCGCCCTCGACGGCCGGGGCGACCTCTGCGGTCCGCGTGTCCTCGGCGTCCGTGAGGTGCGCGAGGGTGGTGCGGCGCGGGTTGGCTATGGGTCGCATGATCATGGTCGTCTTCATGGGACGGTCAGAACCTCGTGTGGTTACCGGGCGCCCGCCGGGGCGCGGTTGACGTAGTACACGGCTGTGTCAAACGTCAATCTATCGGCGCCCATTCCCCGATTCGGATGACCAATACAACGGCCAGCCTGTGATTTTCCTCACGAACGCAAGGACAAGCGGGGCGAATCGGTCGGCTCGTCGATACCACCGAAACCGACATCACGGCCGATCCGGACTCTTCACCCCCGGTTGGTGACAGCCGGGCACCGGCCGGGATGCCCCAACACCCCTGGAGAAAGCCCGGATTGCCGGAAGACATCCGAAAGCGCACCGACGCCGCGTGATCACCCGGACGCGCTGAGTCACGTGTTCCACTCGAAACCTGTCGGCCCTTGTTGGACGTGCGGCACTGTGCTGGAATTCCCCGGACCGCCGTATCAACAGATGCCGGCGCGCAGGGGGGAGCGTGCGATCGCCGAGCGGCGGCGGCCAATGGGTATCCGCCGGGGAGGGCGGGACTCCGAAGACTCGACACCGTCCTGCCGCCCGTGCGGGGGACGCCTGGTCCAGAGGTTGCGACGCTAGTGCAGGGACGTTTCAAGAGGGATGGCGGCGCTGCGGGCGACCCGGAACAGCGCGGTGGGACCGAACACGGCCCCACCCGCCGGGATGAGACCGCAGACGCCGGAACCGCGGGCGCGCAGAGCGGCGCCACGCCGGGGAGCGGTGTGCGCACCGGCCCGAAGCACGGCTCCCGAATAGCCATGCGCAACTGGCGCATCAGCACTCGTCTGGTGTCGCTGCTCGCGCTGCCGGTGGTCGCCGCGACCACGCTGGGTGCCCTGCGCATCCAGAGCTCGCTGGAGAACGTGCAGCAGTTGGAGGCCATGACCTCGCTGACCGACCTCACGGAGCAGGCGACCAAGCTCGCCGCCGCGCTCCAGGAGGAGCGAGACGTCTCGGCCGGCCCGCTGTCCAGCAAGCCCCGGGACGAGAACGACGACAACATCCAGGCGGCCCTGCAGAAGACCAAGCTGGCGCGCACGGCCTTCGTCAACGCCTCCAACGAGGTCTCGCCGGACCTCACGGGCGTCAACGCCTCCCTGACCGCGATCAACCGTCAGCTCGGCTCCCTCAGCGCCATTCGTGAGGGTGCGTACGAGCAGGACGGCTACATCGCGCAGACGGTCAGCGAGTACGACGAGCTCATCCAGTCGCTGATCGACCTCTCCCAGGAGATGGCCGAGGCCACCGGTAACTCGGACATGATCGCCAGCACCCGCGCGCTGGCGGCGTTCTCCGCCGCCAAGGAGTACGACTCCATCCAGCGCGCCGTCGTCAGTGCCGCGCTGGCCAACGACCGCCGCCTCAGCGCCAACGACTACCGCTACCTGGCGGGCGCCCACCGCTCCGAGGGCACGGAACTCAAGCAGTTCAGCCAGATCTACGGCCGCGCGAACTCCGAGGACCTCCTCAAGGGCCTGAGCGGCGGCAACGACATCGTCACCAAGGTCGACGAGCAGGCCGAGCGCATCGCGGCCTCCGAGTCGAGCATCCAGAACTTCCAGGGCACCTACCTGGACTGGGACGACGACGCCAAGACCAAGCTCCAGCTCATGGGCCAGATCGAGCAGACCCTGCTGCAGCAGATGCAGCAGCAGGCCCTGAAGCTGCGCGACGAGGCCCAGCAAGAGGCGATCATCAGCGGTGCGCTGATCCTCCTCGTGCTCGGCATCTCGGTCGTCGGCGCCTTCGTCGTCGCCCGCTCCATGGTCCGCTCGCTGCGCCGGCTGCAGGACACCGCCCAGGAAGTCGCCCAGAAGCGACTGCCCGAGCTGGTCAAGCAGCTCTCCGAGTCCGACCCGCAGGACGTCGACACCTCGGTCGAGTCGATCGGCATCCACACCCGGGACGAAATCGGCCAGGTGGCCCGCGCGTTCGACGAGGTCCACAGCGAGGCGGTCCGCCTCGCCGCCGAGCAGGCGCTGCTGCGAGGGAACGTCAACGCGATGTTCACCAACCTCTCACGCCGCAGCCAGGGCCTGATCCAGCGTCAGCTGAGCCTGATCTCCGAACTGGAGTCCCGCGAGGCCGACCCGGACCAGCTGTCCAGCCTCTTCAAGCTCGACCACCTCGCGACCCGTATGCGCCGGAACGGCGAAAACCTCCTCGTCCTCGCGGGCGAGGAGCCCGGCCGCCGCTGGACCCGCCCGGTCCCGCTGGTCGACGTCCTCCGTGCCGCGGCCTCCGAGGTGGAGCAGTACGAGCGCATCGAGCTCACCTCGGTGCCGGCCGTCGAGGTCACCGGCCGCGTCGTCAACGACCTCGTCCACCTGCTCGCAGAGCTGCTGGAGAACGCGACCTCGTTCTCCTCCCCGCAGACCAAGGTCAGGGTCACCGGTCACGCGCTGCCCGACGGCCGCGTGCTGATCGAGATCCACGACACCGGCATCGGCCTCTCCCCGGAGGACCTCGCCGACATCAACGAGCGGCTCGCCAACCCGCCGACGGTGGACGTCTCCGTCTCCCGCCGCATGGGTCTGTTCGTGGTCGGCCGCCTGTCCCTGCGACACGGCATCCGGATCCAGCTCCGTCCGTCCGACTCGGGCGGCACCACCGCGCTCGTCATGCTGCCGGTGGACGTCACCCAGGGCGGCGCCAAGCCGCAGCCCGGCGCGGGCAACCGCGGCCAGCAGCCGGGCGGTGCCCCCGACGCGGTTCCGGGCGGTCCCGCGGCGGCCATGGGCGCCGGCGCCCCAGGCACGGGGCTGGCCGGCATGCACCGCGGAGGGCAGCGCGGCCAGGTGTCCGGTTCCGCCGCACGTCCGGCGCTCAACTCCGGTCCCGGTACGGGCCCGCAGGGCGGCCGTCCGGGCGGCCCCGGTGCTCCGGCGGCGCCCGGCCCGCAGCGCTCGGGCCCGAGCTGGGCCAACGAGCAGGTCCCGGGTGGCCAGGGCAGGCCGCAGCAGCAACCGCAGCGGCACGCGGCTCCGCCGCAGCGTCCGGCTGCGCCGCAGCCGATGGGCGCGGCCCACGGCCCCGAGGCCGACATGCCGCGCGGTCACGAAGACCTGGAGTCCACGGCGCAGTTCGAGCGTCCGGACTTCAACGCCATGCCGCACGCCCCGCAGGGGTACGGCGGTCCGCAGATGCCCCAGGCCCCGCAGATGCCGCAGGCCCCGCAGATGCCCCAGGCCCCGCAGGCGCCGGCGATGCCGCAGCACGGTGGACAGGTCCCGCAGCAGCAGGGCCAGTTCACCCGCAGCGACGTCTTCCAGCGCCCCGCGGCTCCGCCGCAGACCCCGCACGTCCCGCAGACCCCGCCGCCCGCCCCGGCAGCGCCGCAGGGGCCGCGGCACTCCGCCGCGTACGCCCAGGGCCCCGGTGCCGGCCAGCAGCAGCAACCCACGGCGCCGCAGGCCGACCGGCAGCCGCTGCCGGCCGCCAGTGAGCCTATGGCGCTGCCCCCGGCCCCCGTACGCGGGGACGAGGCGAGCCCGATCTTCGACTCCCTCGAGTCGGACTGGTTCCGCACCGGTCGCGCGGAGCGCATGCAGCAGGTGCACGTCGAAAGCGGCCCGGTCGCCCCTCAGCGCAACGGCAACGGCCCCGGTGCCGGCGCGCCGACCCGGCCGCCGCAGCGTCCGCAGCAGCCCGCGCCGCAGCAGCACCCCCAGCAGCCGCAGCGGTCCCGCGCCGCCGAGTACCCGGCGCCGCCCTCGCACCCGGCACAGCCGGCGCAGCCGCCGCAGCCCCCGCGACGCGAACCGGCGACGTGGCGTTCCTCACCGAACGACGAGGTGTGGGAGCGCGCCGGCCAGGTGCGACAGCCGTCCGCGGGCGGGGTCACCCCCTCGGGCCTGCCCCGGCGGGTCCCCAAGGCCAACCTCGTCCCGGGAGCCGGTGCTCCCCAGCAAGCCCCACAGGGCGGTCCGCAGGTTTCCCGGGCCCCCGACGACGTGCGCGGACGCCTGACCAACCTCCGTCGCGGTATCCAGCAGGGTCGCCAGGCCGGTACGGGAATGACCGACGGCCGCGGCTTTGGCACCACTCACCAGCAGGAGCGTTAGTTGAGTCAGATGAGCCAGGCGGCACAGAATCTGAACTGGTTGATCACCAACTTCGTGGACAACACCCCCGGGGTGTCCCACACCGTTGTCGTATCCGCCGACGGCCTGCTGCTGGCCATGTCCGAGGGTTTCCCCCGTGACCGTGCCGACCAGCTGGCGGCCGTGGCCTCCGGTCTCACTTCGCTGACCGCGGGCGCCTCCCGCATCTTCGAGGGCGGCAGCGTCAACCAGACCGTCGTGGAGATGGAACGCGGCTTCCTCCTCCTGATGACGATCTCCGACGGGTCCTCGCTGGCCGTACTGGCGCACCCGGAGTGCGACATCGGCCTCGTGGGTTACGAGATGGCCCTGCTCGTCGACCGGGCGGGCGCCGTTCTCACACCCGACCTGCGCGCAGAACTCCAAGGCAGCCTGATGGGCTGAGCTCCCCGGAGCCCAGCCGAATGCACGCCCCATGACTACTCGCGACACGCGTCCGCTCTTACCCGGAGGACCATTCATGACCCCGCCGCCCGCCTCGCCCGGCCCGTACGGCGCGCCCCACCATGCGCCGTACGGGGGCGAAGGCGACCAGCCGCTGGTGCGGCCGTACGCCATGACCGGTGGTCGCACCCGGCCGCGCTACCAGCTCGCCATCGAGGCACTGGTCAGTACCTCTGCGGACCCGGGAGCCTTCCAGGGGCTGCTCCCCGAACACCAGCGCATCTGCCACCTGTGCATGGAGATCAAGTCGGTCGCCGAGATCTCCGCACTGCTGGGGATCCCGCTGGGGGTGGCCCGGATTCTGGTGGCCGACCTGGCTGAGGCCGGTATGGTCGCCATCCACCAGCCGAGCAGTGGCGAGGCCGGCGGACAGCCTGATGTGACACTGCTCGAAAGGGTGCTCAGTGGACTTCGCAAGCTCTAGGCCGGGGCAGCAGCAGGCGGCGTACGGTGCGCCGCCCGCGGCCCGGTCCACCACCTCGGCGAAGATCGTGGTGGCGGGTGGCTTCGGCGTGGGCAAGACCACGTTCGTCGGAGCGGTCTCGGAGATCAACCCGCTCCGTACGGAGGCCGTGATGACCTCGGCGTCCGCGGGCGTGGACGATCTGACGCACGTGGCCGACAAGACCACGACGACCGTGGCCATGGACTTCGGTCGTATCACGCTCGACGACGACCTGATCCTGTACCTGTTCGGTACGCCGGGCCAGGACCGGTTCTGGTTCATGTGGGACGACCTGGTCCGCGGTGCCATCGGCGCCGTCGTCCTGGTCGACACCCGCCGGCTGGCCGACTGCTTCCCCGCGGTCGACTACTTCGAGAACAGCGGCCTGCCGTTCGTCATCGCCCTCAACGGCTTCGACGGCCACCAGCCGTACACGCCCGACGAGGTCCGGGAAGCGCTGCAGATCGGCCCGGACGCTCCCATCATCACCACAGACGCCCGGCACCGCGCCGAGGCGAAGAGCGCGCTCATCACGCTCGTGGAACACGCGCTGCTCGCTCGCCTCAAGTAAGCGTTCCAGCTTGCCACTTCGCGTATGGACCGGCTGTGTCTTTTGACATGGCCGGTCCTTCTGTTCATAACGTTTCGACCGCGAATCGGAACAACCCGAACACCGCCCGCGCCCAATCGGCTTCACTGCGCACACATCTACCCAGTGAATTGCCACCGCTTTATGCTTATGCCCCTTTTAACCGGCGCGTGATCATGACTTCACACTCCTCGCCGGACGTTTGTGGAGCACCCCCATGACGTGCTGGAATTCATCGAAACCCGAGAGTACGAACGGCGCCGCCCGCGCCGTCGCCGAGAGGTTGTTGGTCGAGTGAGGAACACGAGGCGAGCAGAGCCGGGTCCCGCGGACCACCCGCGTGGCAATTTCACCCCGCCTGCGCGACACGGCACGGTCGAGGCCGCCGCCCCCGAGGTCGCCACCGCTCCCGAGCCGGTGGCGAGCACGGGCAGCCGCTTCGCCATGCGCAACTGGCGGGTGGCCACCCGCCTGAACGTCATCCTCCTCATCCCGGTGCTCGTCGCCCTGGTCTTCGGCGGCTTCCGGGTGCAGAGTTCGGTGCAGACCTGGCAGGACGCCGACGACGCGGTGCGGACCGCCAACGCCGTGCGCGCCGCCGTGGACTATGCCAACGCCATTCTGAACGAACGCGACCTCAGCGTCGTTCCCCTGCTGGCCGGCGACACCGAGAACAAGAACGTCGTCGCGGCCCGCGCGGCCACCGACCAGGCCGCCGCGAAGTTCGACGCCGCCGCCGCCGAACTGCCCGTGAACGACCGGCTGCAGCGCCGCGTGGCGAACATCCGCGAGGGTGAGAAGGTCCTGACGAAGCTGCGCGACACCGCCTTCACCCGACAGCTCCCGGGCGTGCAGACCGAGGAGAAGTACGTCGAGGTCCAGCACCCGCTGATGGAGCTCGCCAACGAACTGGGCTTCGGCACCACCAGCGTCGCCTCCTACGGCCGCACCCTCTACGCGCTCGAGCTGGCCAAGGCCGCCGAGTCGCTGACCCGCTCCATCGGCACCCACCTCCTCGTCGAGGACCGCAGGAAGCTGGCAGGCGGCGAACTGCAGCTCCAGCTCACCGCTTTCACCTCGTACGCCTACCTCCAGCAGGTCGCCCTCGAGGAGTACCGGGGCGGCGGGACCGACGCCGACTACCTGCGTCTGCAGGACGAGCAGGCCGCGGCTCTGGAGAAGGGCAAGGAGCAGGTCGCCCAGGCCGCCCAGGCCGCCAAGCAGGCGGGCCAGCCCTTCAAGGCGCCGCCGGCTCTGGAGGAGATGATCAGGAAGATCGCCTCCGGCGCGAGCCCCGAGGAGCTCAAGGCCGACGGCGTGACCGCGGAGAGCTGGTTCGGTGCGACCACCCTCGCCTTCGACGCCTACAAGAACGTCGAGCAGCACCTGGCCAACCAGGCGTACAACGACTCGAGCGACATCGCCGACAGCGCCCGCATCGACGCCATCGTCAACTCCGCCGTCGTGCTGGTCGCGCTGATCATCGCCTTCATCGTGGCCGCGATGGTCGCCCGCTCCATGAGCAACAGCATGCGCCGCCTGCGCACCTCGGCCTTCGAGGTCGCCGAGCAGCGCCTGCCCGCCCTGGTCGACCAGCTCTCCCGCACCGACCCGGGCAAGGTCGACACCCGCGTCCAGGCGATCCCGATCACCTCCAACGACGAGATCGGCGAGGTCGCGCGCGCCTTCGACCAGATCCACCGCGAGGCCGTGCGGCTCGCCGCCGAGCAGGCGCTGCTGCGAGGCAACGTCAACGCGATCTTCACCAACCTCTCCCGCCGCAACCAGGGCCTCATCCAGCGCCAGCTGACGCTGATCACGGACCTGGAGAACAACGAGGCGGACCCGGACCAGCTGGAGAACCTCTTCAAGCTGGACCACCTGGCGACCCGTATGCGCCGCAACGGCGAGAACCTCCTGGTCCTCGCGGGCGAGGAGCCCGGCCGCCGCTGGAACCAGCCCGTCCCGCTGGTCGACGTGCTCCGCGCCGCGGCCTCCGAGGTGGAGGCGTACGAGCGCATCGAGCTGGTCGGCATCCCGGAGACCGAGATCCACGGCACCGCCGTGACCGACCTCGTGCACCTGCTGGCCGAGCTGCTGGAGAACGCCACCACGTTCTCCTCGCCGCAGACCAAGGTGCGGGTCACCGCCACCCGGCTGCCCGACGGCCGCGTCATGGTCGAGATCCACGACAAGGGCATCGGCCTCACCGCCGAGGACTTCGCGGACATCAACCACAAGCTGGCCGACCCGCCGATCGTCGACGCGTCGATCTCCAAGCGCATGGGCCTGTTCGTGGTCGGCCGTCTCGCCGACCGGCACGGCATCCGCGTCCAGCTCCGCCCGTCCGGTGAGCAGGCCGGCACCACCTCGCTGGTGATGCTCCCCGAGCCGATCACCCATGGCGGCGGCGGCGAGGAGATGCCGCTGGACGACGACTTCACCGTGTCCCGGATCGTGCCGGAGCTCGAGACCCCGCAGCTGGCCGCCTATGGGCCGACCGCCGCGGAGCTCGGCTTCGACGACTCGCGCTACGACCGCCCCGACGGCCCCGAGGACGCCCGCTCACTCGACCCCGTCGGCCGCTCGCTCATGCGCGACCAGCGCCGCGCCCAGCTCGGGGCCGCGGCCGGTGACCGTACCGCGGAGCGCGCGCCCTTCGAGGGGGACGCGCAGGAGCAGGACTTCCAGGGCGGCTACCAGGAGGCCGGCTCCGAGACCGCGTTCCAGGAGGCCGGCTTCCAGGAGGGCGGCTTCCAGGAGGGCGGCTTCCAGGCGAACGGCTACGCCGAACAGGGCTACCAGGAGCCGCAGGCCCAGCCGTTCCAGGAGCAGCACGGCTTCGACGCGCAGCCCGGCTTCCAGGAGCCGGCGTTCGCCGAGGGCGGCTACACCGAGCAGGGGTACCCCGCCCCGCAGAACGGCTACGCCCAGGACGAGTGGCAGCAGCAGAACGGCTACGCCCAGGAGCAGTGGACGCCGGCACCCGGCGGCGAGCTGCCGCAGCCGGCCCAGACCCAGGGCTTCCCGGCCCAGGCCGCGGCCGATTCCGTCACAGCCGCCCCCTTCGAGGCCCCCGAGCGCGTAGGCTTCGACCGACCGGGTCCGGCCACCGGCCCGCTGCACTCCTCGGTGACCGACGCGGGCCTGCCGCGGCGCGACCGCGGATGGCAGCAGTCCGGCCCCGCGGCCCCGGCGCAGCCGGAGCCCCAGTCGGCGGACGGCTTCCCGGCACAGCCGGCGCCCTCCGCACCGGCGTCGGACGGGGAGTCCACCGAGTGGCGCTCCACGAACGACGAGAACTGGCAGCGGGCCGAACAGGCCCGTAAGCCCAAGGCGGGCGGGGTCACCCCCTCCGGCCTGCCCCGGCGGGTCCCCAAGGCCAACCTGGTCCCGGGTACCGCACAGCAGACTCCGCAGGGCGGACCGATGGTCTCCCGTGCACCCGAGGACGTCCGCGGCCGGCTGAGCAATCTGCGGCGCGGCGTCCAGCAGGGACGCACTGCGGGAACTGACACGAACGGCCAGGGCTTCGGCCCCAAGCACCAGGAGCGTTAGTTGAGTCCGATGAGCCAGGCGGCACAGAACCTGAACTGGTTGATCACCAGTTTCGTGGACCAGACCCCGGGGGTCTCCCATACGGTTGTGGTCTCTGCCGACGGCCTGCTGCTGGCGATGTCCGAGGGATTCCCGCGGGACCGCGCGGACCAGTTGGCCGCGGTGGCCTCCGGTCTGACCTCGCTGACCGCGGGTGCCTCGCGCATCTTCGAGGGCGGCCACGTGAACCAGACCGTCGTCGAGATGGAGCGCGGCTTCCTCTTCATCATGTCCGTCTCGGACGGTTCCTCGCTGGCCGTGCTGGCGCACCCGGAGTGCGACATCGGCCTCGTGGGCTACGAGATGGCCCTGCTGGTCGACCGGGCGGGCAATGTGCTCACCCCCGATCTGCGTGCGGAATTGCAGGGCAGCCTGCTCAACTAACGGACAGGCATGCGGGCGCGTCTGGGGACCCGTAGGGTTTTCAGACGCGCTACCCAGCTGGAGGAGGAACCGTGGCAACGCCCCCAGGCGGAGATCAGTACGGCAATCACCAACAGCAGCCGCCCCTCAAGCGGTTCGACTTCCCCTCGGCACCGAGCCAGGAGCCGCCCCCCTCCTACGGTGGGGGGAACCCCGGTCCGGGCCCCATGCCGCCGCACCGGCAGCCGAGGATCCAGCCGTACGAACCTCCGCAGGCGCCACCGCCTCGGACAGCGCAGACCGGGCGTTCCAAGCCGCCGTCCGGTCTGGTACGCCCCTACGCCATGACCGGCGGCCGCACCCGGCCGCGCTACCAGCTCGCCATCGAGGCACTGGTCAGCACGACCGCTGACCCGGTCCAGCTGCGGGGCCAGTTGCCGGAGCACCAGCGGATCTGCATCCTCTGCCGGGAGATCAAGTCGGTCGCGGAGATCTCCGCGCTCCTCTCCATCCCCCTCGGCGTCGCCCGAATCCTCGTCGCCGACCTGGCGGAGGCCGGGCTCGTCGCCATTCACCAGCCCGGTGGCGACGACGCCTCGGGTGGACAGCCAGACGTGACACTGCTCGAAAGGGTGCTCAGTGGACTTCGCAAGCTCTAGCGGTCCAGCTCGCTCAACCACCTCGGCGAAGATCGTGGTGGCGGGCGGCTTCGGCGTGGGCAAGACCACGTTCGTCGGTGCCGTATCGGAGATCAACCCGCTGCGTACCGAAGCCGTGATGACCTCCGCCTCCGCGGGGATCGACGATCTGACGCACGCGCCGGACAAGACCACCACGACCGTGGCGATGGACTTCGGCCGCATCACGCTGGACGAGGACCTGATCCTCTACCTGTTCGGTACGCCGGGCCAGGACCGTTTCTGGTTCATGTGGGACGACCTGGTGCGCGGCGCCATCGGCGCGGTCGTCCTCGTGGACACCCGCCGGCTGGCCGACTGCTTCCCGGCCGTCGACTACTTCGAGAACAGCGGCCTGCCGTTCGTCATCGCCCTCAACGGCTTCGACGGACACCAGCCGTACAACCCCGAGGAGGTCCGCGAGGCCCTCCAGATCGGCCCCGAGGCCCCCATCATCACCACCGACGCCCGTCACCGCGGCGAGGCGAAGAGCGCGCTCATCACGCTGGTCGAGCACGCGCTGATGGCGCGGCTGCGGTAGCGGTTCCCGCTTCCGGTACGACGCGAAAGGCCCCGCACGCCATGTGCGGGGCCTTCGCGTCGTACCGGCTCGGCCGTGTGGCCCCGGGGATGGGACGACCGCTCCTGCGGTACGACGACGGCGGCGCGGCGCCCAGGGGGTGCCGCGCCGCCGTAGGTGGCCGGAGGGTCAGCTGCGCCAGCTGTGCGGCGCGCTGAAGCCGGACTGCCGCTCGAGGCGGCGCCAGCCGGCCGTGGAGCGGGGCTTGACGTAGTCGGTCGCGTCCTGGCCCTGGGCCGCGGCGCGGGCGAGCAGGACAGCGGTCAGGGCGGCCAGTTCCTCGTCGCTGGCGTGGCCGCGCTCCACGCGCACGAGCGCGGCGGAGGTGCTGTCGGCAGGGGTGCTCACGGGGTTCGTCTCTCCCTTACTGGGGCGGGTTGCCGTGCTTGCGGGACGGCAGGTCGGCGTGCTTGGTGCGCAGCATCGCGAGCGAGCGGATGAGGACCTCACGCGTCCCGGCGGGGTCGATCACGTCGTCCACCAGGCCGCGCTCGGCGGCGTAGTAGGGGTGCATCAGCTCGGACTTGTACTCCTTCACCATGCGGGCGCGCATGGCGTCGGGGTCGTCGGCCTCGGCGATCTGGCGGCGGAAGATCACGTTGGCGGCGCCTTCGGCGCCCATGACGGCGATCTCGTTGGTCGGCCAGGCGTAGGTCAGGTCGGCGCCGATCGACTGGCTGTCCATGACGATGTAGGCACCTCCGTACGCCTTCCGCAGGATCAGTGAGATCCGCGGCACGGTCGCGTTGCAGTACGCGTACAGCAGCTTGGCGCCGTGCCGGATGATGCCACCGTGCTCCTGGTCGACGCCGGGCAGGAAGCCGGGGACGTCCAGAAGGGTGATGAGCGGGATGTTGAAGGCGTCGCACATCTGCACGAACCGCGCGGCCTTCTCGCTGGCCTCGATGTCGAGGACGCCGGCGAGGGAGGCGGGCTGGTTGGCGATGATGCCGACGACCTGGCCGTCGAGGCGGGCCAGCGCCACGATGATGTTGGTCGCCCAGCGCTCGTGGATCTCCAGGTACTCGCCGTCGTCGACGAGCTCCTCGATGACCTGGTGCATGTCGTAGGAGCGGTTGCCGTCGGCCGGGACGATGTCCAGCAGGACGTCGCCGCGCCGGTCGGCCGGATCCGCGGCGGGGACCGACGGGGGGTTCTCGCGGTTGTTCTGCGGCAGCATCGACAGCAGGTAGCGGACCTCCTCCAGGCAGGTCTGCTCGTCGTCGTACGCGAAGTGCGAGACACCGGAGACCTCGGAGTGGACGTCGGCGCCGCCGAGCCCGTTCTGGGAGATCTTCTCGCCGGTGACGGCCTGGACCACGTCCGGGCCGGTGATGAACATCTGGGAGGTCTCCCGGACCATGAACACGAAGTCCGTCAGGGCCGGGGAGTACGCGGCGCCGCCGGCGCAGGGGCCGAGCATCACGGAGATCTGCGGGATCACACCGGAGGCGCGGGTGTTGCGCTGGAAGATGCCGCCGTAGCCGGCGAGCGCCGAGACGCCCTCCTGGATACGGGCGCCGGCCCCGTCGTTGAGCGAGACCAGCGGGGCGCCGGCCGAGATGGCCATGTCCATGATCTTGTGGATCTTGCTGGCGTGGGCCTCGCCCAGAGCGCCGCCGAAGATCCGGAAGTCGTGGGCGTACACGAAGACGGTCCGCCCGTGGACGGTGCCCCAACCGGTGATGACACCGTCGGTGTAGGGCTTCTTCGCCTCCAGGCCGAACCCGCTGGCGCGGTGCCGGCGCAGCGGCTCCACCTCGTTGAAGGAGCCTTCGTCGAGCAGCAGCTCGATGCGCTCGCGCGCGGTCAGCTTGCCCTTGGCCTTCTGGGCCTGGGTGGCCTTCTCGCTGGGGCCGAGCCGGACCTGCTCGCGGATGGCGTGCAGTTCCGCGACGCGCCCGCGGGCGTCGTTCGCCGGCTGCGCGGCCTCGTCGGCCCCTTCGGCCTCGGCGGGCTGGGTCGGCACCTCGTCCAAAACGCTCATGCCATCGACCATACGAGCGGAGGGCCGTCAAAATCGGCGTCGACTTCGTACAGTGTCCGGACCCGCTTCATGGAGCATCTGGACAGAACCAACACAAGAAAGGCCCCGCACGGCACGTGCGGGACCTTTTCTTTGTAGCGGTCGTCCACCCGGACTCAACGGGAGCGCTACCTTCCGGATACCGCCTCGGCCAGCGCAAGGACACGCCGGGCGTCATCCACATGGAGGTTCTCGATCATCCGGCCGTCCACCGTGACCACCCCGCGGCCCTCGGCCACGGCCTCCTCGAAGGCCTCGATGACGCGCCGGGCCTTGTCGGCTTCCTCCTTCGAGGGAGCGAACACCCTGTTGCAGATCTCCACCTGCCCGGGATGGATCAGCGTCTTCCCGTCGAAGCCGAACTGCCGGCCCTGGACGCACTCCGCCTCGAAGCCGGTCTCGTCGGTGACGTCGTTGTAGACGCCGTCCAGGATGACCTTGCCGGCCTCTCGGGCACCCAGCAGGGCCAGCGACAGCCCGGTGAGCAGCGGGGCCCTGCCGGGGATGTGCTCGGCGTGCAGTTCCTTGGCGAGGTCGTTGGTGCCCATGACGAGAACGCGCAGCCGCTCCGAGGCCGCCGCGATGGCTCGGGCGTCCAGCATCGCGCGGGGGGTCTCCACCATCGCCCAGATGGCGGTGTGGTCCGGGGCGCCGGCGGCCTCCAGGGCGCGCTCGATGGCGTGCACGGTGGCGGCCGAGTCGACCTTGGGAACCACCACGGCGTCCGGGCCCGCCTCGGCGGCGGCCCGCAGGTCGTCCTCGTGCCAGGGCGTGCCGGGCGAGTTCACCCGGATGGTGACCTCCCGGTACCCGTACGCGCCGGAGGCGGCGGCCGCGGCGACCCGCTTGCGGGCGTCGGGCTTGGCGTCGGGCGCCACGGAGTCCTCCAGGTCGAGGATGAGCGCGTCGGTGGGGAGGACCTTCGCCTTCTCCAGGGCGCGCTCATTGGCGCCGGGCATGTAGAGGACGGAGCGGCGCGGCCGCAGGATCGCGTCGGTCATCGGTTGTGCTCCTGCTCCTTGTACGCGGCCGCGTAGGCCTCGGCCAGCTCCGGGTCGCGGGCGGCCAGCGCCTCGGCGAGCTCGACGACGACGTGGCACTGCTTGACCGTGGCGTCGTCCTGCATCTTGCCGTCGATCATCACCGCGCCGGTGCCGTCGCCCATGGCGTCGATGACCCGGCGCGCCCAGGCCACGTCGGCCGGCGCCGGGGAGAAGACCCGCTTGGCGATGTCGATCTGTCCCGGGTGCAGGCTCCACGCGCCGACGCAGCCGAGCAGGAAGGCGTTGCGGAACTGGTCCTCGCAGGCGGTGGTGTCCTTGATGTCGCCGAAGGGGCCGTAGTACGGCAGGATCCCGTGCGCGGCGCAGGCGTCGACCATGCGTGCGATCGTGTAGTGCCACAGGTCCTGCTGGAAGGTCAGTCGCGGCAGCTCCATCCCGGGGTCCTTGGGGTCCTCCCGCACGAGGTACCCCGGGTGCCCCCCGCCGACGCGGGTGGTCTTCATACGGCGGCTCGCCGCGAGGTCGGCCGGGCCGAGAGAGATGCCCTGCATCCGGGGGCTGGCCCCGGCGATCTCCTCGACGTTCGCGACGCCCGTCGCGGTCTCCAGGATGGCGTGGACCAGGATCGGCCGCTCGATGCGCGCCTTGGCCTCCAGCTGGGCGAGCAGCCGGTCGACGTAGTGGATGTCCTCGGCGCCCTCGACCTTGGGCACCATCACGACGTCGAGCTTGTGACCGATCTCGGCGACCAGGGTCAGCAGGTCGTCCAGCGCCCACGGAGAGTCGAGGCTGTTGATCCGGGTCCACAGCTGGGTGTCGCCGAAGTCCTGGGTCTTGGCCGTGGCGACCAGGCCGGCCCGGGCGGCCTCCTTGCGGTCGGCGGACACCGCGTCCTCCAGGTTGCCCAGCAGGACGTCCACCTTGGGGGCGATGGAGGGGACCTTCGCCGCCATCTTCTCGTTGCTCGGGTCGAAGAAGTGGATCATCCGCGACGGCCGGAACGGTACTTCCCGTACGGGGGCCGGGGCCCCCACGGCCAGCGGTCGGAAGAAGTCCTTCGCGGAACGCATGCGGTCTCCCAGGGTTCGAGGGTGGGGAGCGTACGGCGCTCACTTTATGATCCGCGGGGCCCGCGCGTTACCGGTCGGTACGTGTGCTGTTGGTCACCGGTTGTCCACGGGTGGCAGACGGTAGGTCAGGTCCGGCTCGCCCTCCTCGTTCGCGGTGCTCTCGCTGCCGGGGACGGCCCGGAAGCCGTGACGTTCGTAGAACGCGCGTGCCGCGGTGTTGCGCCGGAAGACGTGCAACGACAGTGGGCCGTCCGGGTGATGCCGCACCACCTCGCCGAGCAGCCGCGCGCCGATGCCGCGCCCGCGCGCGTCGGGCCGCAGGTAGAGATGCTCCAGCCAGTCGCCTTCGAGGGCCGCGAAGCCCGCCGCGGCACCGGTCGCGGTCTGCTCCGCGACCCACACCCGGCACTGCTCCAGGACGACGTTCGCGACCCACCACCGGGTCTCCTCGTCGCTGTGCAGTCGGGGCAGCCAGGGCATGGCGGCCGCCCGGGACGCGAGGAAGACCGCGGTGATCGCGTCCGCGTCCGCTGCCCGCGCCGGCCTGATTCGTAGCGCTGTGTCATCGGTCACGCGATGACCGTACGCCGGGCGCGGGACGTGATCGAATGGGTTTTCCACACCCGGAAGGACGAGCCCATGACCGCCGCGACCGTGCACTCGCTGACCTGCTACCCCGTCAAGGGCTGCGCCGGCGTGCCCCTGGACAGCGTCGCCGTCACCGCGACCGGGCCGGCCCACGACCGTACGTTCATGGTGGTCGACGCGGCCGACGGGTCCTTCCGCAGCCAGCGGACGCTGCCGGGGATGGCGGTGGTGCGCGCGGACGTCACCGATGGCGGCAAGCACCTGGCGCTGTCGGCGCCCGGCGCCGGGGAGCTGACGCTGGAGGTGGCGTACGAGGGGCCGCCGCGCGAGGTCGTCCTGTTCGACCGGCCGCTGGGGGCGGCGGTGGACCAGGGCGAGGAGGCCGCGCGCTGGTTCTCCGAGGCGCTGGGCGCGCCCTCGCGCCTGGTGCGCGTGCGCCCGGGCTTCGACCGGGACGGCTGGGGCGAGCACCCGGGCAAGGTCAACTTCGCCGACGCCCATGCCCTTTCGGTGGCCTCGCTGGCCTCGCTCGACGGCCTCAACCGGCGCATCGCCGAGCGCGGCGGCACGCCCGTGCCCATGGACCGCTTCCGTCCCAACATCGTGGTCGCCGGCTGGGGCGAGCCTCACACCGAGGACCTGGTACGGCTCATGGACGTCGGCACCACCCGTCTCGGCTACTCCGTCCGCGCGATGCGCTGCTCCGTACCGCTGGTCGACCAGGCGACCGGCCGTACGTCCGGCCCGGAGCCGGTGCGCACCCTGGCCGGCTACCGGCGGGAGCCGGAGTACGGCAACAAGGTGAGCTTCGCGATGAAGGCGGCGGTGCTCCGGCCGGGCACGATCGCGGTGGGCGACCCGGTGGAGGTACGGGCCTGGGCGTGACCGCACTTCCGGTGGACCGAACGGCGGGCGACCGGATTCCGGCCGGTCGCCGCCCGCCGCGAAGTGAACGTCCACAGGTGGTCGCGCGCTGACCCGAGGGCTTCCGCCCCGACGGCCGGCCGTTGCGCCCGCTCTCCGGTGTCCTGCGCTGCTTCCGGACGCCGCCCGCGCGATGGCCGCACCGATGGGGATGCCGCGCGCGGTCGGGGGACGGGAGGAACCGCGGGACCGAGGGGCCGGCCTTCCACCGGGGCCACCTGGAGGTGGCCGAGCCGGCGGAGGCCCAACTCGCCCCGCCCGGGCGGGGCAAGTGCTACGTCCGGGGCAACGGCTTCTGCCTCGGGGGCTGCTGGGAGCGCGGGCCCCAGGAGACGCTCTGCCTGTCGTGGCCGCTGCCGCGCCCGGGCCGCAACGAGGTCGTGGTGCTGGAGCTCGATGGCTGTCAGGCGCCCGTCACCGAGGGCGGGACCGCCCGCGGCTCGGCCGGGACCGGGCCGCGGGCGGCTCACCGCGCGCGGATCAGCAGCCGCCGCAGTTGTAGTACAGGACGTCCCAGTGGTTGCCCTCGTCGGCGTAGATGTTGCCGGAGCCGGAGCGGTACTGGGGGGCGCCGTCACCGCGCAGGCCGATGTAGGTGAAGACGCCGTGGATGTAGTTGGTGACGCAACTGTTCTTGCCGTAGTCGAGCTTGTAGCCGTTCCAGTGCGAGTACGTACCGCCGGCGTGACCGGTCTCGGTGCCGCCGGTGATGTTCAGGGCGCACCCGCTGGCGCCCTTCAGGGTGACGGCGCCCTGGGCGGTGGCCTGGTTGAGCTGGTCGAAGGACGTGCAGGTCGCGATGTTGCGGTTGGAGCAGCCGCCTGACGAGGACCAGGTGATCCCGGCGTTGCGGAACATCGTCGTGGCCTGGGCGTGCGTCAGTTTGGTGACGGCGTAGGCGTCGTGGGACGCGGCGAGGCCGGCGCCGGGTGCGAACAGCACTCCGAGCGCGAGGACGAGCGCGCTCAGGACGGAGCGGAACTTCATGGGGATTCCTCCTGCTGGTGACCGTGCTTCCTGTGGGGCGGCTGTGCAGGTGGAGCAGGTGGAGTGTGCCCGGCGTTCTACGCGCGTATGCACGGCAGTTGGGCCGTCGTGGAAGGGGGGCGCGGACACGGTCGCACCGCGTCCGCGCCGCGCCCGCCGTGCGCCTTGGCCGGCGGCCGTCAGTCCTTCCGGCGCGGCTCCACGCCGGCGCGCAGCAGCCCGTACGCGTAGGCGTCCTCCAGGGCCTGCCAGGAGGCGGCGATGACGTTCTCGCCGACGCCGACGGTGGACCACTCGCAGACGCCGTCGGAGGTGGAGACCAGCACCCGGGTGATGGACTCCGTGCCGTGCTTGCCCTCCAGGATACGGACCTTGTAGTCCACCAGCTCCAGCTTCGCCAGTTGCGGGTAGGTCCGCTCCAGCGCGACGCGCAGCGCGCGGTCCAGGGCGTTGACCGGGCCGTTGCCCTCGGCGGTGGCGACGATGCGCTGGCCGTCGGCCCACACCTTGACCGTCGCCTCGTTGGCGTGGGTGCCGTCGGGGCGGTCCTCCACGATGGCGCGCCAGGACTCGACGCGGAAGTAGTGCAGTGGCCGGCCCTCGACCTCCTCGCGCAGCAGCAGTTCGAAGGAGGCGTCGGCGGCCTCGTAGGTGTAGCCCGCGAGTTCGCGCTCCTTGACGCGCTCCACGACCCGGCCGATCAGCTCGCGGTCCTCGCCGAGGTCGACGCCGAGCTCCTTGCCCTTGAGCTCCACCGAGGCACGGCCCGCCATGTCGGAGACCAGCATGCGCATGGTGTTGCCGACCAGTTCCGGGTCGATGTGCTGGTAGAGGTCGGGATCGACCTTGATCGCCGAGGCGTGCAGGCCCGCCTTGTGGGCGAAGGCCGAGATTCCCACGTACGGCTGGTGGGTGGAGGGCGTCAGGTTGACGACCTCGGCGATGGCGTGCGAGGTACGGGTCATCTCGGCGAGTGCGCCGGCGGGCAGCACCTTGCGGCCGTACTTGAGCTCCAGTGCCGCCACGACCGGGAAGAGGTTGGCGTTGCCGACCCGCTCTCCGTAGCCGTTGGCGGTGCACTGGACGTGGGTGGCGCCCGCGTCGACGGCGGCGAGGGTGTTGGCGACGGCGCAGCCGGTGTCGTCCTGGGCATGGATCCCCAGGCGGGCGCCGGTGTCGGCGAGCACAGTGCGGACGACGGCGGTGATCTGGGCCGGGAGCATCCCGCCGTTGGTGTCGCAGAGGACGACGACGTCGGCCCCGGCCTCGTGGGCTGCGCGCACCACCTCCTTGGCGTACCCCGGGTTGGCCTTGTAGCCGTCGAAGAAGTGCTCGCAGTCGACGAAGACCCGGCGGCCCTGGGAGCGCAGGTGGGAGACGGTGTCCCGGACCATCTCCAGGTTCTCCTCGAGCGTGGTGCGCAGGGCCAGCTCGACGTGCCGGTCGTGGGACTTGGCGACCAGGGTGATGACCGGGGCACCCGACTCCAGGAGCGCCCTGACCTGCGGATCCTCCGAGGCGCTGCCGCCGGCGCGGCGCGTGGCGCCGAAGGCCACCAGCTGGGCGTGCCGCAGGTCCAGCTCGGCGGCGGCCCGGGCGAAGAACTCGGTGTCGCGCGGGTTGGCGCCGGGCCAGCCGCCCTCGATGAAGCCCACCCCGAAGTCGTCCAGGTGCCGGGCGATCGTCAGCTTGTCGGCGACGGTGAGGTTGATGCCCTCGCGCTGCGCGCCGTCGCGCAGCGTGGTGTCGAAGACGTGGAAGCTGTCGTCCAGTACGGCCGTCATGGTTTGTTCCAACTCCTGTCGGGTGAGTGGTTCCGGAGGACCGGGCTCCACTTGCCCCCATCATCCCTCGCGCTGCGCCGCCTCCGGCGCGGGTGGGCCGGGAAACGAAAAAACCCCTCGCGGGTGCGAGAGGTCTGCGCGCGGGTCTGGGACACGGTGATCGCTTCCGCGATGGTCTGCGGTTCGGCGATCACTGAGGACCGGCGCGCCTGCTGCCGATAATCATGGCGAACGAGGGCACATCGGAAGTCTGCCACAGGACCCGCGGACGTGGGACACGGTCTCAGGATGCGGGCACCCGGTCGGCGGCAGGCCGGGAGGCCGTGTCTCCCGGCCGTCCGTCAGCCGGCGGGTGCCGGGGGGAGGGCATCACTCATGCCGACCTGCCGGCCGAGGCCCGCGATGGTCAGCTCTGCGAGCGCCGACCTGCCGTTCCTCCCCCGGACCGAAGCGCACCGAAGAGCCGGCCAAAACGTTCAGCCGCATTCCGTACGCCGCCGAACGGCCGAGGCCCAGCCGCGGGTTGGCCTCGAAGAAGTGGCAGTGCGAGGTCACGCCGACCGGTACGGAGGCGGTGTCGCGGACGGCCCGCACAACCTCCGGCGACCGCTCGGGGTGGGCCGGGCCGGGCAGCACGGCGCCCGGGCCTGCGCCCCCATCGAGCCCCGCCGATCGGGTCGGGGACCCCGGCCAGGCGGGATCCGTCGTCGAAGACGGCCTCGACGTGGACCTCGGTGACGACGTCCGCCACGCCGGGCAGCACGTCGTCGGGACCGAGCACGGCACGGACGGCCTCGACGGCCTCCGCGAGGCGCGCGCCGTCCCCGCGCGGCCTCGCGGACCGCGTCGGCGATCAGGGCGGTGGCCTCCGACACGTTGAGCCGCAGCCCGCGCACCCGGGCCGGCTCCGCGGCGCCGAACAGCAGCAGCCGGTCGCGTTCGGTCGGGGTGGGCCTCACGCCTGCGCACCTCCCACATCGGCCGTCACGGCCGCGGTGTACCTCGTCCTCAACGCGGGCCACGCGCACCCCGTGCCGGCGCGGTCCCCGGACCCGGTCGAGGTCACCGTGTGAGGCGGGCCGTTCCCCTGCCCGGCACCGCCGTCGCGCCGACGGTGTACGGCGCCGCACGGGGGCGGCGGGCGGATCAGCCGCCCAGGGGGTGCATCCAGCCGTGCGTGTCGGGGGACTGACCCGTCTGGATGTCGAGCAGCGCCTTGCGCAGCTTCATGGTGACCTCGCCCGGCCGGCCGTCGCCGACGGTCCAGTCCGCGCGGGTGGACTTCACGGAACCGACCGGCGTGATGACGGCCGCGGTGCCGCAGGCGAAGACCTCGGTCAGCGATCCGTCCGCGTTGCCGTTCTTCCAGTCGTCCACGGAGATGCGGCCCTCGCTGACCTCGTAGCCGAGGTCGGCGGCGATGCGCAGCAGCGAGGCGCGGGTGATGCCGGGGAGGAGGGAGCCGGTGAGCTCGGGGGTGACGATCGTGTTCCCGTACACGAAGTACAGGTTCATGCCGCCCATCTCCTCGATCCAGCGGCGCTCGATCGCGTCGAGCCACACGACCTGGTCGCAGCCGTGTTCGATGGCCTGGGCCTGCGCGACCAGGGACGCGGCGTAGTTGCCGCCGGCCTTCGCGGCGCCGGTGCCGCCGGGCGCGGCGCGGACGTACTCCTCGGAGAGCCAGACGGAGACGGGCTTGACGCCGCCGGGGAAGTAGGCGCCGGCCGGGGAGGCGATGACCATGAACAGATACTCGTTGGCCGGCTTGACGCCGAGGCCGACCTCGGTGGCGAACATGAACGGACGCAGGTAGAGCGACTGCTCCCCCTGGCTGGGAACCCACGCCTTGTCCTGGGTGACCAGCGCGTCGACGGCCGCGATGAAGGTCTCGACGGGCAACTCGGGCATGGCCAGGCGGCGGGCGGAGGCCTGGAAGCGCTCGGCGTTGGCCTCGGGACGGAAGGTGGCGACGGACCCGTCGGGCTGGCGGTAGGCCTTCAGCCCCTCGAAGATCGTCTGCGCGTAGTGCAGCGTCATGTTCGCGGGGTCGATGGAGAGCGGCGCGTACGGCACGAGCTCGGCGTCGTGCCAGCCGCGGCCCTCGGTCCACCGGATCGTCACCATGTGGTCGGTGAAGTGGCGGCCGAAGCCGGGGCTGGAGAGGATCGCCTCGCGCTGCGCGTCGGGCAGCGGGCGCGAGGAGGGCTTGAGCTCGATCGTGGGCGTCGTCATGTGTGGTGTCCTTCGCGTCAAGGTCAGGGCGGACCGCACCCGCCGCCCTCAGGTGCCAGGACGTCCGAGTTTCCCCTCGCACAGCGGCCCCACCGCTGATTATCGCAGCGGCGGGGCCGGGGACATACATGCGCGGCCCGAGAGTCAGGGTCAGTCGTGGTGCGGTCACTGACCGGCCGGGCCGACTGGAGGAGGCTGACCCGGCGGTCAGCCGGCTACTCGCGCGGCGAGCGCGTCGCCGATCGCCGAGGTGCTGCGGGTCCCGGAGCGCTCGGCGAGGTCCGCGGCGACGGCGGCCTCGATCCGCTCGGCCTCGGCGGTGTAACCGAGGTGCTGCAGCAGCATGCCGACCGAGAGCACGGTGGCGGTCGGGTCGGCCTTGCCCTGGCCGGCGATGTCCGGGGCGGAGCCGTGCACCGGCTCGAACATCGACGGGAACTCGCCGCCCGGGTTGATGTTGCCGCTGGCGGCGAGACCGATGCCACCGGTCACGGCGGCGGCCAGGTCGGTGAGGATGTCACCGAAGAGGTTGTCGGTGACGATCACGTCGAAGCGCTCGGGCTGGGTGACGAAGAAGATCGTCGCCGCGTCCACGTGCAGGTAGTCGGTGGTGACCTCGGGGTATTCCTCGCCGACCCTGTCGAAGATGTTCTTCCACAGGTGGCCGGCGTGCACGAGGACGTTGTTCTTGTGGACCAGCGTCAGCTTCTTGCGCGGGCGGGCCTGCGCGCGGGCGTAGGCGTCGCGCACCACGCGCTCGATGCCGAACGCCGTGTTGAGGCTGACCTCGGTGGCCACCTCCTGCGGCGTGCCGGTGCGCAGGGAACCGCCGTTGCCGACGTACGGGCCCTCGGTGCCCTCACGGACGACGACGAAGTCGATGTCCGGCTCGCCCGCCAGCGGACCCTTCACTCCCGGGAAGAGCCGGGAGGGCCGCAGGTTGACGTGGTGGTCGAAGGCGAAGCGGAGCTTGAGCAGCAGCCCGCGCTCCAGGACGCCGGAGGGGACCGACGGGTCGCCGACCGCGCCCAGCAGGATCGCGTCGTGGGCCTTGAGCTGCTCCAGTTCCGCGTCCGGCAGGGTCTCGCCGGTCTCGTGCCAGCGCTTGGCACCGAGGCTGTACTCCTTGGTCTCCAGCTTCACGTCCTGCGGAAGGACGGCGGACAGGACCTTCAGGCCCTCGGCCACCACCTCCTGGCCGATTCCGTCGCCGGGGATCACTGCGAGACTGATGCTGCGAGACATGGCGAGAACCCTACTCCCCCCGTCCATGGAATGACACGCGATGTCCGCATGGCGGACGCCGCGTCGCTCCGCCGGTGCGCTCCCCGGCAGGTGCTCGCCCTCGGGCCGCGGCCCACGTGGAACGGCGCGCGGGCCCGATCGGCGGGCACCTGGCCCTCGGCACCACCCCGGCACCCGGATGAGTCTCCTCGCAGATACCCCTTCCGGTGCGGGCCCTTCGTCCGGGTGCGACCGCGCCCTGGGACCTCGGCGCGGTTCGAGGCCGAGGGGCGCCGCACAGGGCCGCGCGTGCCGGACGGTCACGAAGGGCACGTCCAGGACCTGGACGGCGTGGACGCCTGTCGCCGCTGGGCAAAGGATGCGCACAAGGCCACGCAGACGGTGGAGTGGTCACGCGTCCGCTACACCGGCCACTCGTTCCTGGCCGTGCGGTCGCAGCCACCGCGCCGTCCGGCAGGACGGCGCGGCTGGTCCCTTCGGCGCTCGCCGAGGACGGCAGACGGATCGATCACTTCACCATCGCGCGGACGGCCAGGTAGGCCAGGCGCCGCAGACGGCTGATCCGGCGGGGCACGCTGGGGCCGCTCAACGCGGCTCGTGCCCCGTCGACCCGCCGTTGTCACGGCGGTCCAGGGCGCGCTGGAGGGCTTCGGCGGCGTTCTTGCGGGCGGTCTCGTCCATGGTGAACAGCTCCCGGAGATGAAGAGGAGGGTTGTGTCGCCATAGAACGGGGCGGGGAGCGGCGCTGCAGGGGGTGACCTGCCAAAGGCGCGCGGCTCACGTCCGCCGGTCGCTGGTGGAGCGAGACGTTCGGCTCCTACAAAGCTAGGACAGCTCCGCCGATCTGTCTCCACAATTACTCGGACTTCCTACTATCTGAGACGGCGAAGGCCCGGCACCCCACGGAATCGGGGGTACCGGGCCCTGCCCCTTGCGGGCTCGTCCGGGTGACGCGGAGGTCAGCCCATGTGCGGGTAGCGGTAGTCGGTCGGGGGCACCAGGGCCTCCTTGATCGACCGGGTCGACGTCCAGCGCATGAGGTTCTGCGCGGCACCCGCCTTGTCGTTCGTGCCGGAGGCGCGGCCGCCGCCGAACGGCTGCTGGCCCACCACGGCGCCGGTGGACTTGTCGTTGATGTAGAAGTTGCCCGCGGCGAAGCGCAGCTTCTCCATGACGTGGGCGACGGCGGCGCGGTCACGGGAGACGACCGAGCCGGTCAGCGCGTACGCGGCGACCGATTCCATCTGGGTGAGCATCGCCTCGAAGGCGCCCTCGTCGGCGTCGTCGTAGACGTGGACACCCAGAACCGGGCCGAAGTACTCCTCGCGGAAGATCTCGTTCTCCGGGTCGGAGGAGACCAGCACGGTCGGCCGGACGAAGTAGCCGACGCTGTCGTCGTAGGTGCCGCCGGCGACGACCTCGACGGTCGGATCGGCCTTGGCGCGGTCGATGGCGGCCTTGTTCTTGGCGAAGGCGCGCTCGTCGATCACGGCACCGATGAAGTTCGACAGGTCGGTGACGTCACCCATGGTGAGGCCGTCGACCTCGGCCGCGAACTCCTCCTTGAAGCCGTTCTCCCACAGGGAGCGCGGGATGTAGGCGCGGGAGGTCGCGGAGCACTTCTGGCCCTGGTACTCGAAGGCACCGCGGGTCAGCGCGGTCTTCAGCACCGCCGGGTCGGCCGAGGGGTGGGCGACGACGAAGTCCTTGCCGCCGGTCTCGCCGACGATCCGCGGGTAGGAGCGGTACTTGTCGATGTTGTTGCCGACCGTCTTCCACAGGTGCTGGAAGGTCCGGGTGGAGCCGGTGAAGTGGATGCCCGCCAGGTCCGGGTGCTCCAGGGCGACCTCGGAGACGGCGATGCCGTCGCCGGTGACCAGGTTGATGACGCCCTTGGGCAGCCCGGCCTCCTCCAGCAGCTCCATCAGCAGCACGGCGGCGTGCGTCTGGGTCGGGGACGGCTTCCACACCACGACGTTGCCCATGAGCGCCGGGGCGGTCGGCAGGTTGCCGGCGATCGCGGTGAAGTTGAAGGGGGTGATCGCGTAGACGAAGCCCTCGAGCGGGCGGTGGTCGAGGCGGTTCCAGACGCCGGGGGCGTTGGCGATCGGCTGCTCGGCGAGGATCTGCCGGGCGAAGTGCACGTTGAAGCGCCAGAAGTCGACCAGCTCGCAGGGGCTGTCGATCTCGGCCTGCTGCGCGGTCTTGGACTGGCCGAGCATCGTGGAGGCGGCGATCGTCTCGCGCCAGGGGCCGGCCAGCAGGTCGGCGGCGCGCAGGATGATGGCGGCGCGGTCGTCGAAGGACATGGCGCGCCAGGCCGGGGCGGCGGCCAGCGCGGCGTCGATCGCGTCGCGGGCGTCGTCCTGCGTCGCGTTGGCGTAGGTGCCCAGGCGGGCGCCGTGGTTGTGCGGCTGCACGACGTCGAACCGCTCGCCGCCGCCCATCCGCTTCACGCCGCCGATCGTCATCGGCAGCTCGACCGGGTTCCCGGCCAGCTCCTTCAGCTTCGCCTCCAGCCGGGCCCGCTCCGGGCTCCCCGGGGCGTAGGAGTGCACCGGCTCGTTCACCGGGGCGGGGACCTGGGTCACAGCGTCCATGGAAGACATCTCCTTGTGTCCTTGTGGGGTCGTGGGCTCAGCGGGTGGGGAGGAAGGACCGCAGGAAGAAGGCCAGGTTCGCCGGCCGCTCCGCGAGACGCCGCATGAAGTACCCGTACCAGTCTGCTCCGTAGGGGACGTAGATGCGCATGCGCTCGCCCTCCTCGGCCAGGCGCCGCTGCTCGGCGGTGCGGATGCCGTACAGCATCTGGAACTCGTACGATCCCTGCTTGCGGCCATGGCGGTGGGCGAGCTCCTGGCCGATGGAGATCAGCCGCGGGTCGTGGGAACCGATCATCGGGTAGCCCTCGCCCGCCATCAGGATCTTCAGGCAGCGCACATAGGCGCGGTCGACCTCGGCCTTGTCCTGGTAGGCCACGTCGGCGGGCTCCTTGTAGGCGCCCTTGACCAGGCGCACGCGGGAGCCGGCGACGGCGAGGTTGCGGGCGTCCTCCTCGGTGCGGAAGAGGTACGACTGCAGGACGGCGCCGGTGCCGGGGTGGCGCAGGCGCAGGTCGGCGAGGATCGCGAGGGTGGAGTCGACCGTGGTGTGGTCCTCCATGTCGAGCGTGACGGTGGTGCCGATCTCGCTCGCCAGGTCGGCGACGGGGCGAACGTTCTCCAGGGCGATGTCGTGGCCGCCGGACGGCAGGGCCTGCCCGAAGGCCGACAGCTTGACCGAGACCTCGGCGCGGGTGCCCAGGCCCTCGGCCTTCAGGGCCTCCAGCAGCCGCAGGTAGGCGTCGCGGGTCGCGAGCGCGGTCGCCTTGTCCGTGACGTCCTCGCCCAGGTGGTCGAGCGTGACCTCCAGGCCGGAGGCGGCCAGCGACCGCACGGTCTCCATGGCGGGCGCCAGCTCGTCGCCCGCGATGAAGCGGTTCACCACGGGGCGGGTGATCGGCGCGCCCGCGACGACGCGGCGCATACGGTCGCTGCGCGAGGCGGCGAGCAGCACGGGACCCAGCACGGTCTCCTCCTGGATGAAGGGCTGCCAGGGGGGCAGGCAGCGTCGCCGTGAAATCTAGGATTCACCTACCCCGCCCGCCATCGACAGCTGTCACGCATCCGATCGGCATCCCTCATACAGATGTATGAGGGAGAATGGCGGCGTGCGCGGTGACTACCAGGAGCTGGTCGACGAGGTCTCGGCGCTGCTCGGCGCCCCCGCGACCCTGGAGGACCGCGACTTCCGGCTGATCGCCTTCGGAGCGCACGACAGCGACGACGACAGCGCCATGGACCCGGTGCGCACCCGGTCGATCCTCACCCGCCGTTCCACCGCCGAGGTGCGCTCCTGGTTCGAGCGCTTCGGCATCGCCCGCGCCACGGCACCGGTCCGCATCCCCGCCGCCCCCGACGCCGGGGTCTTCCGGCCCCGGTTGTGCCTGCCGGTGCGGCACGGCGGCATCGTCCATGGCTATGTGTGGCTGCTGGACACCACCGGGCACACCGACGCCCAGCTCACGGCCGCCATGGCGGTCGCGGCCCGCATCGGCGCGCTGCTGGCGGCCGAGTCCCGCGCGGGCGCCGACGCCGGCCGGGCGCTGGGCGATCTCCTCCGCTCCGCCCCCGGGCCCGGCCGCACAGCCGCCCGGGAGGCGCTGCGGGCCGCGCTCGGCCCGGACGCGGACGAGGCCCACGCGATGGTGTGCGTCCTGCCCTGGCCGGGCGGCGAGGACGGCGAGGCCCCGGGACCGCGCAGCGTGCCGGGCGCCGCCGCGGTGTGCGTGGTACCGCCGCAGGAGAGCGCGGGCGAGACGCACCGGGAGCCCCCGGTCGCGGCGCTCGCCGCCCTGGTACGGCTGCGCTCGGCGACGGTGTCGGGGCCCGCGCTCACGGCGGCCACGCGGCTGATGGAGGGCAACGGGCGGCCGGCGGAGCCGAGCGCGCGGGCCGGGATCAGCGCCCCGCGCCAAGGGCTCGCCGAGCTGCCCGAGGCATGGCACGAGGCCGTCTCCGCGGCCCGCGCCGCACGCGCCCAGCCGAGGCTCGGGCGCACGGCGGAGTGGGATGCGATCGGCCCGTACCGGATGCTGGCCGCGCTGCCCGCCGGGGCGGTGGACCCGGCGGTGCGCCCGCTGCTGGACCCCTCGCACGCCGACCTCGCCCGTACCGCCGAGGTGTACCTCGACCGTGCGGGGCAGGCCGGGCGCGCCGCCGCGGAACTGCGGATACACCGCCAGACGCTCTACTACCGGCTGTCCCGCGTCGAGCGGCTGACCGGCCTCGACCTCGACGACGGGGAGGACCGGCTGCTGCTCCACATGGCCCTCAAGACGGCCGGGCTCGGGGACTGAAGGGACTGTTGCCGACCCGAGGGGGCACAAGTAACGTGGCGCGAGGCCGATGGGGGGCTTGATCAACACGTGTGGGACGCGGGCGAACCGCGCGTCCCGCGCGGACACCGCGGATGGCGAAACAAGGGGATCGGGAGCCGGTGACTCATTCCACGGAGGCCCACGGACGCGAACGCCCAGCACTGTGGAGGACACCGCCGGCCGTCGCCGGCAGATCCCGCCCCGACCGTAGGGTAGTCCTGGCCGGGCTGCTGCTGGCCGTGTCGCTGGCCGCCTTCACCGCGCTGTGCGTGTCGATGTCGGTGCCCATGGCCGACATGCAGGTCTACCGCGCCGAGGGCGCGGCCGCCGTCGACGGCACTGACCTGTACGGCTTCACGGTCACCGAGTGGAAGCTCCCGGCGACCTATCCGCCCTTCGCCGCGCTGCTGTTCGTGCCGACGACATGGCTGCCCGTGCCGCTGCTGAAACTGGCCTTCATGGGCGGCAACCTGCTGTTGCTCGGACAGCTCGCGCACCTGTCCTGCCGGGGCACGGGGTGGCCGCGCGCCCGCGGCTCGCGCTGGGTGGTGGTGCTGCTGGCGATGGCCCTCGGTCTGTGGCTGGAGCCGGTCTTCCAGACGATGCTGTACGGCCAGATCAACCTGCTGCTCGCGGTGCTGGTGCTGTGGGACCTGAGCAGGCCGGACGGCGCACGCGGCAAGGGCATCGCGATCGGCGTGGCGGCGGGCATCAAGCTCACCCCGGCGATCTTCGCCGTCTACCTGCTGCTGACCGGCCGGCGCAAGGAGGCCGCGGTCGCCGCCGCCGCTTTCGCAGGCACCACGCTCCTGGGCGCGCTCGCGCTGCCCGGCGCGACGGTCGACTACTGGACCCGCTGCCTGTTCGACACCAGCCGGATCGGCAAGGCCTGGATCGTGGACAACCAGTCCCTGCAGGGCCTCGCCGCCCGTGTGCTGCACACCGCCCACCCCGGCGCCGTGTGGGCGGTCGCCGCGCTCATGGTGGGCTGCGCGGGCCTCGCGGTCTCGGTACGGCTGGGCCGGCTGGGCCGGGAGGCCTGGGGTGTGGTGTGCTGCGCGGTGACGGCGCTGCTCATCACCCCGATCAGCTGGTCGCACCACTGGGTGTGGTGCGTGCCGATGCTGATCCTGCTGGCCGCCGAGGCGCCGCGCTGGGCGCTGCGGGTGGCCGCGGTGGTCTTCCTGGCGCGCACGCTGTGGATCGTGCCGAAGGCCGGTGACCTGGATCTGCACCTGGCGTGGTGGCTGCAGCCGTTCGCCTCGCCCTACCCGGTGCTGGGCCTGGTCTTCCTGGCCGCCGTGGCGCTGCGCTTCCGGCCCGGCTCCCCCGCGGTGGCGGCACTGACGGCGAAGGGGCAGCCGGCCCGGATCACCCGGGTCGGCCGCCCCCAGCGGAGCGAACCGGCGGTCAGTCCTCGAGATTGACCGCGCGGGCCGAGGTCGCACCGATCTCCTCGGCGATCTCGGCCAGCACCGGCGCCGGGATGGCGGTGTCGACCGTCAGCGCGACCAGCGCCTCGCCGCCGGCCTGGTCACGAGCGACCTGCATGCCCGCGATGTTGACGCCGGCGTCGCCCAGGATGCGGCCGATGGTGCCGACGACGCCCGGGCGGTCGGTGTAGCGCAGGAAGCCCATGTGATCGGCGAAGACCAGGTCCACGTCGTCGTCGCCGACCGCGACGATCTTCTGGATGTGCTTGGGGCCCGCCAGCGTGCCGGAGACGGACACCTCGGTGCCGTCGGAGAGGGTGCCGCGCACGGTGACCAGGTTGCGGTGGTCGGGCGACTCGCTGCTGGTGGTGAGGCGGACCTCGACACCGCGCTCCTGCGCGAAGAGCGGGGCGTTGACATAGCTGACGGTCTCGTCGACGACGTCCTCGAAGACGCCCTTGAGGGCGGAGAGCTCCAGTACCTTCACGTCGTGCTGGGTGATCTCGCCGCGCACTTCGACGTCGAGGCGGACCGCGACCTCGCCCGCGAGGGCGGTGAAGATCCGGCCGAGCTTCTCGGCGAGCGGCAGGCCCGGGCGGACGTCCTCGGCGATGACACCGCCCTGGACGTTGACCGCGTCCGGCACCAGCTCGCCGGCGAGCGCGAGGCGCACCGAGCGGGCGACGGCGATGCCCGCCTTCTCCTGGGCCTCGTCGGTGGAGGCGCCCAAATGCGGGGTGGCCACGACGTTGTCGAACTGGAAGAGCGGCGAGTCCGTGCACGGCTCCTTGCCGTACACGTCCAGGCCGGCACCGCCCACGCGGCCCTCCTTGAGCGCGGCGAACAGCGCATCCTCGTCCACGATCCCGCCGCGGGCGGCGTTGACGATGCGGACGTGCGGCTTGACCTTGCGCAGCGCCTCCTCGCCGATCAGACCGACGGTCTCCGGGGTCTTGGGGAGGTGCACCGTGATGAAGTCGGAGACCTGCAGCAGTTCGTCGAGGCTGAGGATCTTCACCCCCATCTGGGCGGCGCGCGCGGGCTGGATGTAGGGGTCGTACGCGACGATCTTCATCCCGAAGGCCGACATGCGCTGGGCCACCAGGGCGCCGATGCGGCCGAGGCCGACCACACCGAGGGTCTTCTCGGCGAGCTCGACACCGGTGTACTTGTTGCGCTTCCACTCGCCCTGCTTCAGCGCCGCGTTCGCCGGGGCGATGTTGCGGGCGACGGCGATCAGCAGGCCGCAGGCCAGCTCGGCGGCGGTGACGATGTTGGAGGTCGGGGCGTTGACGACCATCACGCCGGCCTTGGTGGCGGCGGAGACGTCCACGTTGTCCAGACCGACGCCCGCCCGGGCCACGACCTTGAGCTTGGCGGCGGCGGCGATGGCCTCGGCGTCCACCTTGGTGGCGCTGCGGATCAGGATGGCGTCGACGTCGGTGATCGCGCTCAGGAGGTCGGCTCGGTCGGCACCATTGCAGTGCCGGATCTCGAAGTCCGGCCCGAGGGCGTCGACGGTGGCGGGCGACAGCTCTTCAGCGATGAGTACGACGGGGTTGCTCACGTGAGTCCTCACTAGTCCCAGGTCAACGGCCGCGTCCCGACGGCCGAAGGCGGTGGAGGGGAATGGCATGCCGCGTGGAAGACGCACGACGCTGTGAGCCTGACGCGCTTGTTAATGGAGTGTATCGGCGGCGGGCCCGGCATCCTGCGCCAACGTGGAAGGATCACCCGCACGAGGGTGTACGGGGTGGCCAAAGCGGCCGGTCCCGGGGGCGCGGCGCCCCCGGGACCGTGTCGAACGCGGTGCGAAGGACTTACGCCTCCTCGTCCACCCAGCTCATGAGCTTGCGCAGCTTCTTGCCGGTGGTCTCCAGCAGGTGGTTCTCGTCGGCCTTCTTGTACTCGTTGTACCGCGGCAGACCGGCGTTGTACTCGGCGATCCAGTTGTTGGCGAAGGAGCCGTCCTGGATCTCCGCGAGGACCTTCTTCATCTCGGCCTTGGTGGCGTCGGTGATGATGCGGGGACCGGTGACGTAGTCGCCCCACTCGGCGGTCTCGGAGATGGACCAGCGCATCTTCTCCAGGCCGCCCTCGTACATCAGGTCCACGATGAGCTTCAGCTCGTGCAGGCACTCGAAGTACGCGATCTCCGGCTGGTAGCCGGCCTCGGTCAGCGTCTCGAAACCGGCCTTGACCAGAGCCGCGGTACCACCGCAGAGCACGGCCTGCTCACCGAACAGGTCGGTCTCGGTCTCCTCGGTGAAGGTCGTCTTGATGACGCCCGCACGGGTGCCGCCGATGGCCTTGGCGTAGGACAGCGCGAGCGCGAAGCCGCCGCCGGTGGCGTCCTGCTCGACGGCCGCGATGCACGGGACGCCGCGGCCCTCCTCGTACTGACGGCGCACCAGGTGGCCCGGGCCCTTGGGGGCGACCATGCACACGTCGACGCCGGCCGGGGGCTTGATGAAGCCGTAGCGGATGTTCAGTCCGTGACCGAAGAACAGCGCGTCACCGTCCTTCAGGTTGTCCCTGATGGACTCTTCGTAGACCCGCGCCTGGATCGGGTCCGGGACCAGGATCATGATGACGTCGGCCTCGGCCGCGGCCTCGGCGGGGGTGACCACGCGCAGGCCCTGCTCCTCGGCCTTCGCCTTGGACTTGGAGCCCTCGTGCAGGCCGACGCGCACGTCGACGCCCGAGTCGCGCAGCGACAGCGCGTGCGCGTGGCCCTGGCTCCCGTAGCCGATGACCGCGACCTTGCGGCCCTGGATGATGGACAGGTCGGCGTCGTCGTCGTAGAACAGCTCGGCCACTTCGGGTCTCTCCTTGGTGATCTGGGGGGTTGCCCACACAGTACGTCCGCGGGCTGAATCAAGTGTGGCGGTCTCGCTATGCGGTCCGGTCGAGGGCGCGCAGGGAGCGGTCGGTGATCGAGCGGGCACCGCGGCCGATCGCGATCGTGCCGGACTGGACGAGTTCCTTGATGCCGAAGGGCTCCAGCATCTTCAGCATGGCCTCCAGCTTGTCGGCGCCGCCGGTGGCCTCGATGGTGACCGCCTCGGGTGAGACGTCCACGGTCTTGGCGCGGAACAGCTGGACGATCTCCACGATCTGCGAGCGGGACTCGTTGTCGGCGCGGACCTTCACCAGGACGAGTTCGCGCTGGACGGCGGAGGAGGGCTCCAGTTCGACGATCTTCAGGACGTTCACCAGCTTGTTGAGCTGCTTGGTGACCTGCTCCAGCGGGAGGTCCTCGATCACGTTCACCACGATGGTGATGCGGGAGATGTCGGGGTGCTCGGTGGTGCCCACGGCGAGGGAGTCGATGTTGAAGCCGCGGCGGGAGAACAGGGCGGTGATCCTGGCCAGGACACCGGGCTTGTTCTCCACCAGGACGGAGAGCGTGTGCTTGGACATGTCGCGTCGTTCCTCTGCTTCTCTCTCGGTCCTCAGTCGTCCGCGGCGTCGCCGAAGTCGGGGCGGACGTCACGGGCGGCCATGATCTCGTCGTTGGAGGTGCCGGCGGCGACCATCGGCCACACCATGGCGTCCTCGTGGACGATGAAGTCCACGACGACCGGGCGGTCGTTGATGGCGTTGGCCTTCTCGATGATCTCGTCCAGCTCCTCGGGGGACTCGCAGCGCAGCCCGACGCAGCCCATGGCCTCCGACAGCTTCACGAAGTCCGGGACGCGGGTGCCGGCCGGCGGGGTCTCGCTGACGCCCTGGTGGGAGCCGCGGCCCGCGTTGGTCTCACCGGCGTGCAGGACGGTGTTGGAGTAGCGCTCGTTGTAGAAGAGCGACTGCCACTGCCGGACCATGCCCAGGGCGCCGTTGTTGATGATGGCGACCTTGATCGGGATGTTGTTCAGCGCGCAGGTGACCAGTTCCTGGTTGGTCATCTGGAAGCAGCCGTCGCCGTCGATCGCCCACACGGTGGAGCCGGGCCGGCCGGCCTTGGCGCCCATGGCGGCGGGGACGGCGTAGCCCATGGTCCCGGCGCCGCCGGAGTTGAACCAGGAGTTGGGCCGCTCGAAGGAGACGAACTGGGAGGCCCACATCTGGTGCTGGCCGACGCCGGCCGCGAAGAGGGTGCCCTCCGGAGCCAGCTCGCCGATCCGCTGGATGACCTGCTGCGGGGACAGGCTGCCGTCGGCGGGCAGGTCGTAGCCGAGCGGGTAGGTCTCGCGCAGCCCGTTCAGCAGTTTCCACCAGTCGGTGTAGTCGCCGCGGCGGCCCGCCTCGTGGTCGGCCTGGACGGCGACGATCAGGTCGGCGATGACCTCACGGGCGTCACCGACGATCGGCACGTCGGCCACGCGGTTCTTGGAGATCTCGGCCGGGTCGATGTCGGCGTGCACGATCTTGGCGTACGGGGCGAAGGAGTCGAGCTTGCCGGTGACCCGGTCGTCGAAGCGGGCGCCGAGCGCGACGATCAGGTCGGCCTTCTGCAGGGCCGCGACGGCGGAGACCGAGCCGTGCATGCCGGGCATGCCGACGTGCTGGGAGTGGCTGTCGGGGAAGGCGCCCAGTGCCATCAGGGTGGTGGTGACCGGGGCGCCGGTCAGCTCGGCCAGGATGCGCAGCTCGCCCGTGGCGCGGGCCTTGAGGACGCCGCCGCCGACGTACAGCACGGGGCGCTTGGCCTCGTTGATCAGCCGGGCGGCCTCGCGGATCTGCTTGGCGTGCGGCTTGGTGACCGGGCGGTAGCCGGGCAGGTCGGTGGCGGGCGGCCAGGAGAACGTGGTCTGCGACTGCAGGGCGTCCTTGGCGATGTCGACCAGGACCGGGCCGGGGCGGCCGGTGGACGCGATGTGGAAGGCCTCGGCGATCGTGCGCGGGATCTCGTCCGCGTTGGTGACGAGGAAGTTGTGCTTGGTGATGGGCATCGTGATGCCGCAGATGTCCGCCTCCTGGAAGGCGTCGGTGCCGATCGCCTTGGAGGCCACCTGACCGGTGATCGCGACGATGGGGACCGAGTCCATGTGGGCGTCGGCGATCGGGGTGACCAGGTTGGTCGCGCCCGGGCCCGAGGTCGCCATGCAGACGCCGACCTTGCCGGTGGCCTGCGCGTAGCCGGTGGCGGCGTGGCCCGCGCCCTGCTCGTGCCGGACCAGGACGTGGCGCACCTTGGAGGAGTCCATGAGCGGGTCGTACGCGGGCAGGATCGCACCACCCGGGATGCCGAACACCGTGTCGGCGCCGACCGCCTCAAGAGAACGAATGAGGGACTGGGCGCCCGTGACGCGCTCGGCGGGAGTGGGCTGCGGCGCGGCGCCGCGGGCCCGCGGCTGCGGGTGGTGGGCCCCGGTGGCCTGCTCGGTCATCTGGTTCTCATCTCTCAGGAGTTTGAGGGTGGAGAGGGCGGTATGTCTGGATCCCAGGCAACAAAAAACCCCTCGTGCCGGCAGGCAAGCGAGGGGAGCGCGTCGGTGCGTTCCACGAGGCGGTCAGGGGCCCCGGGTCAGCCGACGCGCTTTCCAAGTACGAGAATTCGGGTGCGCATGAATCTGACCTTCCTCCTCGCGAGCAGGGAGTGTCAAGCGGGTGGGACGGGCGTCTCATTATTTGAGCGTAGCTCTTCCGCCTTCCGTGTGCCGCGCACGGAGATCCGGGCGCTGCCCAGCGCAGTCGGGCCGTCGGGCACGGGGTAGCCCCCGCGGGTCAGGGAGGAGCGCAGCCGGTGCTCGTCCACCGGCCCCGAGAATGCCATGCCCTGACCATGGGTGCAGCTCATCTCCCGCAGGGCCAGCACCTGCTCCGGGCGGTCCACGCCCTCGGCCACCGAGCGGATCCCGAGGTCCTCGGCGATGCGCAGCAGCCCCGCGGTGATCTTTCGCAGCCGTGGGGACTCCACGACGCCCTCGGTGAGCCCCCGGTCCAGCTTGAGCACGTCGACGGGGAGCCGCCGCAGCGCGTTCATGGGCGCGTAGCCGCTGCCGAAGCCCTCCAGGGCGATGCGCACCCCGAGCCCGCTCAGCGCGGTCAGCCGCCGCTCCAGCTCGTCCAGGGAGATCCGCGGGTCCTGGTCGGCGATCTGCAGGACGAGGGAGTCCGGCGGCAGCCCGTGCCGTTCGAGCAGGGCCTCGACGTCCCTGGTGGGCAGCTCGCGGTGCATCAGGCGCCGGGTGGACAGGCGTACGGCGACGGGGACCGGGCAGCCCGCGGCATGGCGCAGCGCGGCCTGGCCGACCGCCTCCTCCAGCAGCCAGCGGGCCAGCTGCGCGGTGCGGTCGGTGTCCTCGGCGACCCGCAGGAACTCCGCGGGGGTGAAGAGGATGCCCTGGGCGGAGCGCCAGCGGGCCTGCGCCTCGACGGCCGTCACCTCGCCGGTGCCGAGGTCGACCACGGGCTGGTGGAGCAGGGCGAACTCGCCATCGCGCAAGGCCGTGCGCAGCCGTCCCGCGAGCTCGGCGCGGCGCACCACCTCGGCCTGCATGGCGGGCGCGTACATCTCGACCCGGCCCTTGCCGGCCTGCTTGGCCCGGTACATCGCCAGGTCGGCGTTGCGCAGCAGCTCGCCGGGGCTCACCCCGGGATCGGCGAAGGCCACGCCGATGCTGGCGGCCACCCGGACCTCGGTGCCGTCCACCCGGTAGGGCTCGGAGAGGGCGGTGCGGAGCCGGTCGGCGACCTCGTGGACCTGGTACTCGCGCAGATGGCGATCGGCGCTGGTGCCGCAGATGAGGGCGGCGAACTCGTCGCCGCCCAGGCGGGCGGCGGTGTCACCGGCGCGCACCGAGTCCTGCAGGCGCCGCGCCGCCTGGACGAGGAGCTCGTCGCCGGCCTGGTGCCCGACGGTGTCGTTGACCGCCTTGAAGCCGTCGAGGTCGATGAAGAGCACCGCTGTGGTACCGGTGTCGCCGTCGCCGGCCCGGCGGCCGCCGATCGCCTGGCGGATGCGCTCGGTGAACAGGGCACGGTTGGGCAGGTCGGTGAGCGGGTCGTGCGAGGCGTTGTGCTGCAACTGGGCCTGGAGGCGGACCCGCTCGGTGACATCGCGGCTGTTGAAGATCAGGCCGCCCTGGTGGCGGTTGACGCTCGACTCCACGTTGAGCCAGCTGCCGTCCCCGTGCCGTATGCGGCACTCGATGCGCGTGGCGGGTTCCTCGGTCGCGTGGGCGGCCAGGAAGCGGCGCACCTCGTGCACCACCCGGCCCAGGTCCTCGGGATGGATGTGGGTGGCGAACTCGGTGCCGACCCACTCCTCGGGATCACACCCGTACACGCCCCTGGCGGCGGGGCTCACGTAGCGCAGCACGCCGGTCGGGGAGGCGATCATGATGACGTCGCTGGAGCCCTGCACGAGCGACCGGAAGTGGTTCTCCTTCTGGGCCAGCTCCTGGGTGAGGGCCATGTTGTCCAGCAGCATGATGCCCTGGCGCACGACCAGGGCGAGCACGACGGTGCAGCCGGTGAGGAGCACCACCCGGTCGCTCTTGCGGCCGTCGATGACGTTGTAGAGGATCCCGAGCACGCAGACCGCGGCGGCCAGGTAGGGGGTCAGCGCCGCCAGCGAGCCGCTCATCCGGCGGCCCTGCTCCTGGTGCCGTGCCCTCGTCCCCCGCTCGGCGGTGTCGCGTTCCCCGACCCATGGGGCGTAGGCGAGCAGCATGCTGCCGGCGAACCATCCGGCGTCCAGGATCTGGCCGGAGGTGTAGTGCTCGCGCAGCAGGGGCGAGGTGAACAGCGCGTCGCACAGCACCGTGAGGGCGAGGGAGGCGATGGCGGTGTTCACCGCCGCCCGGTTGGCCGTGGAGCGCCGGAAGTGCAGCGCCAGCACCATGCTGACCAGCATGATGTCCAGCAGCGGGTACGCCAGGGACAAGGCGATGCGTGCCGTGCCGCGGCCCTCCCACAGGGCCGTCTGGGCCAGGGCCAGGGTCCACGAGAGGGTCAGCAGGGAGCCGCCGATGAGCCAGGCGTCCAGTCCGAGGCAGACCCAGCCGGCCCGGGTGACCGGCCGCTTGGCGAGCACCAGCAGCCCGATGATCGCCGGAGGCGCGAAGAGCAGGAAGCAGAAGTCGGCGACCGAGGTACGCGGCACATCACCGCGCAGCACGACCTCGTACCATCCCCAGATGCCGTTGCCGAGTGCCACCATGGCGGAGGAGACGGCGAACAGCGCCCACGCGGGGCGATACCGGTCGGCGGCGGCCCTGCGGACGTAGACGAGGCAGGAGACGGCCGCGGCCAGCGCGGCCGCGGAGAGCCCGAAGTCGCCCATGACCAGGGCCAGCCGGCTGGAGCCCCAGCCGAAGGCCGAACCGATGGCGTAGCCGCCGCAGAGCACGACCAGCAGCATCTGGGGCAGCAGGCCGGTCCGGTTGCCCGGCGCGGGCGCCTGCGAGAGGACCGCACCGGGCGTGCTCACGGCGTCGTCCCGTGAAGCCGCGAGCGTCCCCGGCACGGTGTGCCGCGGTCCAGCGTCGGATGCTCTCTCCATTGGCCGTACATCGCCCGTCGCCCCCCATCAAGTCCTGAGTCGTCCCACGCCCGTTCGCGGCTCGCCGAGCCGCCCCGGTCGTGCTCCCCCAGTGCGGGACGATACACCAGTCCAGTCACTCAGGGACATAGTTCCTCTACACAGCGTGACCACGCGTAGCGTCCTGCCCCACGCGTGCGGCACCCGGTGCCAGGCGCGCGGTCAGGTGGTCACGACGACGTTCGCGAGGTCATGGCCGGCCGCGAAACGGCGCAGTTGCTCGCGGAGCAGCCGCTTCGCCCTGGGCAGGAAGGCGGAGGTGCTGCCGCCCACATGCGGGCTGACCAGGACACCCGGGGCGTGCCACAGCGGGTGGCCCGGAGGCAGTGGCTCCGGATCGGTGACATCGAGTGCCGCCTGGAGCCGGCCGGCCTCCAGCTCCGCGAGGAGGGCCCTGGTGTCCACCACGGGTCCGCGGGCGACGTTCACCAGCAGGGCCCCGTCCTTCATCCCGGCCAGGAAGCGGGCGTCGGCCAGATGGCGGGTGGCCGGGGTGAGCGGCGTCGACAGGACGACCACGTCCGCCTCCGGCAGCAGCCGGGGCAGGTCCCCCAGGGCGTGCACGGGGCCGTGCGGGGAGCGGCGGGCCAGCCGCGCGACCCGCGAGACACGGCATTCGAAGGGGGTGAGCCGGTCCTCGATGGCGGCACCGATCGATCCGTAACCGACGATGAGCACGTGCTTGTCGGCGAGCGCCGGGTAGAAGCCGGAGTGCCACTCCTCGGCGTCCTGGCCGCGGACGAAGCGGGGGATGCCACGCAAGGCCGCAAGGGTGAGGGCGACGGCCAGCTCGGCGGTGCTGGCCTCGTGCACCCCGCGGGCGTTGCACAGCCGCACACCCGGTGGGAACTCCCGAAGGTGGGGTGCGACGTGGTCGACGCCCGCGCTGAGGGTCTGCACCACCTCGAGCCCGGACATCAGGGGCAGCGGGCGGCCGGCGACCTCCGGGCCCTTCATGTAGGGCACCACGTAGAACGCGACGTCGGCGGGGTCGGCCGGGAACTCCTCGTCGCCGTCCCAGAAGCGGTAGTCGAGTTCGGCGGGGAGCCCTTCGACGTCCTCGGCGGGGATCGGGAGCCAGACCGTGGGGCGGTGGTTCCGGGTGATGTCAGCCATGGTCAGGAGGCTATGGCACAGTGGGGCGGCGCGAGAGGTCAGCGGAGGTCAGCCAGGTGGAGCGCAGGACGGTCGGATCGGCGGCCCTGGAAGTGGGCGCCGTCGGCCTGGGATGCATGCCGATGAGCTGGGCGTACACCGCGTCCCGGCAGGACGGCGAATCGTCACTGCGCGCCGTCCACGCGGCGGTCGACCACGGCACGACGCTGCTGGACACCGCCGACATGTACGGGCCGTTCACCAACGAACTGCTGCTGGGGCGGGTGCTGAGGGAGCGTCGCCGGGAGGTCTTCGTCTCCACCAAGTGCGGACTGCTCGTCGGTGAGCAGCACCTGGTGGCCAATGGCCGCCCCTCATACGTGAAGCGGGCCTGCGACGCGTCGCTGCGGCGGCTGCAGACCGACGTGATCGACCTCTACCAGTTGCACCGGGCCGACCCCGAGGTCCCCGTCGAGGAGACGTGGGGCGCGATGGCGGAGCTGGTCGCGGCGGGCAAGGTGCGCGCGCTGGGGTGGTGCGCGGTGGGGGCGCGGGCGGCCCGGCGCGCGGGCGCGGGCATGTACGACGAGACGCTGCGGCAGTTGCGCCGCGCCCAGCAGGTCTTCCCGGTGAGCTGCGTGCAGGCCGAGCTGTCGGTGTGGTCTCCCGAGGCACTGGCGGATCTGCTGCCCTGGTGCACGCAGCGCGGGGTCGGCTTCATGGCCGCGATGCCGCTCGGCAACGGCTTCCTCACGGGCACGCTCACCCCGGGCCAGGGCTTCGAGCCGGACGACGTACGGGCCCGCCATCCCCGGTTCACGGCCGAGATGATGGCCGCCAACCAGCCGATCGTCGCGGGCCTGCGCAGGGTCGCCGGGGCGCACGGCGCGACGCCCGCGCAGGTCGCGCTGGCCTGGGTGCTGGCCCAGGGACCGCAGGTCGTGCCGATCCCCGGGGCGAAACGGGAACGGTGGACGACGGAGAACGCCGGCGCCGCGGAACTGCGGCTGTCCGACGAGGACTTCGCGGAGATCGCGGCGCTGCCGCCGGCGCGGGGTTCCTGGGACTGAGGTGCCCGTCGGGTCCGGCGGGGCCGAGGGAACCTGCGGGACTTGCCTGAGGGACCTGCGGGACTTGGGGGACTCGAGGGACCGAATGAGGCGGGGGGCGGCGAGGAAGTCCACGGCCGGCGGTGGGAACCACGAACGGCCGGGCGGTGTAGTGATGGACGTGATGTTCTTGGAGTCCGAGCCGGAGAAGCCCCGGGAGGAAAGCGTGGGACGCCGTGCCGCCGTCGTGACCGCCGCGCTGGCCAGTGCCGCGCTGCTCGCCACCGGATGCTCCTCGGACGGTGACCCCGCCCCGCCTCCCCCGGCCTCCGCCTCCGCGAGTCCGTCGGCACCGGCCTCGGGCGGCACGGAGGAGCCCTCGGCGCCGGCGAAGGGCACGGCGGAGGTCACCGGCACCGTCGCGACCGGGCTCAGCACCCCGTGGGGCGTGGCCGTCCTGCCCGAGGGCGATCTGCTGGTGGCCTCCCGGGACACCGGCCGGGTCGTCAGGGTGGCCGCCGGCAGTGGCCGCACGACGCAGGCCGGCACGGTGCCCGGGGTCTCCCCGGGGGGCGAGGGCGGCCTGCTGGGGCTCGCCGTCTCGCGGGACTTCGCGACCGACCACCTGGTGTACGCGTACTTCACCACCGCCTCGGACAACCGCATCGCGCGCATGCTCTACGACCCGGCAAAGCCGGCCGGGGAGCAACTGGGCGCCCCCGACACCATCCTGCGGGGCATCCCGCACGGCGCCATCCACAACGGCGGGCGGATCGCCTTCGGCCCCGACGGCATGCTCTACGCGGGCACCGGCGAGAGCGGCGACCGGGGCCTGGCGCAGGACAAGAAGTCCCTGGGCGGCAAGATCCTGCGGATGACCCCCGACGGCCGGCCCGCGCACGGCAATCCCGAGGCGGACTCCGTCGTCTACTCCTACGGGCACCGCAATGTGCAGGGCCTCGCCTGGGACAGCCGGGGGCGGCTGTGGGCCTCGGAGTTCGGGCAGGACACCTGGGACGAGCTCAATCTGATCGAGCCCGGGAAGAACTACGGCTGGCCGGTGGTGGAGGGCCTCGCCCGCCGCGAGGGCTATGTGGACCCGGTCGCGCAGTGGCGTACGGACGACGCCTCGCCCAGCGGCATCGCCTACGCCGACGGCTCGATCTGGATGGCCTCACTGCGCGGTGCCCGTCTGTGGCGGATCCCCCTGGCCGGGACGAAGGCCGCGGCCGACCCGCAGGCGTTCCTCGCGGGCGAGTACGGCCGGCTGCGCACCGTCGTGGCCGGTCCGGACGGCGGGCTGCTGCTGACCACCAGCAACACCGACGGCCGGGGCGAGCCGCGCAAGGGCGACGACCGGATCCTGCGGCTGCGGGTGAGCTGACCCACGACACCCCGGAGGTGCGATGTTCAACGCGCTGGACGAGCTGTTCGCGCCGGGCCGCAGGCACGCCGAGGACGAACGCAACCGCCTGGAGCTGGTGCGCGACGAGGAGGGCGACGCGGATCCCGGCCGGGGCCCGGTCGACCTGGACTCGGGCACCGTCCTGATACGTCCGCCTCGGGCCGGCCGGCCATCCGCCGTCAGGCCGTGACGGCCGGCTCTGCCGGCCGGTTCAGCCCGGCTGCCCGGCGAACAGCCGCAGCCGGTGGGCGAGCGCGGCCGCCTCGCCACGGCCTGAGACGCCGAGTTTGGCGAGGATGTTGGAGACGTGCACGCTCGCGGTCTTCGGCGAGATGAACAGCTCCTCCGCGATGCGCCGGTTGGTGTAGCCGGCGGCGACCCGGCGCAGCACCTCGCGCTCGCGCGCGGTCAGGCCGAAGGGTTCCGGTTCCCCGGCTGCCTCGGGGGCGGCGTCCGCCTCCTCCAGCGCCAGCCGACCCCGCCGGGCGAGCAACCGGACGGCGTCCCGCAGCGGCACGGCGCCCAGCGAGTCGGCGACCTCGCACGCCCGGCGCAGCAGGCCGGCCGCGTGGTCGCGGGCGCCGGCGTCGTGCCGGGCGAGCAGGGCCTCGGCGTGCCGGAGCCGGACCAGGGCGAGCGAATACGGGCGGTCGAGGCCGGCATAGGCCTCCTCGGCGGCGGCCCAGCGCCCGGGATCCGTGCTCCCCTCGGCGCGCAGCAGTTCGGCCTCGACGAGCAGGGCGTGGGCGGCCCACACCGGGGACCGCCGGGGCAGCCGGCCCGCCGCCTTGCGGATCAGGGCGAGCATCTCGGGGCGCCCGGCCTCCGCGCCGGGCAGCCCCAAAGCGTCCGCCTCCACGGCCGCCGCGGTGTGCAGCATCGGCCAGACGTAACGGTGGAACGCGGGCGGGAACCCGGCCTCCAGGGCGGCGCGCACCGCGGCCCGGGCCTCCAGGAAGCGTCCGCGCCCGGCGGCGACGGCGATGGTCAGATGACGCAGTGGCAGGGTGTTCTGCGGCTGGTGGTCCTGGGGGCCCAGATGGTCCCGCGCGGCAGCGACCTCGGCCTCGGCGCGGTCGTACTCCCCGCGCAGCACGGCGAGATGGGCCAGCAGCGTCGCGGCCCAGCCGAGGTAGAGGGCGTGGTCGGTGCCCTCCCGGCCGCGGGCGGCGACCTCGGCCGCCTCGTCCCAGCGGCCGAGGGCGAGCAGGGACTCGGCCTCGTTGGCGGCCGCGAAGGTGGCGCCGTCGCGCAATCCGTGGCGGGTGGCGCTCTCCACGCCCCTTCGGGCCACCTCGATCGCCTCCTCGGAACGGCCCACGGCCTCCAGCAGGGCGGCGAGGTTGGCGTCGGTGTTCACCGTGAGGTTGCCGTACCGGGCGGCGGCGGCCCGCTCGCGGGCGGCCTCCAGTTCGGCGATGCCGGCATCGGCGTCGCCGGCGTCGGCGAGCAGGATGCCCAGGGTGACCCGGGCGTGGAGCTCGGTCTCCTCGGCGCCGACCAGCCGGGCCAGTTCGATGGCGCGCTCCGCCGTGGCGATGCTGTCCGGCCCCGGGTCGTGCATCATGTCCCAGCCGGCCGCGCTCTCCAGCACCTCGGCGTGGACCGGGGACGGCGGCAGCCCCCGGACGAGTTCCTGGGCCTCGGCGATCTCCGCCCAGCCGTCACCGCGGCCCATCGCGACCATCAGCCGGGAGCGCTGGATCCAGAACCAGGCGGCGCGCAGCGGGTCGCCGGAGCGCTCCAGCAGGCGCAGAGCGCGCTTGGTCACCTCGTAGGCGCCCTCGCGGTCGGCGCTGAGACGCGCGGCCACGGTCGTCTCGGCGAGCAGGTCCATGTACTGCAGGGGCATGCTGCCGGGGTCGCAGCCGCCCGGGTCGCCCACGCCGGGGGCCAGGGGAGGGAACACCTCGACGTAGTCGGCGGCCCGCAGTTTTTCGCGGACCTCCTCGGGGGTGCCGTCCCACAGTTCCAGGGCGCGTTCGAGCAGCCGGTGCTGTTCGGCGTAGGCGTGCCGGCGCCGCGCCTCGACGGAGGCACTCAGCACGGCGGGCAGCGCCTTGCCGGGCTCGTGGGCGTGGTACCAGTAACTGGCGAGCCTGGCCGGGAGTTCGTCGGCGGGTACCAGTCCGGGGGCGGCCTCCAGGACCTGTGCGTAACGGCGGTTGATGCGGCTGCGTTCACCGGGCAGCAGATCGTCGCCGACGGCCTCGCGGACCAGCGAGTGCCGGAAGCGGTAGCCGTCGCCGTCGTCGGTGGGCTGCAGGATCTTGGCGCCCACGGCGGAACGCAGGGCCTCGATGAGCTCGTCCTCGCCGAGCCCGGCGACGGCCTCCAGCAGCCGGTACTCGACGGCGGAGCCGCCCTCGGCGACGACGCGGGCGACGCGCTGCGCGGTCTCGGGCAGCGTCTCGACCCGGACGAGCAACAGGTCGCGCAGGCTGTCGCTGAGGCCGGCGCGGCAGCCCTGCGTGATGCTGCAGGCGAGTTCCTCGACGAAGAACGGGTTGCCGTCGGAACGGCCGAAGACCCGGTCGACCAGGCTCGATGAGGGCTCGGCGTCGAGGATGCCGGCGACCTGGGCGCGGACCTCGGCGCGGTTGAAGCGGGACAGTTCCAGGCGCGCGACGGAACGCATCCGGTCGAGTTCGGCGAGGAAGGGCCGCAGCGGGTGGCGGCGGTGGATGTCGTCGGAACGGTAGGTGGCCAGGACGACGAGCCGGCCGCGGGAGAGCGAGCGCAGCAGGTAGCCGAGGAGTTCGCGGGTCGAGCGGTCGGCCCAGTGCAGGTCCTCCAGCGCGACCACGAGCGTGCGCTCCTCCGAGAGCCGCTCCAGCAGCCGCGAGGTGAGCTCGAACAGCCGGGCGCGGCCGTGCTCGTCGCGCTGGTCGGCGAGGAGGTCGGGGCCGTCCGTCCCGCTCAGTCCGGGCAGCAGGCGGGCGAGTTCGCCCTCACGGCCGGCGGCCGCGGCGACCAGTTCGTCGCCGAGCCGGCGGTGCAGGGCGCGCAGGATCGTCGCGACGGGGGCGAACGGCAGTCCGTCCGCGCCGATCTCCACGCAGGCGCCGACGGCGGTCACGGTTCCCGGTCCGTCCTCGGCCGCGGCGAGGAACTCCTCCACGAGCCGGGTCTTGCCGACGCCGGCCTCGCCGCCGATCACCAACGCCTGCGGCTCGCCCGCGTGGGCGCGGGCGAGCGCGGAGGTGAGGCGGGTCAGTTCGCGGGCGCGGCCGACGAACACCGGGCTGACCGACTGGTTCTGCACGTTCCCGAGCATCGCACGGGGCCCTGACGGCGCGGTACCGGTTTCCACCGGCACCACGGTGCTCATCCGGCGGCCTTCAGCCGCCGGGTGAGGCGGCCGGCCCTCCTTCCGTGCCGCCTTCCCTCGTCCTGGCCGGCGGCGGCCGCGCGCCGGGCGCCGGCGGCCCGGCCGGCCTTGCGAGCGGCCTCGCGGGCCTGCTGCGCCAGGCGGTGTTCGGCGGCCTCGCGCAGCAGTTGCTCCGTCCGCTCACGGCCCAGCAGTTCGTGCATGTACATCTCGCGCTCCTCGGGTTCGGACCGATGTTCCGGAGTCGTTCTCCGTGCCATCAGCCTCGTCCCCAAGGGGTGTGGGGCACATCGGGCAACCGCCCAGGCTTCGGGGGTGATGATGCCTTAGGGCGTGTCGTCACATGAGCGCCGGCCGCCCGGAGGGCGGGCCCCGCGGTGTCTGGTGCGGTGCATCGCAAGGCGGAGAGTCGTCCTCGTAGTGGGCTTCTCGGACGATTCGACAACGCAGCCAGGTGCCGTGCCAGGCGTCGCGGGGCAGGCGGGCATGTGACAAGACGCCCTAGGCCGCACGGCGGACCGCTCAGGTCGCCGGGAACCGCACGGCCGCCTCCTCAGATGCCTCAGCCGCCCGACGAGACCGGCGCCTGTGCCACGGTCGGCAGCCCGCCGAAGAGGTCGAACCACGTCCCGGCCGCGACGAACAGCCCGAGCACGCCGAGGACGAGACCGCCCCAGGCCACGCCGCGCACCCAGGGTGCGGCGTTCCGTCCGGCGAGCAGCACCGCGCCGAGGACGACGAGGCAGGCCAGTGCGCAGACGCCGTTGACGGCGGCCGTGGTGTGCCAGGGGGCGCCATATATCTGCTCGATCTGCTGGGCGGCGCTGCCGGAGGAGGCGTTGATCTGCCCGACCAGCTGCCGCCGCTCGGCCAGTACGGTGCCCAGCCAGGTGCCGGTGAGTGACGCGAGGCCGAGAGCGGCGCCCACGACGGCCGCGGCGCCCGGGACGACGCCGGCGGGGCGGGGTGCGGAGGCGGCTGCGTCCGGCGCGTCAAGGGTGCCGGTCCCGTCGGGGTCGTCGGTCTCGTCTAGGTCGTCGGGCGCGGCGGGCGCCTGCGGCTCGCCGGATGCGGCGGGCTCGGCGTCGGGCGCGGTCGCGGGCGGCGCGACCTCGTCCTCGGTCCGGTCGAGCTCGGCGTCCGCGGCGAGTTCGCCGGCTGCCGCCCCGTGGGTCTTGGTGGTCTCCATGGGCGGCAACCGTACGGTCAGATTCTGAGAGCCTTCTGAGAGCCGGACACGTCCGCGGCGGGCGCGGCGGCTTCCGCCGGGCCCTCGATGCAGATTCGTGGCAGCCGGTGCTCCAGCCAACGGGGCAGCCACCAGTTCCAGTCGCCCAGCATGTGCATCAGCGCCGGCACGAGCAGCGTCCGCAGGATGAAGGCGTCCAGTGCGACCGCGGCGGCCAGGCCGATGCCGAACATCGCGATCACACGGTCGCCGCTGAGCACGAAGGCCAGGAAGACGGAGATCATGATGACCGCGGCGGAGTTGATCACTCGGCTGGTCTCGGCGAGACCGACCCGGACCGCGCGGCGGTTGTCATGGGTCTCGCGCCACTCCTCGTACATGCGGCTGACGAGGAAGACCTGGTAGTCCATGGAGAGCCCGAAGAGCACCGAGACCATGATCACCGGAAGGAAGGGCTCGATCGGGCCGGCCGCCCCCAGTCCCAGCAACTCGCTCCCCCAGCCCCACTGGAAGACGGCGACCACGATGCCGAAGGACGAGGCGACGGCGGCGACGTTCATGACCGCGGCCTTGAGCGGGATGCCGAGGCTGCGGAACGCCAGCAGCAGGAGCACGCAGCCCAGGCCGATGACGGACCCCACGAAGAGCGGGAGCTTGCCGACGATCACCGAGGCGAAGTCCGCGTAGCCCGCGGTGACACCCCCGACGTACACCTCCAGGGAGGTGCCCTCGGTGGCCTCGGGGATGACGTCCTCGCGCAGGTGGGTGACGAGCCGGTCGGTGGCCTGGTCCTGCGGGGAGGTGGTGGGGACGACGTCGATGACGTCCAGCCCACTGGCGTGGCGGGCCTGCTTCATGTGCACCGCGGCGACGCCCTCGGTGTGCCCCAGGACGACGGTGAGCTGTTCCAGCGCCGCGCGGTCGGCGGCGTCACCGGACTTGGCGACCAGTTGCAGCGGTCCGTTGAAGCCGGGCCCGAAGCCCTCGGAGAGCATGTCGTAGGCCTGGCGGGTGGTGCTCCCCGCGGCGCTGTTGCCCTGGTCTGAGGCGCCCAGGTGGAGGGAGGTCGTGGGCAGGGCCAGGACCGCCATGACGACGGCGGCGACCGCGCCGAGGACCTTGGGGTGCCGTTCGACGAACGCCGACCAGCGGGCCGCGAACCCGGTCGGCAGTTCGGGTGACGGCCCGTGCTCGACCAGCCGGCGGCGCTCGCGGCGGCTGAGCGCCTTCGTGCCGATCGTGCCCAGCAGCGCGGGCAGCAGCGTCACGGAGGCGGCGACGGTGAGGATCACGGTGAGGGAGGCGGCGATCGCGACGCCGCCCAGGAAGGACAGCCGCAGGATCAGCATGCCGAGCAGGGCCACGCAGACCGTGCCGCCGGCGAAGACCACCGCCCTGCCGGTCGTGGCGACCGCCTTCTCGGCGGCCTCCCGCACCGGCAGGCCCTGTTTGAGGCCTCTGCGGTGGCGGGTGACGATGAACAGGGCGTAGTCGATGCCGACGCCCAGGCCGATGAGCAGGCCGAGCATCGGGGCGAAGTCGGCGACCCTGATCAGGTGGCCGAGCAGTTCGATGGCCATGTACGCGGTGCCCACGCTGACCAGCGCGGTGACGATCGGCATGAACATCGCGAAGAGCGAGCCGAAGGCCATCAGCAGCACCACGGCCGCGACGGCGACTCCCAGGACCTCGCTCATGTGCCCGCCGCCGCCCTCGGTGAGCGCGATGGCGCCGCCGCCCAGGGCGACCTGGGTGTTGTCGTCGGCTGCGGCCCTGGCCGTGTCGACGACCTCGCGCACCTGGTCCGCGTGCAGGTCGTCCGAGGGCCTGTCGAACATCACGGTCGCGTAGGCGGTGTGTCCGTCCTCGCTGATCTGCGCGGCGCCCTCGGTGCTGTAGGGGCTGGTCACCGAGGCGACCCCGGGGAGTCCGGCCACCTTGTCCAGCGTGCCGGTCAGCCGCTCCCTGACGGACGCGACGCCGACGGTGCCCTTGTCGGTGTGCCAGACGATCGTGTCGCTGTCCCCGGCAGAGCCCGGGAAGGCCTCCTTCAGCAAGGCGGTGGCCTTGCTGGAGTCGGTGCCCCTGATGTCGTAGTCGTTCGAGTAGGCCGACCCGGCAAGCAGGGCGGCCGTGGACAGACCGAGCAGGGCGACGAGCCACAGCAGGACGACGGCGAGACGGCGGTTGAGGCACCAGCGGGCGAGTGCAGCCATTGCTCTCCTGGGATTGCGCGGATCTTTCAGGCCGGGGAAGAGCCCGAAAAGAACACAACACGTACGTCCTCGACTGAACCAGGAAGAAAAGATCGTTGGCCGCATTAGTGCGTTTAATCACACCCCGAGAGGGGAATTTATGCGGCCCTTACAAGCCGCGGACCTGCGACGACACGAAAAGGGGGCGGGCCCCCGACCGGGAGCCCGCCCCTTTTCGCGCCTGTCGGCCGTACTCGGCCGCGCCGTATCAGCCCTGGACGCCCAGCTTCTCCAGCACGAGCTCGCGCACGCGCTTGGCGTCGGCCTGACCACGGGTGATCTTCATGACGGCGCCGATGAGCGCGCCCGCCGCCGCGAGGTTGCCACCGCGGATCTTGTCCGCGACGGCGGCGTTGGCCGCGATGGCCTCGTCGACGGCCGCGCCGAGCGCGCCCTCGTCCGAGACGACCTTCAGGCCGCGCTTCTCGACGACCTCGTCCGGCTCGCCCTCGCCGTCCAGCACGCCCTCGATGACCTGGCGGGCCAGCTTGTCGTTGAGCGAGCCCTCCGCCACCAGCGCCGCCACCCGGGCCACCTGGACCGGGGTGATGGGCAGGGCGGTCAGTTCCACGCCGTCCTCGTTGGAGCGGCGGGCCAGCTCACCCATCCACCACTTGCGTGCGGCGGCCGCGTCGGCGCCCGCCTCCATGGTGGCGACGATGGGATCGATCGCGCCCGCGTTGAGCACCGACTGCATCTCGTGGTCAGAGATGCCCCAGTCCTCCTGCAGGCGCCTGCGCCGCACCCTCGGGAGCTCCGGCAGGCCGGCCCGCAGCTCCTCGACCCACTCGCGGGCCGGGGCGACGGGGACGAGGTCGGGCTCCGGGAAGTAGCGGTAGTCCTCCGCCTCCTCCTTGATGCGGCCGGAGGTGGTGGAGCCGGTGTCCTCGTGGAAGTGCCGGGTCTCCTGGACGATCGTGCCGCCGGAGGAGAGCACGGCGGCGTGCCGCTGGATCTCGAACCGGACGGCCCGCTCGACGCTGCGCAGCGAGTTGACGTTCTTGGTCTCGCTGCGGGTGCCGAACTTGTCGGTACCGTTGGGGCGCAGCGACAGGTTGACGTCGCAGCGCATCTGGCCCATCTCCATGCGGGCCTCGGACACGCCCAGCGCCTTGATCAGCTCGCGCAGCTCGGTCACGTACGCCTTGGCGACCTCGGGCGCGCGCTCACCGGCGCCCACGATCGGCTTGGTGACGATCTCGATCAGCGGGATGCCGGCCCGGTTGTAGTCCAGCAGCGAGTGCGAGGCGCCGTGGATGCGGCCGGTGGCCCCGCCCACGTGCGTGGACTTGCCGGTGTCCTCCTCCATGTGGGCGCGCTCGATCTCCACGCGGAAGACCTCGCCGTCCTCCAGCTGCACGTCGAGGTAGCCGTTGAAGGCGATCGGCTCGTCGTACTGGGAGGTCTGGAAGTTCTTCGGCATGTCCGGATAGAAGTAGTTCTTCCGGGCGAAGCGGCACCACTGCGCGATATCGCAGTTGAGCGCGAGACCGATCTTGATCGCGGACTCGACGCCGGTCGCGTTGACGGCCGGCAGCGCGCCGGGCAGGCCCAGGCACACCGGGCACACCTGGCTGTTCGGCTCGGCGCCCAGCGCCGTCGAGCAGCCGCAGAACATCTTCGTCTTGGTGCCGAGCTCGACGTGGACCTCGAGGCCCATCACCGGGTCATAGGACGCGAGCGCGTCCTCGTACGACACCAGGTCCATGACGGTCACAGTCTTGATACCTCTCAGTTCCCCGTCAGGATGCCAGCACGTCATCGTCGCCGAGCCGCCGCAGCTGGCGGACCAGCAGGGCCACACCGGTGGCGATGGCGGCGGCGCTGACGACCGCGTCGATCAGCAGCAGCGTGTCGTTCTCCGCGCGGCCCCGCTTCAGCTGCCGCGCCACACCGACCGCGCCGAAGAGCGTCGTGCCGATCGACAGGTACGTGCCGGACTTGCTCTTCTTGAAGCCCTTGGCCTTCTCGAGCTTGCTCACAGGATCGGTGCCTCCTCCAGCAGCGGGTGACCCCAGCGTGCGGTGAACGCGGCCTCGACGGCCGCACCGACACGGTAGAGGCGGTCGTCGGCCATGGCGGGGGCGATGATCTGCAGACCGACCGGAAGCCCGTCCTCGGGCGCGAGGCCGCAGGGCACGGACATGGCGGCGTTGCCCGCCAGGTTGGCCGGGATGGTGCACAGGTCGGCGAGGTACATCGCCATGGGGTCGTCCACGCGCTCGCCGATGGGGAACGCGGTGGTGGGGGTGGTCGGCGAGATGACCACGTCGACCTGCTGGAAGGCGCGCTCGAAGTCCCGGGAGATCAGGGTGCGGACCTTCTGGGCGCTGCCGTAGTACGCGTCGTAGTAGCCGGAGCTGAGCGCGTACGTGCCGAGCATGATGCGGCGCTTGACCTCGGGGCCGAAACCGGCCTCGCGAGTGAGCGCGGTGACGTCCTCGGCGCTGCGCGTGCCGTCGTCGCCGACCCGCAGTCCGTAGCGCAGGCCGTCGAACCGGGCCAGGTTGGACGAGCACTCGGACGGCGCGATGAGGTAGTACGCGGCGAGCGCGTACTCGAAGGACGGGCAGGACAGCTCGACGACCTCGGCGCCGAGCTCGCGCAGCAGCTCGACCGACTCGTTGAACCGCTCCATGACGCCGGCCTGGTAGCCCTCGCCCGCGAACTCCTTGACGACGCCGACCCGCAGGCCCTTGACGTCGGCGTTGCGCGCGGCCTCCACGACCGGCGGGACCGGCGCGTTGATGGAGGTGGAGTCCATCGGGTCGTAGCCCGCGATGACCTCGTGCAGCAGCGCCGCGTCCAGCACGGTGCGGGCGCAGGGGCCGCCCTGGTCCAGGGAGGAACTGAAGGCCACCATGCCGTAGCGGGAGACCCCGCCGTAGGTCGGCTTGACGCCTACCGTGCCGGTGACGGAGGCCGGCTGGCGGATGGAGCCGCCGGTGTCGGTGCCGATGGCCAGCGGGGCCTGGAAGGAGGCGAGGGCCGCGGACGAACCGCCGCCGGAGCCGCCGGGGATGCGGGTGAGGTCCCACGGGTTCCCGGTCGGGCCGTAGGCGCTGTTCTCGGTGGAGGACCCCATGGCGAACTCGTCCATGTTGGTCTTGCCGAGGATGACGATGCCGGCCTGCTTGAGGCGGGCGGTCAGCGTCGCGTCGTACGGCGGGATCCAGCCCTCGAGGATCTTGGAGCCGACCGTCGTCGGGACGCCCTTGGTGGTGAAGATGTCCTTCAGCGCCAGCGGGACGCCCGCGAGGGGGCCCAGCTTCTCGCCGGCGGCGCGCTTGTCGTCGACGGCCTTGGCGGCCTTCAGGGCGCCCTCGGTGTCGACGTGCAGGAAGGCGTGGACCTTCTCGTCGACGGCCGCGATGCGGTCAAGGTGGGCCTTGGCGACCTCCACGGCGGAGGTCTGGCCGGAGGCGACGGCGGCCGCGGTCTCCGCGGCGGTGAGCCTGGTCAGATCGGTCATCGTGATCAGTCCTCCCCCAGGATCTGCGGCACCTTGAAGCGCTGCTTCTCCTGGGCGGGGGCGCCGGACAGCGCCTCCGCCGGGGTCAGGCTGGGCCTGACCTCGTCAGGGCGCATGACATTCGTCAGCGGCAGCGGGTGGGAGGTCGGCGGTACGTCCTCGCCGGCCACCTCGGAGACGCGGGCGACCGCGCCGATGATGGCGTCGAGCTGTCCGGCGAAGTGGTCGAGCTCTTCGTCCTTCAGCTCCAGACGCGACAGCCGGCCGAGGTGGGCGACCTCCTCGCGCGTGATGCCTGGCATGCAGCGATCCTCTGGGGGTGAGTTTGGTCTTTTCGCGCCCAATCCTATGGGCGCGGGCGCCCCGGGGGCGAAACGGTTTGCGCTTCACCCGGCCGGGGGCCGCCGTGACGTGCCCGCCGTGGCCACGGTGCAGCTGGGGCCGGTGAGGCCGGCGGGGCTCCCGCGCGCGGCGCGGCGGGTGCGGACCCGCTGGTCGCGGGCCCGCAAACGTTACTGCGCGTCGGGGACCGCGGCCCGCTCCTTCGCGGCCTCCAGCTCCGCCGGGCGGCGCCATCCCGCGCGGCCGCGCAGCCGCAGCCAGGCGGTGGTCTCCTCCGGGGGCATGGCGGCGGCGACGAGCCAGCCCTGGATCGCGTCACAGCCCAGGTCCCGCAGGCGCTCCCACGTCTCGTCGTCCTCGACGCCCTCCGCCACGACGAGGAGGCCGAGGGAGTGGGCGAGGTCGACCGTGCAGCGCACGATCTCCGCGTCCTCGGCGTCGACGGACAGCCGGGCGACGAATGAGCGGTCGATCTTCAGCTCGCTCACCGGCAGCCGCCGCAGGTGCACCAGAGAGGAGTACCCGGTGCCGAAGTCGTCCAGCGACATCTTCACCCCGTGCCCGGTCAGCCCGGCCATCGTGTCGGCGGCGCGCTGCGGGTCCTCCAGCAGCACGTGCTCGGTGATCTCCAGCTGCAGCGCCCCCGGCGGGACCCCGTGCCGGGCAAGGCGCGCGGCGACGGCCCCGGCGAAGCCGGGCGAGTGGACGTCGCGCGGCGAGACGTTGACCGCGACAGGGACGTCGAGGCCCATCGCCCGCCACCGGGCGACCTGCCCGAGGGCGGTCTCCAGGACGTACTCGGTGAGCTGCGGCATGAGCCCCGAGGTCTCGGCGATCGCGATGAACTCCTCCGGGCTGACCCGGCCGCGCTCGGGGTGCACCCAGCGGACGAGCGCCTCCAGGCCGGCGACCTTCCCGTCGAAGCGGACCTTCGGCTGGTAGTGCAGCTCGACCTCGCCGCGGTCCAGGGCCCGGCGCAGGTCACCGAGCAGGCCCAGACGGTCGGGGGTGTTGCCGTCGCGGGAGGACTCGTAGACCTCGACGCCGCTGCGGTCGCGTTTCGCCTGGTACATCGCGACGTCGGCGCGGCGCAGCAGGCCCTCGGCGTCACCGGCGTGATCGGGGTAGACGGCCACCCCGGCGCTGGCCTCGAGGACCAGGGTCAGGCCGTCGAGACTTAACGGCGAGCTCAGCGCGGCGACCAGGGCCCTGGCGATGCGCTGGGCGCGGGTCGGCGCGTCGCAGGTGGGGAGCAGCACGGCGAACTCGTCGCCGCCGAGCCGGGCGACCTCGGCGCCGCGCGGCAGGGCGAGCCGCAGTCGGTCGGCGATCTGCAGCAGGAGCCGGTCGCCGGCCATGTGGCCGAGGGTGTCGTTGACGGAGCGGAACTTGTCGAGGTCGATCAGGACCAGGGCGGCGCGCTCGCCGCTGCGGGCGGCGTCGTCGAGCGCGGTCCAGGTGCGCTCCAGCAGCCACTGACGGTTGGGCAGTCCGGTGAGGGGGTCGCGCAGTTGTTCCTCGGCGCGGGCGTGGGCGATCCAGAGCGTGGAGTCGAGCGCGATCAGGGGCACGGCGAACAGCGGCAGCAGCAGGGGCAGGTCGGCCGCGACGATGATGATCAGCGGGGAGATGCCGAGCAGTGCGACGCCGACGAAGCCCTGGCGTATCAGCGCGGTGCGGGCCACGGTGGGCAGCGCTCCGGCGCGCGGCACGATCGCATACCACAGAAGCGTGCGGGTCGCAGCCAGGTAGCCGAGTGCGGCGGCGAGCACCGCGGGGATGGCGGCCATCCCCCAAGTGGCGGGTTGCCAGGGCTGTTCGACGGACGGGTGGGTCCCGAAGGCGGAGAGCGCGAGCGAGGCCGCGCCGATGCCGAGGATGTCCACGGCGCCGTGCAGCAGCGCCTCCCGCCAGCGGTGCCGGCGGGCCGCGCCGACCAGGACGACGACGGCCAGGCTGACCAGCACCGCGGGCACCCAGCCGTAGAGCAGCAGCATGGCGAGGGTCAGGGCGGCGCCGGAGCCGGTGCCGCCCCACCAGCGGTCCCGGCCCATGGCGACCAGGTGGCCGACGATGATGCCGGTGAGCACGGCGAACGCCCAGCCGACGTCGCCGCCGGGGAAGAACGCGTTGCCGTCCACGAGTATCCGGACGACGCCCACGACCAGGGCCGCCGCGGCAGCGCCCACGACGGAGTACCTGAGTGCCGCCGCGGGCAGCACCGGCGCGGCCGGCCCGAGCAGCCGCTGCGCCGGTCCGGCGCTGTCCGTCGGTTCCATGCCCGTACCCTCTCGCAGCCGCGTGCGCCGTTCCACCACACGCCCTTGCCCGCGGCATTGACCGCCGGGCTGCTGGAGGGCCCAAGCCCGGAAGGCGCGCCTCTCAACAGTAGGGCGACAAAGGCTGTCACGGGCACCGATCGGCTGCTGTTGCCCGAATGGATCGCACTCTCCCGGATCGTTCCACTATGGGCCGAAAGGGTGATGATGGGGTGTCAGCCCTCCGGGTTCACGGCGGCCTCCCGGGCCGCGTCGGCACCCTGTCCGAGCAGCACGGCGAAGCCGTCCTCGTCCAGGATCGGCACCTTCAGCTGCACTGCCTTGTCGTACTTGGAGCCGGGGCTGTCGCCGACGACCACGAAGTCGGTTTTCCTGGAGACCGATCCGGTGACCTTGGCCCCGCGACTCACGAGCGCCTCCTTCGCACCGTCCCGGGTGTGGGTGGCGAGGGTGCCGGTGACGACGACGGTGAGGCCCTCCAGCGGGCGCGGCCCCTCGTCGGAGCCCTCCTCGGTGAAGCGGACCCCGGCCGCCTTCCACTTGCGCAGGATCGCGCGGTGCCACTCCTCCTCGTACCACTGCTTGAGGGAGGCGGCGATGATCCCGCCGACGCCGTCGACCCCCGCCAGGCGCTCCTCGTCGGCGGCGAAGACGGCGTCCAGGTCGCGGAACTCGCGGGCGAGGGCCTCGGCGGCGACCGGGCCGACGTGACGGATCGACAGGCCCGCGATGATGCGGGCGAGCGGGCGCTCCTTGGCCTTCTGGATGTTCTCCAGCATGGCCACCGCGTTCTTCTTCAGCTCTCCCTGCTGGTTGGCGAAGACCGGGACGACCTTCTCCTCGCCGGTGGCCGGGTCGCGCTTGGGCAGGCCGCTGTTCTGGTCGAGGACGTGGGCGCGGATGGGCAGCAAATCCTCGGGGGTGAGGTCGAACAGGTCGCCCTCGTCGCGCAGCGGCGGGTCGGCGGGCTCCAGGGGCCGGGTGAGCGCGGCCGCCGCGACGTAGCCGAAGTTCTCGATGTCCAGGCACTTGCGGCCGGCCAGGTAGAACAGCCGTTCCCGGATCTGCGCCGGGCAGCCCCGCGCGTTGGGGCAGCGCAGGTCGATGTCGCCCTCCTTCATGGGGCGCAGCGGGGTGCCGCACTCGGGGCACTGCGCGGGCATCACGAACTCGCGCTCGTCGCCGGCCCGCAGGTCGACGACCGGGCCGAGGATCTCCGGAATGACGTCGCCCGCCTTGCGCAGCACGACGGTGTCGCCGATGAGCACACCCTTGGCCTTCACCACGTCCTGGTTGTGCAGGGTGGCGAACTCGACCTCCGAGCCGGCCACCGTGACCGGCTCGACCACCGCGTACGGCGTCACGCGGCCCGTGCGGCCCACGCCGACCCGGATGTCGACCAGCTTGGTGTTGACCTCCTCCGGCGCGTACTTCCACGCGATGGCCCAGCGCGGCGCACGGGCGGTGGAGCCGAGCCGGCCCTGCAGCGGGATCTCGTCGACCTTGACCACGATGCCGTCGATCTCGTGCTCGACGTCGTGGCGGTGCTCGCCGTAGTAGGCGATGGTCTCCTTGACCTCGGCGAGCGTGCCGACCACCCGGGCGTACCTGGTGGTGGGCAGGCCCCATTCGTGCAGCAGTTCGTAGGCGTGCGACTGGCAGTCGATGGCGAAGCCCTCGCGGGCGCCGATGCCGTGCACCACCATGTGCAGCGGGCGGCTCGCGGTGACCCGGGGGTCCTTCTGCCGCAGGGAGCCGGCGGCGGCGTTGCGCGGGTTGGCGAAGGGCTTGTCGCCGGCCTCGACCAGGCGGGCGTTGAGCTCCTCGAACTTCTCCATGGGGAAGAAGACCTCGCCGCGGATCTCGACCAGGGCGGGGACGCGCTCCCCCGCCAGCCGGTCGGGGATCTCGGCGATCGTGCGGACATTGGGCGTGATGTCCTCGCCGGTGCGGCCGTCGCCGCGGGTGGCGGCGCGCACCAGGCGGCCGTTCTCGTACGTGAGGTTGACGGCGAGCCCGTCGACCTTCAGTTCGCACAGGAAGTGATAGGTGCCGCCCTCGCCCGCCGGGGGGCCCAGTTCCGCGACGAGGCGGTCGGCCCAGGCGTTCAGCTCCTCCTCGGTGAAGGCGTTGTCGAGGGAGAGCATGCGCTCGCGGTGCTCGACGGAGGTGAACTCCGTCGCGTACACGCCGGCGACCTTCTGCGTCGGCGAATCCGGCGTGCGCAGCGAGGGGTGCTCGTCCTCCAGCGCCTCCAGCCGCCGCAGCAGCTTGTCGAAGTCGGCGTCGCTGATGACCGGCTGGTCCTTGACGTAGTAGCGGAAGCGGTGCTCCTCGACCTGCTCGGCCAGGGAGGCGTGCAGCTCGCGCGCCTTCGCCGGCACATCCTCGTTCCTGGCGCCCTCGGGGATCACGGAGTCCTCCACGTCCACGTCCTTCCTCATCCCAGACTCACTCAGGGTTGTCGACGAGCGAGCGTGCCGCCTTCGCGCAGTGCACCAGAGCGGCACGGGCATAGGCCGGCGAGGCCCCCGCCAGACCGCAGGACGGGGTCACCGCCACGGAGGTGCCCAGATCCCCCGGCGACAGCCCCAGCCTGCGCCACAGCGCCCGAACACCACCGACGCTACCCGCAGGGTCCGACAATGGGGCGTCGGTCCCCGGGACGACACCGGTGAAGAGCGCGGTTCCCGCCTCGACCGCCTCACCGAAAGCGTCCCAGTCACTCTCCGTGAGCAGCGAGAAATCGAACGACACCCCCGCCACGCCGGCCCGCCGCAGCAGCGCGAAGGGCACCTCCGGAGCGCAGGAGTGCGCGATCACCGGTACGTCACCGACGGCCGCCATCACGTCCCGCAGCGCGCCCTCGACGACGCCCCGGTCCGCCGCACGGTGCGTGCGATAGCCGCTGGCGGTCCTGACCCGCCCCTGGAGCACGGCGGTGAGCGAGGGCTCGTCCAGTTGCAGCACGGGCCGCGCGCCGGGGATGCGCCGGCGTACCTCCTCAAGGTGCAGCCGCAGGCCCTCGCCGAGCGAGGCGGCCAGGTCGCGGCAGGCGCCCGGGTCGGAGAGCGCCGCCTCACCGTTCTTCAGCTCGACGGAGGCCGCGAGCGTCCACGGCCCGACGGCCTGGAGCTTGAGAAGGCCCTCGTGGCCCTGGGTGAACTCCTCCAGGGCGTCCAGGTCCTCCCCCAGCCATGCCCTGGCCCGGCGGGTGTCCCGGCCCGGGCGGTCGCCGAACCGCCACCCGCTGGGCTCCACGCGCGCGTACAGCTCGACCAGCAGCCCGAGCGTGCGGCCGATCATGTCCGCGCCCGGGCCCCGCGCGGGCAGCTCCGGCAGGAACGGCAGCGCCTCCAGCGCCCCCGTCGCCGTCCGTGCCGCCTCACGCGCGTCACCTCCCGGCATCGAGCCCACACCGGTGGCCGACCCTTGGGGCAGCCGGAACTTCGCTTCGGTAGCTTCCGTGCTCACCGGTGCAGCCTACGACGACGGGCGCGTCAGGCTCCCGGCCGGATCGTCAGGTCGTTGATCTCGGCGTCCCGAGGCAGGTCGATCGCCGTCAGGATCGCCGTCGCCACCGATTCGGGGGCGATCCAGCGCGAGGGGTCGTACGCCTTGCCCTCCTGCTGGTGCACCTTGGCCTGCATTGGCGTGGCGGTGCGGCCCGGATAGACGGAGGTGACCCGCACCCCGTTGGCGTGCTCCTCGTGACGCAGGGAGTCGGCGAGCGCCTTGAGGCCGTGCTTGCTGGCCGCGTAGGCGCCCCACTCGGCGTGCGCGTTGAGCCCGGCGCCGGAGTTGACGAAGACCACATGGCCTCGGGAGAGCCGCAGTTGGGGAAGGACGAGCCGGGTGAGCTCGGCGGGGGCCACGAGGTTGGCGGCGAGCGTCCGGTTCCAGACCTTCGGGGTGAGCTCGCCGACCGGCGCCAGGTCCACGACGCCCGCGATGTGCAGCAGGGAGTCCAGCCGGTCCGGCGGCGACTGGTGGCCCAGCGCCCAGGACAGCCGCTCCGGCTCCGCGAGGTCACCGACAAGGGTGTGCGCGCCCGGGAAGCGGTCGGCCAGCTCCTTGGCGCGTCCCGCGTCGCGGGCCAGCAGCCACAGTTCGTCGCCGCGGTCGAGGAGGCGCCGCGCCACGACGGCGCCGATGCCGGAGCCCGCGCCGGTGATCAGATGAATCGACATGGGCCCCATGCTGTCATCCCCGCCGGCTCAGACGATGCCGGCGTGCTCCTCCAGGTAGGCGAGCGCCGAGACGCCGTCCTCCGCGAAGAACACCAGGTCGGTGAGGGGCAGCGGCAGGAAGCCCTCCTCGTCCATGCGCTGGAACTGCTCCTTGAGCCCGTCGTAGAAGCCCGCCGTGTTGAGCAGCACGACCGGCTTGGTGTGCAGCCCGTGCTTCTTCAGCTCAAGGATCTCGGTCGCCTCGTCCAGCGTGCCGGTGCCGCCCACCATGACCACCACGGCGTCCGCGCGCGCCAGCAGCTCCGCCTTGCGCCCGGCGAGGTCGGCCGCGATCACCATCTCGTCGGCGCCCTCGCGGGCCTTGGCCGCCAGGAACTCCACCGACACCCCGACCAGGCGCCCGCCGTGCTCCTGCACCCCGTCCGCCATCACCTTCATCAGGCCCACGTCCGAGCCGCCCCACACCAGGGCGTGGCCGCCCTTGCCGATCAACTCGGCGAACTGGCGGGCGGGTTCGGTGTAGCGGGGCTCGAGGTCGGCGGCGGAGAGGAAGACGCAGATGTTCATGCGGGCCAGTCTGGCGCAGGGCCCCGGGCGCCGGGCAGGGGGCCTGCCCCGTTCCGTACCCGAACCCCGCGCTCAGGCGTTGGCGGCGGCGCGGCGGCTGCGCTCCGTCGTGGCGATCGTCGCCGAGCCGACGACGCGCGTGCCGTCGTAGAGCACGACCGCCTGGCCCGGCGCGACGCCGCGAACGGGACCGCCGGTGAAGCGGACGCTCAGTTCGTCACCGGCCAGCTCGGCGGTGACGGGCACGTCGTCGCCGTGGGCGCGCAGCTGGGCGGTGTACGCACGCGGCCCGGCGCCGTCGGGCGCGGTGCCGCACCAGCGCGGGCGGATGGCGGTCAGGGCCGTGACGTCCAGCGCCTCGGCCGGGCCGACGGTCACCGTGTTGTTCACCGGCGAGATGTCCAGTACGTAGCGCGGCTTGCCGTCGGCGGCGGGCACGCCCAGGCGCAGGCCCTTGCGCTGGCCCACGGTGTAGCCGTAGGCGCCGGAGTGGGTGCCCAGGCGGTTGCCGCCCTCGTCGAGGATGTCGCCCTCGGCGGTGCCCAGGCGCTGGGCGAGGAAGCCCTGAGTGTCGCCGTCCGCGATGAAGCAGATGTCGTGGCTGTCCGGCTTCTTCGCCACGGACAGGCCGCGCCGGGCCGCCTCCGCCCGGATCTCGTCCTTGGTGGTGAGGGTGTCGCCCAGCGGGAACATGGCGTGCGCCAGCTGCCGCTCGTCGAGGACGCCCAGCACGTACGACTGGTCCTTGGCCGCGTCGGAGGCGCGGTGCAGTTCGCGGGAGCCGTCGGGGTTGACCACGACAGTGGCGTAGTGGCCGGTGCACACGGCGTCGAAGCCGAGGGCGAGCGCCTTGTCGAGCAGCGCGGCGAACTTGATCTTCTCGTTGCAGCGCAGGCAGGGGTTGGGCGTGCGGCCCGCGGCGTACTCGGCGACGAAGTCGTCGACGACGTCGGCGCGGAAGCGGTCGGCGAGGTCCCAGATGTAGAAGGGGATGCCGATCACGTCGGCGGCGCGGCGGGCGTCGTGGCTGTCCTCGATCGTGCAGCAGCCGCGGGCTCCGGTGCGGAAGGACTGCGGGTTCGCGGAGAGGGCGAGGTGCACGCCCGTGACGTCGTGCCCCGCTTCGGCGGCGCGGGCGGCCGCCACGGCCGAGTCGACGCCACCGCTCATCGCGGCGAGCACGCGGAGGCGACGGCCGTCGCCAGGGCCTGTGGGTGCACCGGGGAAGTCAGTCATAGCGCCTCCTAGAGTACGGCGCCCCGGCGGAACTCCGGCGGGCCGGTTGCCGCGAGTGCGGGCCCCTGGCGGGGGTGCGGGTGCGTGGGCAGGTGGGGGTGCGCATCTCCGGTGCGGGCGCGTGGGCGGGCGCGGGTCCGTTGCGCGTGCGGCGGGCGGTCTCCCACCCGCCCACCGGCCACCGCCTGCGCTGCGTGAACGGGGGGCGGCACGCTGCCGCACACGGTGGCCACCCGCACACGACCACGATGCCGCACGGGCGGGCCGGCGGGACAAGCCCGCCGCGGGCGCTACATGAGGCCCGCGCTGCGGGCGCGGGCCACCGCGGGGCCGATGGCCTCGCCGAGGACCGCGACGTCCTCCGCCGTCGACGTGTGCCCGAGGGAGAACCGCAGGGAGCCCCGCGCGAGGTCGGGGTCGGCGCCCATCGCGAGGAGGACGTGGCTGGGCTGGGGCACGCCCGCGGTGCACGCGGACCCGGTGGAGCACTCGATGCCCTGGGCGTCGAGCAGCATCAGCAGGGAGTCCCCCTCGCACCCGGGGAAGGAGAAGTGCGCGCTGGCCGGCAGGCGGCCGGCGGCGGCGGGATCGCCGTTGAGGATGGCTTCGGGGACGGCCTCGCGGACCCGGGCGACCAGGTCGTCGCGGAGGGCACCGATCTCCCGGGCGAACTCCTCGCGCCGCTGCGCGGCGAGCGTCCCGGCGACGGCGAACGCGGCGACCGCGGGGACGTCGAGGGTGCCGGAGCGTACGCCGCGCTCCTGGCCGCCGCCGTGGAGGATGGGGACCGGCCCCACCTCGCGCCGGAGCACCAGCGCCCCGACCCCGTACGGGCCGCCGATCTTGTGCCCGGTGACGGTCATCGCGTCGAGCCCGGAGGCCGCGAAGTCCACCTCGACCTGGCCGAGGGCCTGGACGGCGTCGGAATGCAGCGGCACCTCGAACTCCCGGGCCACTGCGCTGAGTTCGGCGACCGGGAAGATCGTGCCGACCTCGTTGTTGGCCCACATCACCGTGGCGAGGGCGACATCGTCCGGGTCGCGAGCGACGGCCTCGCGCAGGGCCTCGGGATGGACGCGCCCGTGGGTGTCGACCGGGAGCCACTCGACCCGGGCGCCCTCGTGCGTGGCGAGCCAGTCGACGGCGTCGAGGACGGCGTGGTGCTCGACGGGGCTGGCCAGGACGCGGGTGCGCCGGGGGTCGGCGTCGTGGCGGGCCCAGTACAGTCCCTTGACGGCGAGATTGTCGGCCTCGGTGCCGCCCGCGGTGAAGACGATCTCGCTGGGGCGGGCGCCGAGCGCGGCGGCCAGGGACTCGCGGGACTCCTCCACCGTGCGTCTGGCCCGGCGGCCGGCCGCGTGGAGGGAGGAGGCGTTGCCTGTGACGGCAAGGTGCGCGGTCATCGCCTCGACGGCTTCCGGCAGCATCGGGGTCGTGGCGGCGTGGTCGAGGTAGGCCATGATGAGCGTGATTCTACGGGCGGCGCGGCCCCTCCCCGGACCTGGGCCCGCCCGGGGCCCCGCCGTGCCCGTCGGTGCCCCGCTACATGTGGAGCTCCTCCGCGGCGGTGGTGCGCCGGTGCCAGGCGCGCGGGGCGCGCCAGTGGAAACGCATGGCCAGCAGCCTCAGGACGAAGGCGCTGACGACGGCGAGGACCCCGGTGCCGGGGGTCAGGGCCTCGAACTTGATGAGCAGCACCACGACGGTGGCCCCCACGATGGCCGGCACCGCGTACAGGTCGCGGTCCCAGCGCAGCAGGGAGGGGACCTCGTTGCCGAGCAGGTCGCGCAGCACGCCGCCGCCGACGGCGGTGGCGAGCCCCAGGGTGGCGGAGGCGGTGAGGTTGAGGCCGTAGTCGTAGGCCTTGGTGGTGCCGGCGACGCAGAACAGGCCGAGGCCGGCCGCGTCGAAGATGTTGATGGTGGTGTTGATCCGTTCGACCTGGGGGTGCAGGAAGAACACCACCGTGGTGGCGATCAGCGGGGTCAGGAAGTATCCGAGGTCGGTGAAGGCGGCCGGCGGGACCGCCCCGATGATCAGGTCCCTGATCAGCCCTCCGCCCAGCGCGGTGACCTCGGCGAGCACCGCCATGCCGAAGACGTCGTAGTTCTTGCGTACGGCGAGCAGCGCGCCGGAGATCGCGAAGACGAAGATTCCGACGAGGTCGAGCACGTGCTGGACGGAGTGACTGAACAGTTCGGTTTGCACCGGTCCCATTGTGCCGGGTGGGTGGCTAGGCCTTTTCGGCCGTCTTCCCGGCCGCCCCGCCGCCGGAGTCGCCGTCGGTGTTCTCCGGGTGGTGGCAGGCCACCTCGTGCCCGGTGGCCAGGGTGACCAGCGGTGGCTCCGTGGTCTTGCAGACCTCGGTCGCCTTCCAGCAGCGGGTGTGGAAGCGGCAGCCGGACGGCGGGGAGATCGGCGACGGGACGTCGCCGGTCAGCAGGATCCGCTCACGCTTGGCGCGCCGCTTGGGGTCCGGCACCGGCACCGCGGAGAGCAGCGCGTTGGTGTAGGGGTGCATCGGCTTGGTGTAGAGGGACTCGCGGTCCGCGACCTCCACGATCTTGCCGAGGTACATCACCGCGATGCGGTCCGACACATGCCGGATGACCGACAGGTCGTGCGCGATGATCACGTAGGTCAGGCCGAGCTCGCTCTGCAGATCGTCCAGGAGGTTGACCACCTGGGCCTGGATGGAGACGTCGAGCGCCGACACCGGCTCGTCCGCGACCACGAGCTTGGGCTTGAGCGCCAGCGCGCGGGCGATGCCGATGCGCTGCCGCTGGCCGCCGGAGAACTCGTGCGGGTAGCGGTTGTAGTGCTCGGGGTTGAGGCCGACCAGCTCCAGGAGGTTCTGCACCTCCTTCTTCACCCCGCTCTCCGTCTGCACCTTCTGCAGCCGGAACGGCGCGCCGACGATGGTGCCTACGGTGTGCCGCGGGTTGAGGGAGGAGTACGGGTCCTGGAAGATCATCTGCACGTCGCGGCGGAGCGGGCGCATGCCCGCGGTGCCCAGGTGCGTGATGTCGCGGCCCTCGAACTCGATCTTCCCGCCGGTCGGTTCGAGCAGCCGGGTGATCAGCCGGCCCATGGTGGACTTGCCGCACCCGGACTCGCCGACCACGCCGAGGGTCTCCCCGGGGTTGACGTGGAAGTCGATGCCGTCGACCGCCCTCACCGCGCCGACCTGGCGGCGCAGCAGGCCCTTGGTGATCGGGAAGTGCTTGACCAGGCCGCTCACCTTGAGCAGCGCATCCGACCCGTCGGCGGTCGACTGCTGGGGGATCGTCATCTCCTGGCCTTTCACAGCTTCGGCGCAATCTCTTCGGTCCAGATGCGCTCCCGGTCCGCCACGCCCAGGTGGCAGGCGGCGTGGTGCCGGCTACCGACCTCGCGCAGTTCCGGAACGACGGTGGTGCTGGCGCCGCCGGTGAGCTCCGCGTACGGGCAGCGCGGGTGGAAGGCGCAGCCGGACGGCACGTTGATGAGGCTCGGCGGCGAGCCCTTGACCGGGTTGAGACGTTCGGTGCGCTCACGGTCGAGGCGCGGCATCGAGCCCAGCAGTCCCCACGTGTAGGGGTGCTGGGGCTCGTAGAAGACCTTGTCGGCCGGCCCGCGCTCCACGCAGCGCCCGCCGTACATCACCAGGATGTCGTCCGCGAGCTCGGCGACGACGCCGAGGTCGTGGGTGATGATGACGACCGCGGAGCCGAACTCCTTCTGCAGGTCCCGGATGAGGTCCAGGATCTGCGCCTGCACGGTCACGTCGAGCGCGGTGGTCGGCTCGTCGGCGATGAGCAGGTCAGGGTTGTTGGACAGCGCCATGGCGATCATCGCGCGCTGGCGCATGCCGCCGGAGAACTGGTGCGGGTAGTCGTCGACGCGCTTGTCGGGCTGCGGGATGCCGACGCGGTCGAGCATCTCGATCGCGCGCTTGCGGGCCACGGCCTTGGACACGTCGTGGTGCACCCGGTACGCCTCGACGATCTGTGCGCCGACGGTGAAGTAGGGGTGCATCGCGGACAGCGGGTCCTGGAAGATCATCGCGACGTCCTTGCCGCGCAGCCGCCGGACCTCGTCCGGGTCGGCGCCGATCAGCTCCTTTCCGTCGAGCCAGATCTCGCCGGACATCCGGGCCTTGCTGCGGCCGTACTGGCCGGCCCGGTGCAGGCCCATGATGGCCAGCGAGGTGACGGACTTGCCGGAGCCGGACTCGCCGACGATGCCGAGGGTCTTGCCCTTCTCCAGCTGGAAGGAGAGGCCGTCGACGGACTTCACCAGGCCGTCGTCGGTCGGGAAGTGCACCTTGAGGTCGCGGACCTCCAGAAACGCCGTGGGCTGTGCCTTCCCGGCCACCGGCTCGTTCGGGGCGGAGTCCGCCCCGGTACCGGACTTCTGGATGGGGAGGTCGGTCATGACAGCCTCACGCGCGGGTCGACGACGGCGTACAGCAGGTCTACGAGGAGGTTGGCCACCACCACGGCGACGGCCGCGATCAGCGTGACGCCGAGGATCAGCGGGAAGTCCTTGTCCGAGATCGCCTTCACCGCCGCTTGGCCGATGCCGGGCAGGCTGAACGTCGTCTCGGTGAGGATCGCACCGCCCACCAGGGCGCCGAGGTCCATGCCGAGGATGGTGAGCACCGGGGTCATGGTCGAGCGCATGGCGTGCTTGCCGATCACGACCGGCTCGCGCAGGCCCTTGGCGCGCGCGGTGCGGATGTAGTCCTCGCCCATGATCTCCAGCATGGTGGCCCGGGTCATCCGGGCGTACATGGCGGCATAGAGGAAGGCGAGGGTGACCCAGGGCAGCAGCATGCCGCCGAACCAGCCCGAGGGCGAATCACCGAACGGCACATACTGGCCGTCGATCCATCCGAGCCCGTAGACGACCACCGCGAGGGCGATCATGCCGGTGAAGTAGATGGGGAGCGAGACACCGGCGAGCGCCACCGTCATCAGGGAACGGTCCAGCGCGGAGCCGCGCTTGAGGGCGGAGACGACACCGGTGCCGACACCGACGACGACCCAGATGACACAGGCGCCGGCGGCCAGCTGCAGGGTCACCGGGAGACGGTCGGTCAGGACCGGCCAGATCGCCTGCTCGTTGCGGAAGGAGTAGCCGAAGCAGGGGGCGGGGCAATGGGTGACGTCCGTGCCGTTGGCGTAGTCACGCCCGGCCAACAGCCCCCACAGGAACTTGCCGAACTGCACGAGGATGGGATCGTCGAGGCCCATCTTCTTCCGAATGCCCTCAAGGGAGGCCGGGTCCGCCTGCTTCCCGATGAAGTAGGTGGCGGGGTCGACACCGACCCATTTGGGGATCAGGAAGAAGATCCCGAAGGTCACCAACGTGATGACCAGCAACATGACGACGACAGCGAACAGTCGCCGGATGATGTATGCAAGCACTGTGCTCGGCCCGGCGGCGGCCCGGGGGTTCCCCGGGCCGCCGCACGCGGCCATCACCTGCCCTTCGTGCCTAGCGGGTGTGGCACTCGATCGATTCGAGGGTTGTTACTTCACGCCCAGCGAGGCGTAGTCGTAGCGGCCGTTGTACGCGTCGGCCGTGTAGACGTTGGTCAGGCGCGAGCTGCGCCAGATGATGTTCTTCTCGAAGGTGAAGGGCAGGTAGTACGCGCCCTCGGAGACCTTCTGGTTGATCTGCTTGTACAGCTCGGCCGCCGCGTTCGGGTCGGTCTGCTGCAGCGCCTGGTCGAACAGGCCGTCGATCGACTTGTCCTTGATCTCGGCGAAGTTGTTGTTGCCGCTCTCAAGGATGAACCGGCTGTCGACCAGCGGCTGGAGGAAGCCCTGACCCGACGGGAAGTCGGCGCCCCAGCCCATGATGATGATGCCGTAGCCCTTGGACTTGACCGTCTTCGGGGCACCGATGATGCCGGCGGTCTGCGCACCGTCGAACTCGTCGAGCTCGGTGGTGATGCCGACCTTCTTCAGCGACTCCTGCAGCGACTCGGCCGTCGCGATCTCGATCGGCTTGTTGTTGCGGACCGCGATCGTGGTCTTGAAGCCCTTGGGCTGGCCGCAGGCCTCGAGCTCCTTCTTGGCCTCTTCGACGTTGCCCGTCGTGTCCTTCAGGACGTTGTACGGGTCGTACTTGCCGTCGGCGCCCTTGATGCCCAGCGGGAGCATGTTCGGGGCGATCTCGCCGCCGGCCTGCGGGCCGCCGCGGGCGGTCTGCAGCGACTTGTGGTCGGCCGCGAGGATGACCGCCTTGCGGCAGTGGACGTTGTCCATCGGCTTGACCGTCGTCGGGAAGACCGCGTAGCGGATGAAGCCGGTGTTCGGGTTGTCGGCGTTGGCCTTGTTCTTGCCGAGCACCTCGGCGCGCGCGGCCTGGCCGACGCCGGTGGCGTTCAGGTCCAGGTCGTAGTCGCCGTTGATCAGGCGCTTGTCCATGTCGTCGGCGTTGGTGGTCAGGGTGACCGTGATCTTGTCCGGCAGCGCCTTGCGGAGGTCGTCGGTGGACGCGCTCCAGTTGGTGTTGCGGACCAGGACCATCGACTTGTTCGGCGTGTACGACTGGAACTTGTACGGGCCGCTGGAGAACGGCTTGAGGCCGTACTTCGCACCGGTGTCCTTGGCCGCGGGAACCGGGGAGCCGGACGGCATCGCCAGCATCTGCTCGAAGTCGCTGTTGGGCTTCGGCAGGTGGAAGACGATGGTCTTGTCGTCCGGCGTCTCGATGGCCGTCAGACCGAGCTTGTCGGCGGAGGTGTCCTTGTACGGGCCCTTGTACTTGCCCTCGGGGTCGAGCACCTGCTGCAGGTAGATCGGGCCACCGGAGATGACGTCCTGCGCCCAGATGCGCTCGATGCCGTACTTGACGTCCTTGGAGGTCAGCGGGGAGCCGTCCTCCCACTTCAGGCCGTCCTTCAGGGTGTACGTGTAGGTCTTGCCGCCGTCGCTGACCTTCGCGAGGCCGGTCGCGAGGTCCGGCTTCAGCGTGGTGCTGGCCAGACCCGGCTCCGGGGTGAAGGAGACCAGCTGACGGGTGTAGTACCGGGCGAAGTCCCACATGAAGCCGTAGTAGCCACGCTGCGGGTCCCAGGAGTCGGCGTCCTGCGTGCCGATGAACTTGAGCGTGCCGCCCTTCTTGTCGGACGCGTTCGCCACCTTGTTGACGGCGGCGTTGAATCCGGGGGCCTTGGCGTTGCCGTCGGACTTGCCACCGCCGCCTCCGCCGCCGCAAGCGGCGGTCGACAGCAGCGCGGCGACCACGACGGCCGTCCCTGCGGCCAGCCTGCGCCTCGATGAGCGTGGGGATGTCACTTTTTCGTAACCTCCGTGATTCGCGGTCCGCGGCTTTGCGCGGGCCTGCGGTCCTTCTCGGTGAGAAGCCACCTGACGGGAATGGCAGGGGCGGTGTGCGAGGGCTAGCGGGAGCCCTTCGGGTCCAGCGCATCCCGTACGCCGTCACCGAAGAGGTTGAAGGCGAGCACGGTGATGAAGATCGCGAGGCCCGGGATCAGCATGAAGATCGGGTCCGTCTCGTAGAAGGACAGCGCCTTGAAGAGCATCTGTCCCCACGACGAGGTGGGCGGCTTCACGCCGACCCCGAGGAAGCTCAGGGCGGCCTCGGTGAGGATGTTCGTCGGGATCATCAGCGTCGCGTAGACGGTGATCGGCGCGACGAGGTTCGGGAGCAGTTCCCGGAAGAGGATGTAGCCACGGCCCGCACCCAGGCTGCGGGCCGCGTCGACGTACTCGCGTTCCCGCAGGCTCAGGGTCTGGCCGCGGACGATGCGCCCGACGTAGGGCCAGCCGAAGAACCCGATGACTACCACCAGCACGCCCATGCGCACGCCGGTGCCGCTGAAGCCCAGCAGCGAGTTCGGCATGACCGAGACCAGGGACATGATGAACAGCAGCTGGGGGAAGGCCAGCAGGACGTCCATCACGCGGCCGATGGCGGCGTCGACCCAGCCGCCGAAGTAGCCGGCCATGATGCCGAAGAAGGTGCCGAGGACCACCGCGACGATCGCCGAGAGGAAGGCCACCAGCAGGGAGATCCGCGTCCCGTAGACGATGCGGCTGAAGACGTCGCGGCCGTTGACCGGCTCCACGCCGAGGAGGTAATCCCCGCTGATGCCGCCCCACTTGCCGGTGGGGGTCCCGAAGAGCGGGTCGATCTTGTTCTCGTGGAAGTCGTTCGGCGGGTGACCGAGGGCGCTGACGATGAGGGGGGCGAAGATCGCGACCAGGATGAGGAAGACGACGATCACGCCGCCTGCCAGCGCCACCTTGTCGCGCTTGAGGCGCATCCATGCGATACGCCCGGGCGAGCGGCCCTCGATCGCCTTCGCGGGTATGTCGGCGGCGACGTCGGCGACGGCCGTCTCAGCGGTGTCGTGCAGCGGTGCTGTCATGTCTCCTCGTGCATCCCCCTGCCGGCGGTGGCCGGCTTCGCCTGGCCGTCCGCCCGGGTCGACGGAGCGGACCGACCATGTCGGGCGCAGCTCTTGATGGTGGTGCGGTGGCGCTGGTCTGTGTGTTTGGCTTGTGATGAATCGTTAAGGCGACGTGTGAGGCGCCTTGGTGCGCGAGTCTTCATGGGGCATGGATCACGCGCCAGACCCCACAGGGAAGCGATGCGCAACCGTGATGTGGTGAGCCTTCGCCTGTTATTACCGCAGTGTTACGCGCGTTGACAGATCGCCGCGATGCAACGGGAGTCGCTACCTTCGATCCCATGAATGATCGGCTTCGCTCGGTGTGCGACCTGATGGTCCCCGTGGTCAGGGAGATGGCGGGACTTCACGAGTACGACGGCCAGGTGCAGGATCTGTCGCCCGACGGCGTCCGCCGCGGACTGTCCTCGCTCGCCCACGCCCGGCTCCGCGAACCGGCCCTTCCCGACTCCCACGACGAGCGGCACCTGTCGGTCTTCGAGGACACCCTCAAGGTCCAGTACGGCGAGCTGGAACTGCACCGACGTGACCCATATCCGCATTTGTCCAATCTCGAACTCACCGCGTACGACCGCGAGTACGCGCCCCGCGAGGAGCTCGCCGAGGCCCGCAGGCGCCACCTCCAGCAGTGGCCGGACGCCGTCGACGCGGCCATCGCCTCGCTCGACCGGGTGAGCGCGCCGGTCGCCGGGGCACTCCTCGGGGCGGTCCGCGGCCTGGCCGCCGACCTCGATCCGGACCGTGAGCCGCAGGCCGGCCCCGCGCTCGCCGCGCACGCCAGGCTGGTCGACCACATCGCCCGCGCAGCCGAGACCGGCGACCCCGACCCACGGCTCGGCGGGGCGGCGCTGGCCCTGCTGATGGGCAGTCAAGAAGGCTTGCACGTCGACCTGTCGGCCCTCGCCGACGAGGCCGAGCGCGAGCGGGACCGGCTCACCGCGATCCTCACGGACTCCTGCCGGCGGCTGGACCCGAAGGCCGGCGTGGACGAGCTCATCCCGCGGCTGCTCGCCGACCACCCGGACGCGGACGGGGTCATCCCCGAGGCCGCCCGGCTCACGGACGAGGTCATCGACTTCACCCGGCAGCGGGGGCTCGTGCCCTGGCTCGACGGCGACTGCCTCGTCGGGCCGGCACCGCCGTCGCGCCGCTGGTCGATGGCGATGATGACCTGGGCCGCGCCGGAGGAGGCCGACTCCGCGTCCTGGTACCACGTCACCCCGCCGGAGCCGGACTGGCCGGAGGAGGAACGCGAGGAGTGGCTCTCGGTCTTCAGCCGCACGAGCCTGCCGGCGATCACCGTCCACGAGGTGGCGCCCGGCCATTTCGCCCACGGCCGGGCATTGCGGCACGCAGCCACGCAGGTGCGGCGCGTCCTGCACTCGCTGTCCTTCTGTGAGGGCTGGGCGCACTACGTCGAGGAGGTCTGCCTCGAGGAGGGCTTCCGGGCCCGCGACCCCCGCTTCGCGATCGGTGTGGCCCTGGAGGCGCTCGTGCGCGTCACCCGGCTCGCGTGCGCCATCGGGCTGCACACGGGGGCGATGACGCTGGAGGAGGCCACGCAGCGGTTCATGCGGGACGCCCACCTCGCCCGGGCCGGCGCGGCCTCCGAGGCGCGGCGTGGCACCTTCGACGCGGCGTACGGGCGGTACACCTGGGGCAAACTGGAGATCATGCGGCTTCGTGAGCGCGCCCGGCGCGACTGGGGGCCGGGGTTCTCGCTGCAGCGGTTCCACGGGGCGCTGCTGGAGCTGGGCAGCCCGCCCCTGGGTCTCATCGACGCGGCCCTCTGACCGGGTGGGGCCCTCGCGGGGCGCCTGCGGGTGCGGGAGGGGTGCCCTGCGGGTGCGTGGGCGGGTGCGGGTACGTTGCGCCTGCGGCGGGCCGTCTCCCACCCGCCCGCCACCGCCTGCGTTGCGTGCACGGGGGGCGGCATCGCCCACAGGGGCCACCCGCACCCGCCGACGATGCCGCACGGGTGGGCGGGCGGGAAAAGAGCCCACCGCAGGACAACAACGCGCGAGCCGCCCACGAACCGGCACCGCCGCACCGCGGGGAACCCGCCGCAGGCGTCAGTAGGGCTGTGGGGCCCAGCCGTACGTCGCCCCGGGTGCCCCTGCCACGCCCGGCGCACCGTGGGCGTCGCGGGAGTAGAAGGGTTGCGCGGAGGCCCGCATCCACATGCCGACCGGGTCGTACTCGTCCGTGAGGGCGACCGTGGCGACCGGCAGCCCCTGCGGCACCGCCCCGAGGGCGGACTGCATCATCAGGCGCACCGATTCCGCGGCCTGGGGCCCGGCGTCGTAGAGGTCGACACCGATCGCGAGGTACGGCTCGCCCAGCACGGGCTGGACCCAGGCGCGCCGCAGCGAGCGGACTGCCGGGTTGCGATGGGCCTGCTGGCACAACAGGGCGTAGTACTGGGGGATCTGGAGCGCGGGCTCGCCGATCCGCAGCGGTCCGGCCGGGGAGCGGTCGAGGCCGAGGCAGACACGCCGCAGGTCGAGCCACGGGATGCCGACACCGCCGCCGGGGGCGTGCGGGTTGAGCCACAGGCCCCAGCGGTCGGGGAACAGCGAGGCCGCGATCTCGCGGCCGGACACCACCTCGTGGGCCCGGTTCCAGCCGCTTGCGGCGAACTCCTGCGGTGAGGTCACGCAGGGCGCGTAGCCGTGGCCGGCGACCTCCATGTTGCCGTACTGCGCGTCCGCCCCGCCGGGGGTCCCCTGCCAGAGCAGCATCCACACCTGGCTGTCGGCGAGGGCCCGCAGCACTTCCTCGTAGGCGTCGTACCTACCGGGCGTCACCTGCCGGAGCGCATGCTCCAGCCCCCCGCCCCCTCCCACGCCGGCGCTCACGTGTCCCGCCCTTCCGCGTCTGCCTTGTCCGCGTCGTCTGCTTCGCCGAATGACTCGGGTGTCGTGCCGGACCCAGGTTATGCGCCCGTGCCGACATAGAAGGGTCGCACGCGCTCCAGCATCCAGTCGCCGATGGGGTCCTGCGCGACGTCCAGCAGGACCAGATTGACCTGCCAGGGCAGCGGTACGGCGCCGAGCGCGCGCCCGAGGGCGGCCATGGCGGCGGCCCGGTCCTCCTCCTGCCAGCGGTCGAGTTCGACGCCGACGAAGAGCGTGGCGGGGTCGCCCTCGACGCTGGCCAGCGCGCGGCGGGCGGAGAGCACGACGGGGATCACGGCGAACTCGCCCGCGGCGGCGGCCAGAAAGTCGACCGGCTCCTCGTCCGGCGAGGGTTCCCACAGCCGGACCCGGGCCCCGGTCGGGGTGCCGGGCTCGCGGTCGGTGCGGCACAGCTCCATCACGGCGGCGGGCGGCAGCGGGATACCCACCGCGCCACCGGGGTTGACGGCTATCCCGAGCTGCGGAGGCAGCCCGCGGGCGAACTCGCGTGCGGGGGCGACGGCGAAGCTCATGCCGGAGCCGGCGGCGAGGAACTGCTGTTCGGAGCTGAAGACCGGGACGTAGACGCCGCCCTCGAGTTCGAGGGTCGGCAGGTCGAGGTCGGTGCTGTCGGGGCCGCCGCCGTTCGGCAGCGGGATCCACAACTGCGAGCGCCCGAGCACCTCCAGGACGCGGGCCGTGGCACCCGGGTCGCCGAGTGCCGCGGAGAGCACTTCCTCGAGTTCGTTGGCGGGCCAGCCGCCGGCACCGTGGACCGGCGGGGCGAAGCCGTCCGGTATCCGCTGCCCCGGGATGTTCACTGCGTCTCGCCTCGCAATTTCCTGTGGTGATGCGCTCCGTGGAAACCCTATCCGGCGGCGGGCGGAAGCGACCCCTGATCACACGGCCGTCACGCGAAGCGATCGTCCGGTTGCGAAGCGTGACAACGGCTCCGAAGGTAGGACGAGCAAGGAGAAAACCCTCAACCGGGAGATGTCTCGACATGCGCATCACCAGGATCAACTCCACCCTCATAGCGGCGGCTGTCTGCGCCTCGCTGACGATGGGCCTCACCGGCGGTGTCGCGAGTGCCCACGCCCCCACCCGGAGCACGGCCGTCGAGGTCGAGCACCTCGCCGCCCGCGCGGCGGAGACCGGCGACGCCCAACTCATCGCCAGTCTGGGTGACACGCTGTCCATCGGGGCCAAGCTCACTCAGGAAGCCCAGGTCGAAAGCCCGGACTCGGCGAAGCTGGAGGAACTCCGCAGGGGTCTGGAGGAGGCGAGCCGACAGCTGGCCTCGGTCCTCGACCAGGCTGGTGCGGTGTCTCCCGGCATCACCGACCCGGCGGCCATGGACCCGGGCGCGCCAGAGGCGGGCCTGGACCCAGGCGATCCCGGCCAGTTGGGTGATGTGGGTGATCCAGGCGCCATCGATCAGGTCGGCGGGCCGGGTGACCAGGGCGCCGCGGACGCCGTCGACGACGTCAGGACCGCGCTCACCAGGCTGGGTCAGGACGTCACGGACCTGCTGGCCAAGGTGGTGGCCAAGGACCTCGCGGGCGTGTCGGCCGGTGTCGCCACCGTCGTCGCCGACCTGCAGGCCCTGCTGATGGCGGTGCCGAAGCTGCTCACCGGCGCACTGCCGCTGCCGATTTCGCTGCCGCCACTGCCCCTGAACGACCAGGGGCAGCAGCTGTCGCCCGACGCGCAGTTCGCGCCGCAGGCCCAGCCGGACCCTCAGGGTCAGTAGCGGTTCCACCCCTCACGCGTCGCGGCCCGGCCGCTCAGCCGTCGAAGTCGATGGACTCGAGCTCCCGGGCCGCTTCGCGGTCCAGCAGCACCACCGAGACGCACGCTCCGGGCAGCCGGCCCGCCTCCGCCTCCGCCAGCAGGCGGCGGGAGGCGTTGCGGTGCCGGGCCATGGCGTACCCCGACACCCGGCGGCCGCGTTCGCGCTGGCCGTCCAACGCGGTCCGCACGGGGACGTCCAGCAGCACCAGGTGCATGCCCCGCCCCCGGCGTCGCGCCGCGCGGGCGACCCAGGCGCGCACCCAGCGCAAGGTGCCGCAGTCGTGCAATACGACGCTGTCGCCCGAGCGCAGCGCCCGCCACAGTCCGGCGTAGTGCGCGAGCCGCACCAGGGGCCGGTAGAGGGGGTACGGCAGCAGCCGCGGCAGCCGGGCCTGCCAGCGTTCGCGTACGTCCTGCGAGTCGATGAGGCGGGCGCCGCCCGCCGCGCGGCGCATGAGGGTGCTCTTGCCGCCGCCCGGGAGGCCGGAGACGACCAGGACGTCACCCGCCGGGTAGCGCAGGACGCGCACCGGCCGGCGCCCCCGCCGCAGGTCGAGCAGCCGGCGCGGCCGCACGGCGCGGCCCCCGCGGCGCGCCTCCCCGGCCCGCGCCGTTACCGGCCGGGACACGGCCGGGACCCCGGCCGTCGCATACGCACTCTGCCAACGCACAGTTCGCCCTCCGGGTCAGACATTCAAGAAATGGTAAATCCTGTGTCTTTGCCTACCCAGAGGAACGGCGTCGTTACTACCGGATCGGGACCGGACCGGGACATCCGGGACGCGATCGCGACAACGGCGTACGCCCGTGCAATGATGGCCGCCTCAATCTCATACCGGCCGTTCGAGGCCGCGCGGGAGAGTTTTCCGCACCGCTGCGGCGGGCGGGACGCCGAAGGAGCAAGTCCTCCCTTGAATCTCTCAGGCACAGATACCGCGCGTTCGAGGCACATCTGAAAAGCGGGCGCGCCCTCCCGGTCACGGGGGTGCCGCCCCACCCAAGGTGCAAGCCAGGACTCCTCCACCCGGGGGGTCCAGGTGAACCTCTCAGGTTCCGATGACAGATGGGGAGGACCTGCCCCGTCATCGCCCTACCTGTCCCTTCCTCGCCTTGGGAGCCCGACCGATGAGTGAACCCCGCCGTACCGCACTGGACGCGCTGCACCGCGCCCTCGGCGCCACCATGACCGACTTCGCGGGCTGGGACATGCCGCTGCGGTACGCCAGCGAGCGCGACGAGCACACCGCCGTGCGGACCCGGGCCGGCCTCTTCGACCTGTCCCACATGGGCGAGATCACGGTCACCGGTCCGGCCGCGGGCCAGGCGCTGGACCACGCGCTGGTCGGCCACATCTCGGCGCTGGCGGTGGGCCGCGCCCGCTACACGATGATCTGCGCGCCCGACGGCGGCATCCTCGACGACCTGATCGTCTACCGCCTCGGTGACGAGGAGTACATGGTCGTCGCCAACGCCTCCAACGCCCAGGTCGTCCTCGACGCGCTGACCGAGCGCGCCGCCGGCTTCGACGCCGCCGTCCGCGACGACCGGGACGCCTACGCGCTGCTCGCCGTCCAGGGCCCGCAGTCGTCCGCCATCCTGAAGTCGGTCACCGACGCGGACCTGGACGGGCTCAAGTACTACGCGGGCCTGCCCGGCACGGTGGCCGGCGTCCCCGCGCTGATCGCCCGCACGGGCTACACCGGCGAGGACGGCTTCGAGCTCTTCGTCGCCCCGGCCGACGCGGAGAAGCTGTGGCAGGCCCTGACCGAGGCGGGCGCGGAGGCCGGCCTGGTGCCGTGCGGCCTGTCCTGCCGCGACACGCTGCGCCTGGAGGCGGGCATGCCGCTGTACGGGCACGAGCTGACCACCGCGCTCACGCCCTTCGACGCCGGGCTCGGCCGGGTCGTCAAGTTCGACAAGCCGGGTGACTTCGTGGGCCGTGAGGCGCTGGCCGCGGCCGCCGCCAAGGCCGAGGCCGCGCCGCCGCGCAAGCTGGTCGGCCTGGTCGCCGAGGGCCGCCGGGTCCCCCGAGCGGGCTACCCGGTGGTGGTGGGCGGCGAGGTGGTCGGCGAGGTCACCTCCGGCGCACCGTCCCCGACCCTGGGCAAGCCCATCGCCATGGCGTACGTGGACGCCGGGCACGCCGCGCCGGGCACCTCCGGTGTGGGCGTGGACATCCGCGGTACGCATGAGCCGTACGAGGTGGTGGCCCTGCCGTTCTACAAGCGGCAGCGCTGAGTTCCCGATCACATCGGGCACAGTCGTCCCACCTGTCAAGACAGCCGTTCACCAGCACATACCGTCATCCAGGAGAATTCACGTCATGAGCAACCCCCAGCAGCTGCGGTACAGCAAGGAGCACGAGTGGGTCTCGGCCGCCGACGCGGACGGTGTGTCCTCGGTGGGCATCACCGAGCACGCGGCGAACGCCCTCGGCGACGTCGTCTACGTCCAGCTCCCGGCGGTGGGCGACACGGTCGCCGCGGGTGAGACCTGTGGTGAGCTGGAGTCCACCAAGTCGGTCAGCGACCTTTACGCCCCGGTCTCCGGCGAGGTCACCGAGGTCAACGAGGATGTCGTCAACGACCCCTCGCTGGTGAACTCGGCGGCCTTCGAGGGCGGCTGGCTGTTCAAGGTGAAGGTGTCCGACGAGCCGGGCGACCTGCTCTCCGCGGACGAGTACACCGCCTTCACCGGCAACTGACCGCTCGGGACCTCCCGACCGCTCCGCCCTGTCCACTCCGACCTCCGGACGGATGACCCCCCAGATGTCGCTTCTCAACAGCTCACTGCACGAGCTCGACCCCGACGTCGCCGCCGCCGTCGACGCCGAACTCCACCGCCAGCAGTCCACCCTTGAGATGATCGCCTCGGAGAACTTCGCTCCGGTCGCGGTGCTCCAGGCCCAGGGCTCGGTGCTGACCAACAAGTACGCCGAGGGGTACCCCGGGCGCCGCTACTACGGCGGTTGCGAGCACGTCGACGTCGTCGAGCAGCTCGCGATCGACCGGATCAAGGCGCTCTTCGGCGCCGAGCACGCCAACGTCCAGCCGCACTCGGGCGCGCAGGCCAACGCGGCCGCGATGTTCGCGCTGCTGAACCCCGGCGACACGATCCTGGGCCTGAACCTCGCTCACGGCGGGCACCTGACCCACGGCATGAAGATCAACTTTTCCGGCAAGCTCTACAACGTGGTCGCCTACCACGTGGACGCGGAGACCGGGCAGGTCGACATGGCCGAGGTCGAGCGCCTGGCCAAGGAGTCCCGCCCGAAGCTGATCATCGCCGGCTGGTCGGCGTACCCGCGGCAGCTGGACTTCGCGGCCTTCCGCCGGATCGCCGACGAGGTCGGCGCGTACCTGATGGTCGACATGGCGCATTTCGCCGGCCTGGTGGCGGCGGGGCTACACCCCTCCCCCGTGCCGCACGCGGACGTCGTCACCACCACCACGCACAAGACGCTCGGCGGCCCGCGCGGCGGCGTCATCCTGTGCAAGGCCGAGCTCGCCAAGAAGATCAACTCGGCGGTCTTCCCGGGCCAGCAGGGCGGCCCGCTGGAGCACGTCATCGCGGCGAAGGCGGTCGCCTTCAAGATCGCGGCGAGCGAGGAGTTCAAGGACCGCCAGGTCCGCACCCTGGAAGGCGCGAAGATCCTCGCCGAGCGGCTGACGCAGGGCGACGTCACCGCGGCCGGTGTCTCGGTGCTGTCCGGCGGCACCGACGTCCACCTGGTCCTGGTCGACCTGCGCGACAGCGAGCTCGACGGCCAGCAGGCCGAGGACCGGCTGCACGCGATCGGCATCACGGTCAACCGCAACGCCGTCCCGAACGACCCGCGCCCGCCGATGGTCACCTCCGGCCTGCGCATCGGCACCCCGGCGCTGGCCACCCGGGGCTTCGGCGCGGAGGACTTCCGCGAGGTCGCCGACGTCATCGCCGAGGCCCTCAAGCCGGGCTTCGACCCGGAGACCGCCAAGGCGCTCGGCGCCCGGGTCACCGCCCTGGCCGGCAAACACCCGCTGTACCCCGGCCTGAGGTAACCGGCGTCACCCGGTGTGCGGGACCGCCCGTGAGGACGGTCCCGCACACTGGAGCAAGCGCGGCGCACCCACGCCGCCCACGTACCACCCGGCGGCGACCCCGCCGGCCGCCCGCGGACAACGGGGTCCGCGAACCCGAGGAGTCATCGCACCGTGGCCATCTCCGTCTTCGACCTCTTCTCGATCGGCATAGGCCCGTCCAGCTCCCACACCGTGGGCCCGATGCGCGCCGCGCGGATGTTCGCCCAGCGGCTGAAGAACGACGGCCTGCTGGCGGGCGTCGCCTCCGTGCGCGCCGAACTGTTCGGCTCGCTCGGCGCGACCGGTCACGGCCACGGCACCCCCAAGGCGGTGCTGCTGGGCCTGGAGGGGCACTCCCCCCGCACCGTCGACGTCGACACCGCCGACGAGCGGGTCGAGGAGATCCGCGGCAGCGGCCGCATCAGCCTGCTCGGCGCCCACGAGATCCCGTTCTCCGCGGACGACGACCTGATCCTGCACCGTCGCCGCTCGCTCCCGTACCACGCCAACGGCATGACGCTCTTCGCGTACGACGAGGCCGGCGTCCCCGTGCTGGAGAAGACCTACTACTCGGTGGGCGGCGGTTTCGTCGTCGACGAGGACGCGGTCGGCGAGGACCGCATCAAGCTCGACGACACGGTGCTGAAGTATCCCTTCCGCACCGGCGACGAACTGCTCCGGCTCACCCGGGAGACCGGGCTGTCCATCTCCGGCCTGATGCTGGAGAACGAGAAGGCCTGGCGCACCGAGGCCGAGATCCGCGCGGGTCTGCTGGAGATCTGGCAGGTCATGCAGGACTGCGTGAGGGCCGGGCTGTCCCGCGAGGGCATCCTCCCCGGCGGCCTCAAGGTCCGCCGCCGCGCCTCGGCCACCGCCCGCCAGCTGCGCGCCGAGGGCAACACGGCCGCGCACGCCATGGAGTGGGTCACCCTCTACGCCATGGCCGTCAACGAGGAGAACGCCGCCGGCGGCCGCGTCGTCACCGCCCCCACCAACGGCGCCGCCGGCATCATCCCGGCCGTCCTCCACTACTACGTGAACTTCGTGGCCGCGCAGTCGACGCAGACCGAGCAGGAGGACGGCGTCGTCCGCTTCCTGCTCGCGGCGGGCGCGATCGGCATGCTCTTCAAGGAGAACGCCTCCATCTCCGGCGCCGAGGTGGGCTGCCAGGGCGAGGTCGGTTCCGCCTGCTCCATGGCAGCGGGCGGCCTCGCCGAGGTCCTCGGCGGCGGCCCGGAGAAGGTCGAGAACGCCGCCGAGATCGGCATGGAGCACAACCTCGGCCTCACCTGCGACCCCGTCGGCGGGCTCGTCCAGATCCCCTGCATCGAGCGCAACGGCATGGCCGCGGTCAAGGCCGTCACCGCCGCGCGCATGGCGATGCGCGGGGACGGGCGGCACCACGTCTCCCTCGACAAGGTCATCAAGACCATGAAGGAGACCGGCGCCGACATGAAGGTGAAGTACAAGGAGACCGCCCGCGGCGGCCTCGCGGTCAACGTCATCGAGTGCTAGGGAAACCGGCCCTGACCAGCGTGTTCCTGTCTTTCAGCGCTGTCGGGGCCTGCCCTGCTTACGCGACGGAAAGTCCCTGAAGACAGACGGCCTGTCCCGGGGGATTTCCAGGGCCAAGCGAGCCCTCCTGCGCGGGGTCCGCGCCGGTCTCCCGGGCCGGGAGTTCACGGCGGTGGGTCTGACGTCAGGGGACGAGCCGGCCGCCGTCCGGATAGGGAACCCGCTTCAGCGGTACGTGGCCACCGCCCATGCCGCTGTCGCTGCGACCGCGAGGGCGTAGCAGGCGACGGCGGCGCGGAGGACGCGCGTCCTCGCGGGCTCGCTCACGTGGGTGCGGGACAGCAGCCAGGCCAGGGCCGGCAGGACGAGCACGGCGTGGAGGCTGATGCCGTGGAGGGGCTTGAGGGGGGCCGTCGAGGCGTAGGCGGCGGCCTGGTGGCCGGTGCGGGTGAGGTGGACGCCGCGGGCGATCATGGCCGCACCGGAGAACAGGCCGACGAGCAGGATCGCGAAGCCGGAGCGCAGGGCGAGGGGCATGCCGGTGGGGCCGGTGGGGCGATGCCGGAAGGACGCGAGCGCGAAGGCCGACAGGACGGCGACGAGGACGGCGCCGCCGGCCGCGAGCGTCATGGAGACAGCGGTGTCGAAACCGGTCTCCATGTCGAGGTGCGACGGCACGCGCCGCCACGCCTGCACGGTGATGCCACCGGCCTCGGCCACGCAGTCGGCCGCGAACACGGCGAGCAGGACGCTGCGCAGGCGCGCGCCGACCGCCAGGTAGGAGGTGACCCAGGTGACCGCGAGGAGGGTCAGGCCGAACGAGAGCCCGAAGGTCGCCGGCTTGCGCCAGGAAACCGGGCCGTCCCAGGGGCCGCCGTCCACCACGAGGACGGCGAGGTGGAACAGGCCCGACAGGATCAGCAGGGCCCCGGTCGCGTGGCACAGACGGTCGGCCATGCGGGGGAGCTCGTGCGTCCGTGCCGGGGCGGTGGGAAAAGTGGTCGTCGCCATGGCCCCAGCCTGCCGGGGGTGGCGGGCCCGGTCGTCGTCCGGGGGGAGGCGGGCCGGGTACGACCCGGGGAGCAGCCGTTCCCGCTCAGCGGGTGGCCGCGTGCACGATCCCCGAGGTCGCCGCGATGCGGTCCAGCAGGAACATGGTGCCCACGCACGCCGCGATCCAGCAGCAGAGGATGACGATCCCGCGGGTCAGTCCGTCGTGGTGGAAGTAGGAGAGTCCGTCCATGGCGCGCACGCCCACCCCGGCCGGCATGACGGAGGCCAGCGGCTGCAGCCAGCTCGGCAGGAAGGACGGCGGGAGGACGCCGCCACTGGTGGCGTTGCCGATGATGAGCATGAAGATGGAGCCCAGGGGCACGCCGGCCGGGCCGAAGACGCGGATGAGCGCGACGGTGGCGGCGGCGACCGCGCCGGCCATGAGGGTGACGACGCCGAAGATCCCGAAGAAGGGACCGGGTATCGCGCCGAAGGCCGTGCAGGCGATCAGCGTGGTGGCCAGTCCGCCGAGGACGGCGAAGAGGACGATGCTCAGGACGCGCTGGTTGAAGGAGAGCCGTGGCGCGACCTGGTAGGTCAGCTGACCGAAGAGGAAGCCGGCCAGGATCAGTCCGAAGGAGGCGTAGAAGACCGACAGCCCTCTGCTGTCGCCGGACGACAGCGGCAGGATGTCGACCACGGGGATCTTGTGGGCCTCCCCGTGCGGGACCGAGGCAAGGGGCGCGATCAGGGCGGACACCGCGGGGCCGTTCGCACCGGCGTAGACGACCTCGGCCTTGCCGTCGTCGGAGAGGTAGGCGGCGTAGGCCTTGCGGTGCTCCACGGCGTGCCGGGCCGAGGCCGCGTCCGGGTACCGGTCGACCTGGAAGGCCTCGGGCGCGATGCGCTGGAGGCGGACGTCGAACAGGGCCGCCGAGTGGTCCGAGGCGACGACCGCCACCGGCAGCCGGTGCGCCGTGGGCGTGTGGAAGGCGGCGAGGAAGACGCTCACGAAGGCGAGCCCGACGACGAGCACCGAGATCACCGGGGTGATCACGGCCTTCGGGCCGGTCAGTCCCGGCCGGGTGGGCGGTGCGTCGGTCTGCGGTCCCGGGACGTGCCGATGCCGGTGCCGGTGGTGCGAGGGGGGCGGGTCCGCCGGGGGGTTCGCATCGGTGATGATCACGGTGTCCACAAGGGAGGGTCCCTCCTATAATATAAGCTGACTTATATAAGTTAACAGACAACCAGAAGGTGCCCGGAATGCCCCTGCGCGACCCCAGCGAGCACATCGGCTATCTGATCTGGCAGCTCTCGCAGGCGTACGGGACGCGCATCGAGCAGGCACTGCGGCCGCTGCGACTGACCCAGACGCAGTTCAGCGCCCTGATGCGGCTCACCGTGAACGGAGCCATGTCGGGCGCGGAGCTGGCACGCCGGTGCGGGGTCACCGCGCAGTCGATGGGCACCGCGGTCCAGGGACTGGCCGAGCGCGGACTGGTCGAACGCAGGGCGCATGCGACGCACGGCCGGATCATCGAGGTCAGCGTCACCCCGGAGGGCGAGGAGCTGGCGGGCCGCGCCGAGCGGGCCGTCACGCCCGCCGAGGAGGAGGCCCTCTCGCCCTTCGACCCGCAGGAGCGGGGGCGCGTCCGGGCCGACCTGCGGCGCATGCTGGCGACACTGAACCCGCACGCACTGCCTGAAGGTGATTGAACTCTCATCAGTTTAGATTTCAACAAAGTTTCCCCTATCGTGGCAGGACCACCAACCACCCGATCGCGCTCCACCCACCCGGGTTATGGATTGCACGATCCAGTATTTTTGGGGAATCCCATGGCTCACCTGCTGCACATCGACTCCAGCGCCCGCGCCGAAGGCTCCGCGAGCCGCCGCCTGTCCGCCGCGTACGTCGCCGCCTGGAAGGCCCGCGACCCGCACGGCACCGTCACCTACCGCGATCTCACCGTCGACACGCCGGCGTTCGTCTCGCCCGAGTGGATCACCGGGGTGTTCGGCCCGGCCGAGGCCGCCGACACCGGCACCGAGGCCGCGATGGCCGCCTCCGAACGGCTGATCCGCGAGATGGAGGAGGCCGACGTCCTGGTGCTGGGCGTGCCGATGTACAACTTCGGCGTCCCCGCCGCCTTCAAGGCGTGGATCGATCAGGTGATGATGGCCGGCCGCACCTTCGCCTTCGGCGAGAACGGCCCGGAGGGGCTGCTGAAGGGCAAGAAGGCGGTCGTCCTGCGAGCGTCCGGCAGCGACTTCGACAACCCGGACTTCGCGCCGATGGACTTCCACGCCCCCTACGTCCGCGGCGTCCTCGGCTGGATGGGCATCACCGACGTGGAGATCATCGCCGTCAACGGGTACACCGCCGAACAGCTCGACTCCTCGGTGCGCGGGGCGGGCGCCGCCATCACCGCCTCCCTCGACACGGCCCCGCAGGCCGCCTGACGTCCCGGTCGGCATGGCACCGGTCGACCTCGATGGCACCCCGAAGTCCGCCCGGGGGAACCGCGCAGCCGGGAGGCGGCCCGCCCCGGCTGCGGTCGCGGTCAGGGCTCGCCGCGCCAACCGGCCCCGGCGGCACGGCCGGACAGCGGTCCGGGTGCGGGGCGTGCTCGCCGAGCCCTGCCGGGCGCCGGCCGCGGTCCCGGCGCGCGGACCGGCCCCGGCGCCGTGGACGGCACTGACCGCGACCCGCTGGGAGCGCACGGGTCCGGTGCCGGCCGAGACGGCCGCCGCCGGTCCGGGGCCACTCCCCAACCGACCGGGCTGGGTGCGGTCGGCCGGGGCCAGGTGCGGGTGAACCGCGCGCGGACGGCGTCCCCAGCAGCGTGACCGTAAATCTCGCCGTCGCGCGGGACGCGGTACTCGCCCGGGTGGACGGGGCGTTGGGCGCGGCACCCGCCGGTCGCGCCGTGGCGGTCGCCGTGGGTCCCGGGACCCGTGACCTCCCGGGGCGCCCAGCGTGGCGGATACAAAGTGCCCGTCAGATCGCCGTCCAGCGCGGCGCGCAGAGGCCGCAGGTCCCCGCGGGGCTGGTCACGTTGCCGCACCGGCCGGATGCCGTGGCGGCCCGGATGCCGGCGACGCCGGCGGGAGCGAAGGGCGTCGGCTGGAACGGTCCTGACGGCCGGCCAGGTCCTGGCGCGCGTCGGCGCTGGTACGCGGCGGCCGACGGAACGGTAGCGCCGGGGGTGCCCGGTCACCGGGTCGTGGTGCCCGTACGTCCCTCTCCCGCTGCCGCCTCTGATGCCCCGGCAGAGTGGCGATACTACAAAACCACTCATACTGTCAGATTTCGGGTGACCCGGGACGTCACCCGGAAGGCAGGTACGGCAGTCATGACACTTCGTCGGCCCCACGCGGCCACCGTGGCCGCGGTCGTCTGTGTGCTGGGGCTGTACGCCGTTCCCCGGGCCGGGGCCACGTCGCAGGACGCGCTGGTCGTCCGGCCCGGGGAGTCCGTCCAGGCCGCGGTGGACCGGGCCCGGCCGGGCGACGTCATCAAGATCCTCCCCGGGACCTACCCGGGCAGCGTCAATGTGACCAAGCCGCGGCTGACGCTGATCGGTCACGGCACGGACACCGTCCTCACCCCGGGCGCGCGACCCGACGGGAACGCCTGCGCACTGGCGGGCCACGGGTTGTGTGTCACCGGAACGGAGCAGAGCGGGCTGAGCGGTGTCCGGCTGCTGTCGCTCTCGGTCTCCGGCTTCGGCAAGAACGGCGTCGACGCCTCCTGGACCGACGGCCTGGAGGTCAGTGACGTGACCGCCGAGCACAACGGTCGTCAGGGCATCGGCGTCCAGCACTCGGTGCGGACGCTCCTGCGCGACAACGTCTCCCGGCAGAACGGCGAGTCGGGGATCTTCCTGGCCAACACCGCGGACGCGGAGGGCGGCGCGCTGGACACCCGGCGCACCCGTGTCAGCGGCAACGAGCTGACGGGCAACCGGATCGGGGTCGTGCTCCGCCGGGTGCGCAACCTGGGGGTCGTCGACAACCACATCACCGCCAACTGCGGCGGCGTGTTCGTCGTCGGGGACGAGGGCGTCCCCCGGGCCGGGGGCCTGACCGTCTCCGACAACCTCGTGGCGGCGAACAACAAGTACTGCCCGCGCAACACCCGGCTCCCCTTCATCCAGGGTTCCGGAATCGTGCTGACGGGGGCAGAGCGGACGCTCGTGGTCCGCAACCGGGTCGTGGACAACCACGGCACCTCACCGATGTCCGGCGGGATCGTGCTCTTCCGCAGCGTGGTGGGCGCCCCCGACACCGGCAACACCGTCCGGGGCAACACGACCCTGGGCAACAGCCCGGCCGATCTGGCCGACCGTGACCAGGGCACCGCGAATGTCTTCCGTGACAACACGTGCCGCGTCTCCGAACCGAAGGGGTTGTGCGAGGAATGACCTTGACAGAAACCACCAGCGCGGACGGCACCGCGAAAAGCGCGGCGCCCGCCGAGGCCGCGACACCGCCCGCGATGCGCCTGCGCGAGCTCGTCTTCGGCGCCGCCTGCGCCGCCGCCGTACGGGCCGCGGTCAAGCTGGGTGTGCCGGACGCGCTCGGCAAGGACCCGTCACCCGTCGACGAGCTCGCGGCGATGGTCGGCACGGCGCCCCGCCAGCTTCGCCGGCTGCTGCTCGCCCTGGCCTCGTACGGGATCTTCGAGGAGCAGGCGGACGGCCGCTTCGTCCACACCGAGATGTCCCGGATGCTCCGCAAGGACAGCCCCAACACCCTGCACTACATCGCGCTGTGGTGCACCGAGCCGTGGACGTGGGAGGTCTGGCCGCGGCTGGACGAGGCGGTGCGCGGCGGCCGCAACATCTTCCCGGAGGTCTTCGGCAAGGAGTTCTTCGAGTACCTCCACGACGACGCCCACGAGAGCGCCCGGGTCTTCGACCGCGCCATGACCGCCTCCAGCCGGCAGTCCGCGGAGGACATCGCGGCCCTGCTCGACCTGTCCGGCGTCCGCTCGGTCGCCGACATCGGCGGCGGCCAGGGGCATGTGCTGGCCGCGCTGCTGGAGAAGCACCCCGAGCTGCAGGGCACGCTGCTGGACCTGCCGAAGGTCGTGGCCGGCGCCGACCCCCGGCTGCGCGAGGGCGGCCCGCTCGCCGCGCGGGCCCGGCTGGTGCCCGGGGACTGCCGGGTGGACATCCCGGTGACCGCCGACATGTACATCATCAAGAACATCCTGGAGTGGGACGACGACAGCACCCGCCGCACGCTGCGCAACGTCGTCGCGGCGGGCGGCGCCGGCGCGAAGGTGATCGTCATCGAGAACCTCGTCGACGACACCCCGTCCATGCGCTTCACCACCGCCATGGACCTGCTCCTGCTGCTGAACGTCGGCGGCCAGAAGCACACGCGGGACAGCATGGTGAAGCACATGACCGATGCCGGGCTGCAGGTGGGCGAGGTGACCCCGGTCAACGCCTACCTGCACGCCCTGCACAGCACGGTCGCGGCGCGCTGACCCGCTAGCCGGTCAGCTCCCCCACCAGACCGGTGGTGTGCCGGCCCGCCCGGAACTCCGGGCGGGCCAGCACCTTGCGCAGGAAGCCCGCCGTGGTGCACACGCCCTCGCCGCGCACCCGCAGTTCCTCCAGTACGCGGTCCATCCGGGCCAGCGCCCGCTCCCGGTCGGGGGCCCAGACGACGGCCTTGGCGAGCAGGGAGTCGTAGTCGGGGCCGATCCGCCAGCCGGGGAAGGCATGGGTGTCCACCCGTACGAAGGGACCTCCGGGCACCTCGAACTCCGTGAGCAGGCCCGGGGTCGGCGCGAAGTCCCGGGCGGGGTCCTCGGCGTTGACCCGGCACTCGACGGCGACCCCGCGGTGCACGACGTCCTCCTGGCGCAGGGTCAGCGGATGCCCCGCGGCGGCCAGGATCTGCTCGCGGACCAGATCGATCCCGGTGACCATCTCGGTGACCGGGTGCTCCACCTGGAGCCGGCAGTTGACCTCCATCAGGTGGAAGTCGTGCTCCGGGGTGAGCACGAACTCGAAGGTGCCCACGCCCGTGTAGCCGACCGCCCGGGCGCCGCGGACGGCCGCGTCGCACATCGCCGACCTGAGCAGCGCAGGCAGGTCCGGGGCGGGGGTCTCCTCGACCAGCTTCTGGTGGTGCCGCTGCACCGAGCAGTCGCGCTCGCCGAGGTGGACGACCGCGCCGTGCCGGTCGCAGAGCACCTGCACCTCCACGTGGCGGGCCCGCTCGACGTACCGCTCCAGGTAGAGCCGGTCGTCGCCGAAGACGGCCCGGGCGTGCGCCGCGGTGCGCCGGTAGGTGTCGAGCAGCAGGTCCGGGTCACCGACCACGGCCATGCCGCGTCCCCCGCCGCCCGCGACGGCCTTGAGGATGACCGGGTAACCGGTCCGCTGCGCCGCCTCCTTCGCTTCGGCGGCCCCGGCCAGCGGCCCCGCGCTGCCGGGCAGCACGGGCAGTCCGGCCTCGGCCATCAGCGCGCGGCAGGCCGCCTTGTCGCCGAGCCGGGAGAGCACCTCCGGGGAGGGCCCGATGAAGGTGAGGCCGTTGTCCTCGCAGACCTCGGCGAAGTCGGGGTCCTCGGACAGGAAGCCGTAACCCGGGTGGACGGCCTGCGCGCCGGTGCGGCGGGCGGCCTCGACGACGGCGGGGATGTTGAGGTAGCTCGCCCGCGCCGGCGGCGGTCCGATGTGCACCGCCTCGTCGGCGAAGCGGACGACGGCCGAGTCGCGGTCGGCGGTGGAGTACACCGCGACGGTCCGGATGCCCAGCTCACGGCAGGCGCGCGCGACCCGCAGCGCGATCTCGCCACGATTGGCGACCAGGACGGTGGAGAACACGAGCCTCACTCCCCCACCGGTACCGGCTCCAGTGCGATCAGCGGCTGCTGGAACTCCACGGGCTGCCCGTCCGGGACGACGACCTCCACGACCCGGCCGGCCGCGTCCGCCTCGACGACGCTCATCATCTTCATGACCTCCAGGACGCCCACGGCCTGCCCGGGACGGACGAGCTCGCCGACGCTGACGCACGGGCGCTCGCCGGGTTCCGGTGCGTGGTAGAAGGTGCCCACGGTGGGGGCGCAGACGTAGTGAAGCGACGTGCAATCCTGCGCTTCGTGCGCCCCTTGCGCCTCCGGTGCGCCCTCGGCCGAAGCGGCGGCGGGTGCCGCAGCCGGTGCGGCAGCCGCCGCGGGAGCGGTCGTCGGTGCCGGTGCCGCCGCCACAAACGCGGGCGCGGGGGTCTGCGCCGGGGGCGGTGCCGTCGGTTCGGGCCACTCGATCTCGACCGCCGTCTGTCCGTGCCGCAGCCTGATCCGCCGCGGCATGGTGGGCATGGAGCGGGCCAGCTCCGTGGCGCTGCGGCAGACCGCCTCCAGCACCGGGAGCGCGCCCGGCGCAGCGCCGGGGGACATTCCGTTGAGGGCCTTGCCCGCGCCCGGGGGGCGGGCCGTCCTGTCGTCGCCGTGGAGTGTCACGGTGCTGCCTCCTCCTCCAGTCGGCCGAAACGGTGGAACCGGTCGCGGCGCTCGGCCAGCAGCCGGTCGGGGGGCCAGGGGCGCAGTTCGTCCAGAGCGGCCGAGAGCGCGCCGCCGACGAGGGCGGCAGCCTGGGCGTGGTCCCCGTGGGCGCCGTCGGGCGGCTCGGGGACCACGCCGTCGACGACGCCCAGCCGGAGCAGATCGCGGGCGTGCAGCCGCAGGGCGGCCGCCGCGGTGGGGGCGGCGCCGGGGTCCTTCCACAGGATCGCGGCACAGCCCTCGGGGCTGATCACGGAGTAGATGCCGTTGGCGCTGACCAGGACCCGGTCGGCGACGGCGAAGGCCAGTGCCCCGCCGCTGCCGCCCTCACCGGTGATCACGGCCACGACCGGCACCGGCAGCCGGGCCATCAGCCGCAGGTTCTCGGCGATGGCGAGGGCCTGGCCGCCGCTCTCCGCCTCCGGACCCGGGTTGGCGCCCGGGGTGTCGATGAGGGTCACCACGGGCATGCCCAGCTTGGCGGCGGTGCGCATCAGGCGGGCCGCCTTCCGGTAGCCGGCCGGGGTGGCCATGCCGAAGTGCCGCCGCCTGCGCTCCTCCAGCCCGGGGCCGCCCTTGTGGTGGCCGATCAGCATGACGGGGCTGCCGTGGAGCAGGCCCGGACCGCCGATGACGGCCGGGCAGTCGGCGGCCAGCCGGTCGCCGTGCAACTCGTGGAAGTCCTGGAGCAGATGGGCCGCGTAGTCGGCGGCCGTGGGCCTGTGCGGGTGCCGTGCCAGCCGCACCGCCTCCCAGGCGTCGCGCTCGGGCAGTTCGTCCGCCGCGCGCACGACCCGCACCGCGGGTCCGCGCGGCACGGTCGCCGGCCGGGGCCGCGCGGCGGTCCGGTGCGCCCCCGGGGATCCCTCCCCGGGGCGCAGCCGCAGCAGCCGGCCCAGCGTCGGGCGGAGCGCGGCGCGGGGGACGACATCGTCGATGAGGCCGCGCGCGAGGAGGAACTCCGCGGTCTGGAAGCCCTCGGGGAGTCGCCGGCCGGTGGTCTGCTCGATGACGCGCGGCCCGGCGAAGCCCATCCGGGCGCCGGGCTCGGCGAGGATGACGTCGGCGAGGCTCGCGTAGGACGCGGCAACACCGCCGTAGGTGGGGTCGGTGACCAGGGACACCACCAGGACGCCCGCCTCGTCGAGTTCGGCGAGCGCCTGGGCGGTCCTGGCCATCTGCATCAGCGACAGGGCGCCCTCCTGCATACGGGCGCCACCGGAGGCGGTCACCAGCAGCAGGGGGACGCGCCGTCGCAGGCTGGTCCGGGCGGCCCGGGTGATGTGCGAGCCGACGCCCAGGCCGAGGCTGCCGCCGAGGAAGCGGAAGTCCATCGCGGCGACCACGACCGGACGGCCCTCGACGGTGCCGCGCACGCAGACGACGGCCTCGTCCAGGCCGGTCTCCGCGCGGGCCTCACGCAGCCGCTCGGGGTACGGGCGGGTGTCGGTGAAACCCAGCGGATCGTGCGCCGCCGGCCGCTCGCCGCGCTCGGCGGCGAGCGGCTTGCAGGAGCCGGGGTCCAGCAGCTGGTCGAGCCGCTGCCGGGCGGTGAGCCGGCCGTGCGCGCCGCACTCGGGGCAGACGCGCAGCGTACGGGCGTAGCGCTTGCCGTAGACGAGCGCGGCGCAGCGCTCGCAGCGCACCCAGTCCGGCTCGGCGGTGGCCTTGTCAGCCACTGCGCTCCCAGCGGTAGAACTCCCGGGCCATGGCGTCCTTGGGCTCGCGCCAGGTCTCGGGGTCGTACGCGGAGATGAAGGACGACAGCCGGTCGCTGATGTCCCGGAACGCCGGGTGGTCCTTGTACCTGCCGACCTCCGGGCCGGGCGGCCGGTCGGCCTCCACCAGGTGCAGGTAGACGTCGCCGAACTGGAACAGGCTGCGCCCGGTGACCCCGATCAGGCCGGGCAGCTCGCCCTTGTCCGACTCGGCGAAGACCTGCGCCACCTGCTCCTCGACGCCGGGCTTCATCCTGGCCACGATCAGGCTGCGGTAGGTCTTCATGCCGCGCCGCCCCCGTGGCGCTGCACGATGCGCTCGCGGATCAGCTCCAGCTGGATCTTGGAGTTGTCGTTGATCCGGGCGGTCATCGCCTCGTCGTCGAGAGGGGCGCCGGGCTTCATCGCGAAGTCCTGCGTCCAGCGCATCCGGGTGCCGCCGGGGACCTCCTCGTACTCCCAGTGGATGTCCATGTACTGGAACGGGCCGGTCTCGACCCGGTGCGCGCGCACCGTGCGGGTGGCGCGGTCGGCGACGCGCTCGGAGACCCAGCTCCAGACCTGGCCGTGCTCGTCGGGGTGCATGGTGAGCCGGAAGACGACCCGGTCGCCCTCGCGCTCCACGATCTCCACGGAGGCGTACTCGCTGAACAGGTCCGGCCAGCCCTCCACGTCGTTGGTGACGTCCCAGACGACGTCCATGGGGGCGGGGATGGTGATCTCGTTCTCGGTGTGGCCGGGCATGGGTCAGACTCCTGCCTTGAGTGAGGTGTTCACGACGTCCATGAAGGCGCCGGGGGTCTTGCACGAGTCGGCGTCACCGGCGATCGGGATGCCGCGGTCGTTCTCCAGGGCGCCGACGATGCCGAGCAGGCCGAGCGAGTCCAGGCCGTACTCGGCGAAGGGCGTCTCGGGGTGGCCGTTGAGGAGGGTGGCGTCGACGGTGATGCCGGCACTGGACTTCATCAGGGCGGCGAGTTCGCCGTAGGTCAGTTCCTTGCTCATGGGAGAGCTCTCCTTCACTGCGCCTGCGTCACGCCCGCACGACCAGGGCCGAGTTGGAACCCATGAGGCCGCGGCTGAGCACCAGCGCGGTCCGCAGTTCCGCCGGCCGGGGCCGGCCGGTGACCAGGTCGAGGTCGTGGCAGGTGTCGGTGATGTTGGGGGTGGGGGGCACGACTCCGTGCCGCAGGGCGAACACGGCGGCGGCCACGTCGAGCACCGGGGCACCGCAGTAGGCACGGCCGGTGCCGGTCTTGGGGGCGGTCACGGGGATCTTCCGGGCGCGCCTGCCGAACACGTCGGCCAGTGCCTCCGCCTCGGCGCGGTCGGCCGCCGGAGTGCCGAGGGCGTCGGCGAAGACGACGTCGATGTCCCCGGGCGCGCACCCGGCCTGCGCGAGGGCGTCACGGATCGCGCGGGCCAGTCCCTCGCGGGACTCCGCCCAGCGCGAGGCGCCGGTGAAGGTGGCGCCGTGGCCCGCGATGATCGCCTGCACGGCGGCCCCGCGGCCGGCCGCGTGCTCGGGGTCCTCGACCACGAGCATCGCGCCGCCCTCGGCGGGGGCGAAACCGCGGGCGTGCCGGGTGAAGGGCAGATAGGCCCGTTCGGGGTCCTCCTCAAGGCTGAGTTCTTCGTATCCGAGCTGGCAGACACCCGAGTACGGGGCGAGCGGCGCCTCGGCGGCGCCGACGACCACGGCCCGGGTGCCGGTGCCACGGGTGATGTTGCGGCAGGCGTGGGCGATGGCGTCCAGACCACCGGCCTCGTCGCTGGCGACCACGCCGCAGGGGCCCTTGAAGCCCCCGCGGATCGAGATCTGGCCGGTGCTCGCCGCGTAGAACCATGCGATGGACTGGTACGGGCCGACGAACCTCGGGCCCTTGCCCCACAGGTGCTGCAGTTCGCGCTGGCCGAACTCGCCGCCGCCGGAACAGGCCGCGGTCACCACTCCGATGTCGAAGGGGGCCTCCTCGTCGAAGCGCAGGCCCGAGTCGGCCAGGGCCTGGTCGGCGGCCGCCATCGCGAAGTGGGTGAACCGGTCGGTCTGCACGGTGTAGCGGTCCTCGACGACCGCCGACACCTCAAAGCCGCGGACCTCTCCCGCCACCCGAAGCGGCAGGTCCCGGCAACCCTCGCGGCTGACCGCGTCGAGGACGGCGACACCTTCCCTGGTCGCCTTCCAGAAGGCGTCGGCTCCGATGCCGTTCGGCGCGACGACGCCGATGCCGGTGACCACCGCTTGCGTGTTCATCGCTGGCTCCCCTCCGGTCGGTTGAGGACCACCGCGGACTGGAAGCCGCCGAAACCGCTGCCGACGGACAGCACGGTGCGCAGCTTCAGCTCACGGGCGGTGCGCGGGACGTAGTCCAGGTCGCACTCCGGGTCCGGGGTCTCGTAGTTGGCGGTCGGCGGCACCACGCCGTGGGCGAGGGCCAAGGTGCAGGCGGCGAGTTCGATCGCGCCGATCGCACCCAGGGAGTGACCGACCATGGACTTGATGGAGCTCATGGGCGTGGAGTAGGCATGCGCGCCCAGCGAGCGCTTGACCGCCGCGGTCTCGTGGCGGTCGTTCTGCTTGGTGCCCGAGCCGTGCGCGTTGACGTAGTCGACCTCGGCCGGGTCGATCCTGGCGTGGTCCAGTGCCTGGTCGATGGCCTCGGACATCTCCAGGCCGTCGGTGGTGAGCCCGGTCATGTGGTAGGCGTTGCCGTACGTGGCGTAGCCACCGATCTCGCAGTAGATCCGGGCTCCGCGGGCCTTGGCGTGCTCCAGTTCCTCCAGGATGAGCACGGCGCCGCCCTCGCCCATGACGAAGCCGTCGCGACGGGCGTCGAACGGCCGGGAGGCGTGGGCCGGGTCGTCGTTGTTGGGGGAGGTGGCCTTGATGGCGTCGAAGCAGGCCACCGTGATGGGTGAGATCGGGGAGTCGGACGCGCCGGCGATGATGATGTCGGCGCGTCCCTCCTCGATGGTCTGGAACGCGTAGCCCACGGCGTCGAGGCCGGAGGTGCAGCCCGTGGAGACGGTCTGCACGGGGCCGCGGGCGCCGTGCCGTTCGGCTATTTCCGAGGCCAGCGCGCTGGGCGCGAACGCCCGGTGCAGGTGCGGGCCCGCCTGCCGGTGGTCGACGTCCCATCGGGCGCCGCGTTCGCTGACTCGTATGTAGTCGTGTTCCAGCCGGGTGGTGCCTCCGACGGCGGTGCCGAGGGAGACCCCGACCCGCCAGGGGTCCTCCTCGTCCAGTTCCAGCCCGGCGTCGCGGACCGCCTCGGCGGCCGCGACGAGCGCGAACTGGACGTACCGGTCGGCGCGTTCCACGTCCTGCGGGCTCAGCCCGCAGGCCGCCGCGTCGAAGTCGACCTCGGCGGCGATGCGGGACCGGAAGCCCGTCGGGTCGAAGAGCGTGATCCCGCGGGTCGCCGTCCGGCCGGCGGTGAGCAGTTCCCAGAAAGCGGGGACCCCGACACCGCCGGGGGCGACGACACCGGCCCCGGTGACCGCCACCCGGCGGGTCATGACGCCGCGTCCTCGGTCTGCTCGGTGACCTCGGTGTCGACGTGCCCCAGCTCCGGACGGGGCGCGAGCGGGCCGAGGTGGAAGACGAGCCGGGCCTCGGTGTCGCCCACGTTGCGGAAACGGTGGCGGACGTACGGCGGGATCATCAGGCCCTGCTCCGGGCGAAGCACGTACGGCTCCCCGTCGAGGTCCACCTCCAGCGCACCGCACACCACGTACACGAACTCCTCGGAGTACGGGTGGTAGTGCTCGCCGATCCGGTCACCGGGGTCCACGAGCGCGACGCCCATGAAGCCGCTGGTGGCACCGCACGCGGTCGGGGTGAGCATCGCCCGCAGATCGCCGCCGCGGCGTCGGTTGGGCGGGGTGTCCCCGAGGTTCACGATGGTCGGCGTGAACGGGACGTTCCGCTCGTTGGTCAGAAGATCATCCATGCTTTGCCTCCTCCGGCGGGGCCGGTCCGGGAGCACCCCGGACCGGCCGTCATCTGCCGGCTGCCGATGGCTCGGACGGGTCAGGACGTGGCCGCGCTGCGGTCGGTGACCATGCGCATGTCGCACTCGACGAGGAACCGTTTGAGGCCCTGCTCGTCCGCGAGGTCCCAGTCGGGCCCGAGGTCGAGCAGCCTGGCGAGGACGCCCGCCTTGTGCTTGCCGGCGGCGCCCACGGCGACGAGCGGAGCGTCCTCGACCGGGACCCGCAGGTCCACCAGTCGGACCACGATGTCCTCCCGCAGGTAGACGGTGCTGCGCGCGAGCGCCCCCTTGGCGACGTCCACGGCCTCCTCGTCCTGCTGGGCGAGCATCTTGGCGACGGCCGGGCCGGAGCCCGCCTTGGCCGGATAGATCAGGGCGTGCCGGCGCAGGCCCTCCGGCCGGTCGGTACCCCTGGCCACGTGGTGCACGGCCGGGAGCGCGGCGCGGGCGAAGAACTCCCGTGCCGAGCCAGGGTCGTTGAGGTCCCGGTCCACCTCCAGGTAGGGGTTGATGGCTTCCTCGACCGCCCGCACCTCGGGCTGGCGGGCAACATGGCGCAGTGCCCTGGCCAGGTCGCCCTCCACCTCCACGGCGCGCACGACACGGTTGCCGTGCATGAACAGCGAGGTGCGGCGCAGCCGCGTGTTCTCGTCGACCACGGCCTGCGGCGAGGTGTAGCCGGACAGGATGTCCGCCACCTTCTGTTCGCTGCCGGGCTTCACGGTGAAGGTGATGGCGTGGCGGATGATCCCGTCCCCGACCCTCGGCACGGTCTGCATGCGACCGGACTCGTAGGACGTACGGGTCTCCCGCAGCACCCCGAAGCGGAGCGAGCGGGTGTCCTTCACGCAACCGTGCATCGGCTGCACCATCTCCAGATGGGTCGGGCTGTCCACCCAGGCGAGGAAGTGCAGCGCACTGTCCCACTCACTGGTGATCAGCCACTGCGAGGGATTTTCGATCGACTGGCAAAGCTGGTCGCTGACGTGTCCGGGCACGGCAGCGACGCGGCGGCACATCTGGTCATACGCATCAAGAAACCGCTGCTCGGCGCCGTCCTCGACTTCAAGCATGAGGACGACGCGCAGGCGATTGCCATCGAGCGCGGACTGCGAGACCTTTTCGGCCTGGGCCGGCATATTCCACCTCTTCCGAGAGCGAGCAACCCCCGAGGTCCGTCGTCCAACGATCGTGCTGTGGTGGCCCAACCGGTGCGAGATATGTGATCCAATTGGGTGACGGGCGAAAATACCCCCGGCAATCGGGCATCTAGGGAGCTATGACTCCACAGGCCGAAGACCGGGTCCCGGTCCTCATCGTGGGGGGCTCCCTCGTCGGGCTCTCCAGCTCAGTCTTCCTGGGCCGGCTCGGCGTCCGGCACGTCCTCGTCGAGAAGCACCCGGGTACCTCCATCCACCCCCGTGGCCGCGGCAACAACCTGCGGACCATGGAGCTGTTCCGTACGGCCGGGGCCGAGCCGCTGATCCGGCGGGCCGCCTCCGTACTCGCTGACAACCACGGCATCCTGCAAGCCGACTCACTGACCTCGGACAACGCGGAATGGCTGTTCCGCGAGATCGATCCCGGGGGCCGGCTGTCCGGCATCAGCCCCAGCGGCTGGTGCCTGTGCAGCCAGAACGACCTGGAGCCGGTGCTCCTGGACTACGCCCGGGAGCTCGGCGGCGACCTGCGCTTCAGCACCGAGCTGATGTCGTTCACCCAGGACGACGACGGCGTCACCTGCGAGCTGATGGACCGGGAGACCGGCGACCGCAGCACCGTCAGGACCGACTACCTGATCGCGGCCGACGGTCCGCGCAGCCCGGTACGAGGCGCCCTGGGCATCGGGCACACCGGCCGCGGCGACCTCTTCGCCAACATCAGCGCGACCTTCCGTGCCAAGCGGCTGGCCGACGCGGTGGGTGACCGCCATTTCATCGCGTGCTATCTGACCAACCCGGACGCCGACGGTGTGCTGCTGCCCGTCGACAACCAGGAGAACTGGGTCTTCCACGCGCCCTGGCACCCGGAACGCGGCGAGACACCGGAGGACTTCACCGACCAGCGGCTGGCCGCGCACATCCGCACCGCGGTGGGCGTGCCGGACCTGGAGATCGAGATCACCGGCCGGGCCCCCTGGCGGGCCGCGGAACGGGTCGCGGACTCCTACGGGCGCGGGCGGGTGCTGATGGCCGGCGACTCGTGCCACGAGATGTCCCCCACCGGCGCCTTCGGCTCCAACACCGGCATCCAGGACGCTCACAACCTGGCGTGGAAGCTCGCCGCGGTGACCGGCGGCTGGGCCGGGCCGGGGCTGCTGGAGACGTACGAGGCCGAGCGCCGCCCGGTCGCGGTGGCCACCAGCGAGCGGGCCTCCGCCCGTTCCGCCGAGCACGCCCACCCCGGCTACGCGCCCCCGGCCGGCGGCGGACCCCAGAAGGGCGTCCTGGTGGTCGCGCTGGGCTACCGCTACCCCGAGGGCGCGTTCCTCGGCGCGGCCCCGGGGCGGCCGGTCGTCCCCGAGGACTTCCGGCCGGTCGCCGAGCCCGGTGGCCGTTCCCCGCATGTGTGGGTGACCACCCGGGACGGCGAGCGCCGCTCCACGCTGGACCTGTACGAGCGCTCCATGGTGCTGCTCACCGGTGACGGGCCGAAGGGCACCGCCTGGCACGACGCGGCCCGCGCGGTCGCGGAGCACCTCGGGGTCCCGCTGGAGGCCTACCGGCTCGGTGAGTCCACCCGGGCGGACCTGGTGCCCGAGGCGGGCACCGACTGGACGGCGGTGCACGGGATGACGCCGAGCGGCGCGATCCTGGTCCGCCCGGACGGCTTCGTCGCCTGGCGGAGCCGCGAGGCCGTGGAGGACCCCGCGGCGACGCTGGCCGAGGTGCTCACCTCGGTGCTGCGGCTGCGCTGAGAGCCGCGTCGCGGCACCGGCCGAACGGCGGCCACCACGCTCACGGGAGCGCTGGTGGCCGCCGTTCCCGTGTGCCGGCGCCCCAGGCCCGGGCCGCGCCCTGGGTGCGGTGACCGGCCGGGGCCGGTCACCGCACCGCACGACGGAAAGGGTGCCGCAGGCGCCGTCAGCCCACCGGGCCGCCCCCGCCGTCCACCGAGGACCGCGGCGCGCCCGGCTGGGCGGCGGGCGGCGTGCCCTGCTGGACGGCGGGCGGCGCCGCCGGACGTCCCTCCGGTGCCGCCCCGGGCCGGGTCGCCGGAGGCGCGGACGGACCGGTGGCGGACGGACCAGCGGCGGACGGGCCAGCAGCGGGAGGCGCGGCGGGCCGGCCCTGCGGTGCCGCACCCGGCTGGGCGGTCGGCGGCGCCGAGGGCCGGGCGGCGGGCGGCTGCGCGGCGGGCTCCTTCACCCCCGTCCAGTCGGGGGCGGGCCAGCCGCGCCACGGCGAGTACGCGGGGTTGACCACGCACCGGGCCGTGAGCTCGGCCTTGGTGGCCTTGTCCACGGGGCAGGCCTTCACGACGAACTGACGGGCGATGCCTCCGGGGAAGAGCACGCCCGTGCGGGCCGAGCGCAGTTCGCGGGTGCCGAGGGTCTCGTCGAGCTCGATGCCGCCGGGAGCGTCGATGTAGTAGTGGTAGGCGACGGTTTGCTGCCGCAGGGCCTCGCGGTCGTAGGTGGCGGCCACGAACGGCGAGGGCTGCTCACGGCGGGCATAGGCCTGCAGGTCGTACTCTCCGTCGCTCACGTCCTCGGGGCGCAGGCCGTCCTTGAAGACGGTCTCGGGCGGGCGGTCGTCGCCGCGGAAGAGGGCGTTGCAGTTGGAGCGCCAGGCCGGCTCGTCGGGCCTGATCCGGTCCAGGTCGACGCTGGGGTCCGCGGCGGCGTAGAGCCGGTCGGGAACGACGGGGCACCATTCGGGGACGGCCGGGTCACGTGGAAGACCCGGGGCGACGGCCGCGGCGGCCGCGCAGACGGGGAGTGCGAGCACCCCCAGCGGAAGGGCGGCGGCGCAGAGCCGACGCAGTGTGTGCAGTGTGATCATATGCTCACGATCACCCCACTATCGCCCGGTCTCCGGAATAATCACCCTTGTCGGCGTGTCCCACCGGAAGACGAAAGAGGCCCCTGCGCATCGTTGTGGGACGCTGCTGGGGCCTCTCGATTCGTCGTGGAGCCAGGGGGTGTGATCCACGACGCCATGGGACGACCGAACCCGGGTCAATGGGGGTCGTTGCTCCACAACTATACGAGACATCGCAGCCGAAACCTCACGATGTGGGAGTGAGGTGGGACACTGACCATGTAAACGTAGGTCAGCCGTTCATTTACCGTTCATCGGTCCATGACCCGCATTTCGAACCAGGTGGTCTTGCCGCGCGGCAGCAGATCCACCCCCCAGCGGTCGGCGAGCTTGTCGATCAGGAACAGCCCCCGCCCGCTGACGTCCATCTCGCGCACCGGCATCAGACAGGGCAGCGCCCGGGAGGGATCGCGCACCTCCACCCGGATCCAGCCGCGGCGGCGCAGCATGCGCAGGCCGAAGGTGCGGGCCCCGGTGTGGCGCACGGCATTGCCGACGAGCTCGGAGACGAGTAACTCGACGACGTCGTCGAACTGGGGAAGCCCCCACAACCGGAGCACCGAGCGGCTGAGCCGGCGGGCCGTGGCCGCGGACTCCGGGCGCGAGGAGAGCCGCACCTCGTCCACGGAGGGATTCCCCAACAGATCGAGGGACGTCGCCGCCGGATCGTCGACCACCGTGGGCGGCCGCCCTGCCGCCGGGACCGTCACCCGCTGCGGCTGCTCAGATGCTCCCTGCTGCCCCGCCATGCTCTCATGATGGCCGTACGCGACGGCGGTTCGGGGCGGATCGGGGGAATTGGCGGGGCGGAACGCGTCATTCCGAGTTGCCGTACCGGCATATGTCAAGGGCAATGATGGATCTCATACGACCCCTCCCACCTGCACGAAGAGGGCGCCGGAGAGGAGCGGCCGGTGAATTCGGCGCAGGTCGCCTTAAGGTCCTCTTAAGGTCGGCTTAAGGCGACCCGACAGGTGCCGGCTGTCACTCAACCGGGTTGGCTCTAGCGGAACTTCGCTTTGCCGGGACCCTCCTCGACGAAGCTGCGCATGCCCGTCGTACGGTCCTCGGTCGCGAACAGCCCGGCGAACAGGTTCCGTTCGATGGTGAGGCCGGTCTCCAGGTCGGTCTCCAGCCCGGCGTCCACCGCCTCCTTGGCGGCGCGCAGCGCCAGCGCCGGGCCGCGGGCCAGACGCTCGGCCCAGGCGCGGGCCTCGGCGTACACCTGCTCAGCCGGGACCACCTTGTCCACCAGGCCGATGATGAGCGCCTCGTCGGCCTTGACCATGCGGCCGGTGAAGATGAGGTCCTTCGCCTTGGCGGGGCCCACCAGACGCGACAGCCGCTGCGTGCCCCCCGCGCCGGGGATGAGGCCGAGCAGGATCTCGGGCTGGCCGAGCTTGGCGTCCTCCGCGGCGATCCGGATGTCGGCGCAGAGCGCGAGTTCGCAGCCGCCGCCGAGGGCGTAACCCGTCACGGCGGCCACCACCGGCTTGGGGATCCGGGCGACCGCCGTGAAGGAGTCCTGCAGCGCGCGGGCCCGCACGGCCATGGCCTCGTAGTCCATGACCTGCATCTCCTTGATGTCCGCGCCCGCCGCGAACACCTTCTCGCCGCCCCAGATCACGACGGCCCGCACGTCCTCGCGCCGGGACACCTCCTCCGCCACCTCGCGGAGCCGGTCCTGGGTCGCGACGTCCAGGGCGTTCATCGGGGGGCGGTCCAGGTGGATGGTGCCGACACCCTCGTCGACCTCGAGATTAACTGTCATGGCCGACGAGGGTATCCGTGAACGCCCGTTTACGCTGCGACGTGCCTCACGGGGCGCGTCAGGAGGCGGGGGTCCACTGGCTCCACGGCAGGTTCCAGCCGTTGAGCCCGTTCCACCACTGCACGGTCTTGTCGTGGGAGTTCCTGACCTCCACGACGTCACCGATCATCGAGTTGTTGTAGAACCATGAGGACGGGGTGTCGCCGTTGCCACCCCGCACGTCCCGCAGGCCCACGCAGCCGTGGCTGACGTTGGCGTTGCCGAAAGTGCCGGGCGACGCCCAGTAGTTGCCGTGGATGAAGGTGCCCGAGGTGGTCAGGCGCTGGGCGTTGGGCACGTCCTTGATGTCGTACTCGCCGCCGAAGCCCACGGTGTCGCCGTTCATACGGGTCACCTTGTACCGCTCGGTGATGACCATCTTGCCGTTGTAGGTCGTCGTGCCGGGCCCGCCCGAGGTGATCGGGACGGTCTTCAGCAGTTTGCCGTCGCGGTAGACCTTCATCGTGTGCCTCGCGGCGTCGACGATGCTGACCTGGCTGCGGCCGATGGTGTAGTGCACGTCCTTGGACTGGGTGCCGTAGACGCCCTTGGCGCCCTGAACGCCGTTCAGCCTGAGGGAGAGGGTGATCTTGGTGCCCTTGGCCCAGTACTTCTCGGGGCGGAAGTCGACGCGCTGGTCGCCGTACCAGTGGCCGACGACGGGGACCGAGGGGCTGGCGGTCACCTTGATCGCGTCCTGGACCGCCTTCTTGTCGCTGATCGCCCGGTTGAACTTGAGCGAGACCGGCATGCCGACGCCGACCGTCTGGCCGTCCTCGGGGGTGAAGAAGCCGATGAAGGTGTCCTTCGGGGTGACCGTGGTGAAGCTGGCGTGCTTGGCCGACTCACGGCCCGCGCTGTCCTTGGCTATCGCGTCCACCGAGTACTTGGTGGAGGTGCCGAGCGTCTCGGTCGGCTCCCAGCTGGTTCCGTCGGCGGATATCTTGCCCTCGACCGGGTCGCCCTTGCCGGTCTTCACCACGACCGAGGTCAGCTTGCCCTTGCCGGCGGTGACCTTGAGGTCCCCCGTCGTGGCCACCTCGTCGGCGCCGTCCTCCGGCGCGATGGTGACGACGGCCTGCGACTCGGTCGTGTCGCCCTTGCCGCCCTGTGAGGCCGAGGCACCGGGCCTGGCCTTGTCCCCGTCCTTGCTGTCGCCGCTGGCGCTGCCTCCGCACGCGCTGACCAGGAGCAGCATCGCCCCCACCGCCAGGGCCAAGGTGGTCCGCCTTGCGCCCGGCGTGCCCTGTATCGCCTTCAACTCTCGTCTCCCCAAAACCGGCCCGTGGCCCCGTGGCACGTGTGAGTCCCCCTCACCTTGCGCTTAGAGAACCACACGAGACCGGTGTTGTGGATCCCGGTATTGTCACCGTTCCGTCCCAGTCGCGGGGCCCGGCCTCAGCCGCCGGCCATCCACTGCTCCCAGGTCATGTTCCAGCCGCCCAGGCCGTTGTCAGGAGCGACGGTGCGGTCATGGGAGTTGACGACGGTGACGAGGTCGCCGACGAGGGAGTGGGCGAAGAACCAGCCCGCCGGGGTGGCCGTGCCGCCGCCCTTCACGTCGAGCAGGCCCACGCAGCCGTGGCTGGTGTTGGCCGCGCCGAAGGTGCCGGGGGCGGCCCAGTAACTGCCGTGCACGAAGGTGCCGGAGCGGGTGAGCCGCATGGCGTGCGGGACGTCGGGGATGTCGTACTCGCCGCCGAAGCCCACCGTGTCCCCGTTCATCCTGGTCAGCCGGAGCTTCTCGGAGATGACCATCGAGCCGTTGTAGGTCGGGTTGGACGGAGCGCCCGCCGAGATCGGCAGGACGCGCGTGACCTGCCCGCCGCGGCGCACCGTCAGGGTGTGCGCGGCGGCGTCGACGGTGCTGGTCTGGTCCCTGCCGATGTCGAAGGTGACGTCCTTGGACTGCACCCCGTAGACCCCGGGGGCGGTCTCGACGTCGCGCAGCCGCAACGAGAGCGTCACCTTGGTGCCGGGACGCCAGCGCGTCCGCGGGCGGAAGTCCAGGCGCCGGTCGCCGAACCAGTGCGGGGCGATCTCCACGGCGGGCGAGGAGGCGACGCGCACGGCACGCTCGACGGCGGCCCGGTCGGCGACCGGCCGGTTGAAGTCCAGGGAGACGATCATGCCCGTGCCGACGGTCTGGCCGTCCTCGGGGGTGAAGTAGCCGATGAGGGTGTTCTTGGGGACGAGGGTGGTGAACACCGCGTGCTTGGCGGCGCGCCGGCCCCCCGTGTCCTCGGCGACGGCGTCCACCGTGTACTTCTCCGACAGCGACAGCCTGGAGCGGGCGTGCCAGCCGGACCGGTCGGCGGTGAACACGCCCTCGACCACCTCCCCGTCCCCGTCCTCGACACGCACGGAGGTGAGCCGGCCGTCCTCGGCCTCGACCGTCAGCGGGTCGTCCGCCGCCACGTCACGGGCACCGTCCCCGGGAGTGATCCTGATCCTCGCCTCCGACACCTTCGGGGTGTCGTCGGCCGCCGCACCGGTGTCCGCCGGCCCGAACCCGAGCCCGCACGCCGTCAGCATCCCCGCCAGCCACATGGCGGTGGCAAGCCCCGCCCCCGCGCGCAGAGCGCGCCGCACCGCATTCGTCACGCTCGGTCAACGACCGGACGGCCCTGGGGAAACGTCCGCGATGCCTCCGATCGATCACGCGTGTGACGCCGCAGGGTGAACGGGAAGGTAAAGCGGGAGGGCGCGACGCGCGCGCGGAGGGACACCGCGCCGCGCACGGGCACGGCCGGCGCCGGCCGGGTCCTGCGTCCCCCGAGCCGCAGGAGGCGAGCACGTGTCGGAGACGCGCGAGGACGAATCGGTCGACCGGGCCGGAAGACTGCGCCCCAACGGCCACCGGACCGCCCCCGTGGCCGTGCCGCTGCCGCGCCCGGAGACCGCGCCGGCCGTGCCCGGGCCGGCCGGGGCCGGGGACGCCGTGGTGTGGCCGGGCAGCCCGCAGCCGCTGGGGGCGCGCTTCCACACCGGTCCGGACGGACGCCAGGGCACCAACTTCGCCCTGTGGGCGGGCGGCGCCGAGTCGGTGGAGCTGTGCCTGTTCGACGACGAGGGGGCCGAGACCCGGATCCCGCTGACCGAGCTGACCCATGAGATCTGGCACGGCTTCGTGCCCGGGGTGCGGCCCGGCCACCGGTACGGCTACCGGGTCGGCGGCCGCTGGGACCCGTGGACCGGTGCCCGCTGGAACCCGGCCAAGCTGCTGCTGGACCCCTACGCGAGGGCGGTCGACGGCGACTTCACGCTGCCGCCCGAGGTGTACGGCCACGTCCGCGACTGGCCTGAGCAGGCGGTCGCCGACACCGTGCGGGACAACCGCGACTCGGCCCCGTACGTGCCCAAGGGTGTCGTGGTGGACGACGACGACCCCTGGACGGACGACCGCAGGCCCAAGACGCCCTGGGCCGACTCGGTCATCTACGAGCTGCACGTCCGCGGCTTCACCATGCGCCACCCCGGCATCCCGCCCGAACTGCGCGGCACCTACGCCGGGCTGGCCCACCCGGCGGCGATCGAATACCTCACCGGCCTCGGCGTGACGGCCGTGGAGCTGCTGCCGGTGCACCAGTTCGCCCACGAGGACCACCTGCTGCGCCGGGGCCTGCGCAACTACTGGGGCTACAACTCGATCGGCTACTTCGCGCCGCACGCCGGCTACGCCGCCACCGGCACCCGCGGGCAGCAGGTGGGCGAGTTCAAGCGGATGGTGCGCGCCCTGCACGACGCGGGGCTGGAGGTGATCCTCGACGTCGTCTACAACCACACGGCCGAGGGCAGCGAGTTCGGGCCCACCCTCTCCCTGCGCGGGATCGACAACCGCGGCTACTACCGGTTGCAGGGCGACGCGCGCCGGTACGCCGACTACACCGGCTGCGGCAACACCCTCCACGTCGTCCAGCCCCAGGTGCTCCGGCTGATCACCGACTCCCTGCGCTACTGGGTGACCGAGATGGGTGTCGACGGCTTCCGCTTCGACCTCGCCGCGGCGCTCGCCCGGTCGATGCACGACGTCGACATGCTCTCCCCCTTCCTCGCCGTCATCGCCCAGGACCCGGTGCTGCGCCGGGTCAAACTCATCGCCGAGCCCTGGGACGTCGGCTCCGGCGGCTACCAGGTCGGTGCGTTCCCGCCGCTGTGGACGGAGTGGAACGACCGCTACCGCGACACCGTCCGGGACTTCTGGCGGGGCACCCGGCACGATGTGCGCGACCTGGGGTACCGGCTGTCCGGCTCCAGCGACCTGTACGCCTGGGGCGGGCGCCGTCCGTACGCCTCGGTCAACTTCATCACCGCCCATGACGGTTTCACCCTGCGCGACCTGGTGAGCTACGAGCGCAAGCACAACGAGGCCAACGGCGAGGACAACCGCGACGGCACCGACGACAACCGGGCCTGGAACTGCGGGCACGAGGGCGAGACCGACGACCCGGCCGTGGGCGAGCTGCGCCGGCGGCAACTGCGCAACATGCTGTCGACACTGCTGCTGTCGACCGGCGTGCCGATGCTGGTGGCCGGTGACGAGGCGGGCCGCACCCAGGGCGGCAACAACAACGCGTACTGCCAGGACAACGAGATCAGCTGGGTGGACTGGTCGCTGCCGCAGGATCCGGCCTGGGCCTCGCTGCGAGAGCTGACCGCCCGGCTGATCGCGCTGCGCCGCGCGCACCCCGTGCTGCGCCGGCGGGCCTTCTTCTCCGGCCGTCCGCAGTCCGCCGAGGGGCTGCGGGACCTGGCCTGGTTCACCGCGCGGGGGCGGGAGATGACCGACGCCGACTGGTACGGCCCCACGTCCACGCTCGGGATGTACCTGTCGGGCGCGGACATCCCGCACCGCGACGCGCGCGGCCGCCCGGTCACCGACGACAGCTTCCTGGCCGTCTTCCACGCCTCGCACCGCCCGGTCCGCTTCACCCTGCCGGGCGGGCCGTGGGCCCGCGAGTACGAGCTGCTGCTCGACACCTCGCGTGAGGACCAGGCGGAACCGCCGGGCAGCCGGCACCGCGGCGGGCGGGCGCTGACCGTACCGGGGAGGACGGTGCTGCTGCTGCGCGCCGTCTGAAGGACGAGACGCGGCGGCAAAGGTGTGGACTCGGCCAATTGGTCCAGTCCACACTGGTCGTCCGTGACCTCCGCACCTCCGCCCTCGCCGCCGTGCGCCTCCGGCCCGGCCGCACCGGCCGCCCCCCGGGACCGCCTGTGGTCACGGGGGTTCACCCTGTACTTCACCGCCCGCAGTGTCGCCATGCTCGGCGACTCGATGCTGCCCGTCGCCCTGTCGGCGGGACTGCTCCAGCACGGCTACGGCGCGGGGGACATCGGCTACGCCATGGCCTCCTTCACCGCCTGCTTCGCCGGGCTGGTCGTCCTCGGCGGGGTGTTCGCCGACCGGTTCAGCGCCCGCGGCCTGATGATCGGCGCGGACCTGGTGCGGGTCGGCACGCAGTCCCTGGCCGCCTGGCTCTTCTTCTCGGGGCACGTCGTGCTCTGGCAGATCTGCCTGATCGGCGCCGTCAACGGCGTGGCGGGTGCCATGTTCCAGCCAGGGGTGGCCAGCACGGTGCCCCAGGTGGCCCGGGACGTCCAGGAGGCCAACGGGGTGGTGCGCACCGCCGAGTCGCTGATGGCGCTGGCCGGCCCGGCGCTCGCCGGCGTGCTGGTGGCCTTCACCTCCGCGGGCGGGGTGTTCGCCGCGCACGCCGGCACCTACGCGGTGAGCGCGGTCTGCCTGCTGCTGCTCCGGCTGCCCGGGCCGACCGCGCGGACCGCTCGGGGGCCGCGGGACGCCGCCGCGCGCAGCGGCTTCCGGGCCGACCTGGTGGAGGGGTGGCGGGAGTTCCGGGCCCGCACCTGGATGTGGTCGGTGATCGTCATCTGGATGGGCTTCATGATCCTGGTCATGGGCCCGGTGACCCCGCTGGCGGCCGGCGAGATCCTGCCCGCCCACGGGCCCAAGGCGTACGGCCTGGTCTCCTCCGCGCTGGGGGCGGGCACCGCGCTCGGCGGGCTGCTGGCGATACGGGTGCGGCCGGCCCGGCCGCTGCGGGGCGGGGCGGTGGCGCTGTTCGGGTTCGCGCTCTACCCGGCGGCGGTCGGCGCGGGGCTGCCGGTGCCGGCGGTCGCGGCGGCGGTGCTGGTCGCCGGGACGGCCTGGGCCTTCTGGAGTGTGATGTGGGCCACCAGCGTGCAGACCCAGGTGCCCGGCGAGATCCTCAACCGGATCCACGCGTACGAGGTCGCCGGCTCGGTCGCCATGCTGCCCGTCGGCCAGGCCCTGGCGGGGCCGGCGGCGGGGGTCTTCGGGGCGCGCCCGGTGCTGCTCGCCGGGGGCGCGGTGACCCTGCTGGTGTGCGTGGCGCTGCTGGCCGTGCCCGCCGTGCGCGACCTCGGCCGAAAATCCGGATGAGCGTTGTCGGTGGTCGCCCGTAGTCTCTGAAACGATGCCTGAGCCAACCAACCAACCCGAGCCCGAACGTTCCCGATCCGCCGTGCGCTCGCTCCGGCGCCTGTGGCCGTACGTGAAGCCGGTCAGCCACCGGCTGTTCGGTTCCGCGGGTGTGGCCGTGGTCGCGTCCTGCCTGGCGCTGCTGATACCGCTGGTCCTGAAGTGGATCGTGGACGGCCCGGTCGCCGGCCACGATCCGTCCGGGGTGTGGCTCGGCGGCGGGTTGGTGCTGCTGCTCGGTCTCCTGGAGGCCGGGCTCTTCGGCGTACGGCGCTGGCTGGTCGCGCGCCCCATGGCCGCACTGGAGGCCACGATGCGGGCCGACCTCTACCGGAGGCTGCAGCGCCTGCCGGTGTCCTTCCACGACCGCTGGGGATCGGGGCAGCTGCTCTCGCGGGCCACGAACGACCTGCAGATCCTGCGGATGTTCCTGACCTTCCCGATGGTGTTCCTGGCGGTCAACACCGCCACCATCCTGGCGGGCTTCGGCATCCTGTTCGTGCAGCGCTGGTCGCTGGGGCTGATCCTGCTGGGCCCGGTCGTGCCGCTGGTGATCCTCTGCACGTACTTCGAGGCGCGCTACCAGCTCGCCTCCCGCAGCGCGCAGGACCAGGTCGGGGACCTGACCACGCTGGTCGAGGAGTCGGTGCTCGGCATCCGCATCATCAAGGCCTTCGGCCGGCACCGCAGCCAGGCCGACGCCTTCCGCCGGCAGTCGCGCGAACTGCGCGGCACCGAGCTGCGCAAGGCCGGGCTGCTGGCGGACCTGTGGATGGTGATCACCGGCCTGCCGGACGTGGCACTGGGCGCGGCGCTGGTGCTGGGCGCGGTGCAGGTCGCCGACGGCGACCTGTCGGCGGGCACGCTGGTCGCCTTCCTGTCCACGGCGCTCGCGCTGCGCTGGCCGGTGGAGTCGCTGGGCTGGCTGCTCTCCTTCAGCAACGAGGCGGCCACCGCCGCCGACCGGGTCTTCGAGGTCCTGGACACCGAGGTCCCACCGGAGACCGGCTCGGGAACGGGCACCGGTCCGGTCGACGGCGAGGAGGCGCGGCCCGCCGACGGCATCCGCTTCAGCGCGGTGCGCTTCCGCTACCCCGACGCGCCCGAGGGCAGCCCCGACCTGCTCACCGGGGTCGATCTGCACATCCGCAGCGGCGAGACCGTGGCGCTGGTCGGCGCGACGGGCAGCGGCAAGACGAGCCTGACCTCGCTGATCCCGCGGCTGTACGAGCCGACCGGCGGCCGCATCACGCTGGACGGCACCGACGCCGCGCGGCTCACCCGGTCCGCGCTGCGCTCCCTGGTCGCCACGGCCTTCGAGGAACCGACCCTGTTCTCCGCCAGCGTGCGGGAGAACGTGCTGATGGGCGCTCCCGACGCCGACGAGGCGGACCTGCTGCGGGCGCTGGAGATCGCCCAGTGCGACTTCGTCCACAAACTGCCGCGGGGTGTGGACACCCAGGTGGGAGAGCAGGGCCTGAGCCTGTCCGGCGGTCAGCGGCAGCGGCTCGCGCTGGCCCGCGCGGTCGTCGGCCGCCCCCGCTTCCTGGTGCTGGACGACCCCCTGTCCGCCCTCGACGTGCACACCGAGGCCCTCGTCGAGGCGGCCCTGCGCCAGGTGCTGGCCACCACGACGGCGCTGGTGGTCGCCCACCGCCCCTCCACGGTGCTGCTCGCCGACCGGGTGGCGCTGCTGTCGCAGGGCCGGGTCACCGCGGTCGGCACCCACCAGGAACTCCTGTCCTCCTCCGCGGTCTACCGCCGCCTGATGTCCGGCCAGGGCGAGAGCGCGCCCGCGGCGCCGGACCGTCCGCAATTCGAAGGGAGCACCCGATGACCTCCGTCGCGGAGTCGCAGCCTGCCGAGCAGTCGGCCGACGGGGAACCGGCGGGGCAAGGGGAGACCCAGGGGGCGCAGAAGGACCAGGAGGACGACCTCTTCGACCGCGACCGGCTCCCGGCACCCGAGGGGGCGTCACGCGCCCTGCTGCGGGAACTGGTCGGACCGCACCGGGGACGCGTGTGGCTGGCGGCCGTGGTCCTGCTGCTGCAGCAGGCGGCCGTGCAGGCGGGACCGCTGATCGTGGCGGTGGCCATCGACCGGGCCATCCCGGCACTGCGCCGCGACGACCACGGCCCGCTGATCGCGGTCGCGGTCGGCTACATCGGCTGCGCCGTCGCCGGCGGCCTGCTGCAGCGGACGTTCGTCCGGCAGGCCGGCCGGATCTGCCAGGACGTGCTGGTCGAACTGCGCGGCCGGATCTTCCGCCACGCCCAGGCGCTCGGCCTGGACTTCCACGAGCGGTACACCTCGGGCCGGATCATCGCCCGCGCCACCTCCGACGTGGAGTCGATCCGGGAGCTGCTGACCGAGGGCCTCCAGGAGCTGCTCAACGTCGGGCTGTCGGTGCTCTACATCTCGGCCGTGCTGCTGTGGCTGGACTGGGGGCTCGGCCTGTTCGCGCTCGCCACCGCGGTGCCGCTGGTGGTGACCGTCCGGATCTTCCGTCGCCGGTCGGCCAAGGTCTACACACGCCGCTCCGCGGCGATCGCCGCCGTCATCGTGCGCTTCACCGAGACGATGAACGGCATCCGGCCCGTGCAGGCCTTCCGCCGCGAGAAGGCGAACGACGAGGCGTTCGACGAACTCAACGCCGCCCACCGGCAGGCCAACGGCGACGCGATCCTGGAGATGGGCCGCTTCACGGTCAGTTCCTGGCTGATCGCCAACACCTCGGTGGCGCTGGTGGTGCTGTGGGGCGCGTACCGTGTGGCCGCCGGCTCGCTGGCGCTGGGCGTGCTCGCCGCCTTCGTGCTCTACCTGCGGCGGCTGTACGCGCCGATCGACCCGCTCGGCATGTTCCTCAACTCCTACCAGTCGGCGGCCGCCTCGCTGGAGAAGATCGCCGGGCTGCTGGCCCAGCGGCCCTCGGTCCCGGAGCCGCCGACGCCGCGGGCGCTGCCGGCCACGGAGGCGGACATCCCGGGCCGCGAGGTCGTCTTCGAGCGGGTCCGGTTCGCCTACCGCACGGGCGGCGAGGTGCTGCCCCGCTTCGACCTGTGCCTGCCCGCCGGACAGACGGTCGCGGTGGTCGGCGCCACCGGCGCGGGCAAGTCGACGCTGGCCAAGCTGCTGGCCCGGTTCTACGACCCGACCGACGGCCGGGTCACCCTGGACGGGGTGGACCTGCGCGACCTGGCCCTGCCCGAACTGCGCCGCGGGGTGGTCATGGTGACCCAGGAGGCGTTCCTCTTCTCGGGCACGGTCGCCGAGAACATCGCCATCGGCCGTCCGGAGGCCACCCGCGAGGAGATCGAGGACGCCGCCAGGGCGATCGGCGCCCATGGCTTCATCGCCGCGCTGCCCGAGGGCTACGACACCGACGTCCGCAAGCGCGGTGGCCGCATCTCCGCGGGCCAGCGCCAGTTGGTGGCCTTCGCCCGCGCCCTGCTCGCCGACCCGGCCGTGCTCATCCTGGACGAGGCGACCTCCTCCCTGGACGTACCGGGCGAGCGCGCGGTGCAGCAGGCGATGCGCCAGGTGCTGAGCGGCCGCACCGCCGTGATCATCGCGCACCGGCTGTCGACGGTGGAGATCGCGGACCGGGTGCTGGTGATGGACCAGGGCCGCATCGTGGAGGACGGCACCCCGGCCGAACTCGTCTCCGGCGCGGGCCGCTTCGCCGATCTGCACCAGGCCTGGCGCGACAGCCTGGTCTGACCCCGTCGGCGTCCACGGGGCGCGCTTCGTCCGGATGGCGGACGGGGCGCGCCCCGCTGCGGACGAGATCCGGCCAATTCCGAGCGCGTACATGACATTCACCCCCGTCGGCTGACACGCTTCCGGACGGTCGTCGCGCGGCTTCCCGCGCTCCCCACACGACTCTTGCTTCGCCCTGTCCTGCCGTTCACCGGCATTCCCGAAGGAGCGTAGAAGTGAGACGTCCCCGTAACCGGTCCCGCAGCGCGATAACCACCGGCACCCTGGTGGCCATGGCCGCGCTGCTGGGCGTCGCCCTCCAGACCTCGCCGGCCACCGCCCGTGCCGAGGAGGGCGGGGGGTCCACCGTCCGGGCTGTCCCCGACGCCGGTGCCCTGCAGATCAGGCTCTCCCCCGCCCAGCGGGCCGGTCTGCTCAGGGCCGCGGCGGCCGACCGCGCGGCGACCGCGCGGTCGCTGCGCCTGGGCGCCAGGGAGCAGTTGGTCCCCGCCGACGTCGTCGAGGACGCCGACGGCAGCCTCCACACCCGCTACCAGCGCACCTACGCGGGGCTCCCCGTGCTCGGCGGCGACCTGGTGGTCCACCGGGCGGCCGACGGTTCGACGGCCCGGGTCACCTGGGCGTCCAGCGCCCGGATCAGCCTCGCCACCACGACCGCACAGCGCTCCGCCCCGGCCGCGGGCGCGCGAAAAGTGGTATGGGCCGGCACCGGCGCGGCCGTGCTCGCCTGGGAGACCGTCACCACCGGCACCCGGCACGACGGGACGCCGAGCGAGCTGCACACCATCACCGACGCGGCCACCGGCGAGAAGCTGACCTCATACGAGGCGGTCAAGTCCGGCGTCGGCGACAGCCAGTACAGCGGACAGGTGACCATCGGCACCACGCTCTCCGGCTCCGTGTACGAGCTGACCGATGCGGCCCGGGGAGGCCACAGGACGTACGACCTGAACGGCGGCACCTCCGGCACCGGCACACTGTTCACCGATGCCGACGACGTCTGGGGCAACGGCAGCACCTCCAGCCGCCAGACCGCGGGCGTCGACGCGGCCTACGGCGCCCAGGAGACGTGGGACTTCTACCAGGAAACCTTCGGCCGCAACGGCATCCGCAACGACGGCGTCGGCGCCTACTCCCGGGTCCACTACGGTAATTCCTACGTCAACGCGTTCTGGTCCGACAGCTGCTTCTGCATGACCTACGGCGACGGCTCGGGCAACCAGCGGCCGCTCACCTCACTGGACGTCGCGGGACACGAGATGACCCACGGCGTCACCGCGGCCACGGCCAACCTCCGCTACAGCGGGGAGCCCGGGGGCCTGAACGAGGCGACCTCCGACATCCTCGGGACCGCGGTGGAGTTCCACGCCGCCAACGCCAGCGACCCCGGTGACTACCTCATCGGCGAGAAGATCGACATCAACGGCGACGGCACCCCGCTGCGCTACATGGACAGGCCCTCCAAGGACGGATCCTCGGCGGACTACTGGTCCAAGAACGTCGGACGACTCGACGTGCACTACTCCTCCGGGGTCGCCAACCACTTCTTCTACCTGCTGTCCGAGGGCAGCGGAACCAAGACGGTCAACGGCGTGACCTACAGCAGCGCCACCTACGACGGGCTCGCGGTGCCCGGCATCGGCCGGGCCAACGCCGTGGCCGTCTGGTACCGGGCGCTGACCACCTACATGACCTCGCGCACCAACTACGCGGGGGCGCGGACCGCCACCCTGCAGGCCGCGGCCGACCTCTTCGGGGCGGGCAGCGCGACGTACAACGCGGTGGCCAACACCTGGGCCGCGGTGAACGTCGGCACACGCGTGAGCTGAGCCGCACCCACGGGGAGCCGGGCGCTCGGGGGTCCGGCTCCCCGTCCGCAGGGCGGCAGGCGTCCGTTTAACGAACCATCTGTTCCCCTCACAGGACGAATTCGGCCAACTTCTCGTCACGTACATGACACCGAGCCAGGAACAGTGGCACTCTTCCCCCGGTCGGCCGTCAGTACGCCCACACACCGCACCGCTTCGTGCTGACGCACCGGCCGAACTCCGCACGTCCCACCCGCACGGCTAGTTCCGCCCGGGCAGCACACCCCGTCTGCCCGGCTGTCCCCGGCCGCCAACCGCGGCCGACGCAGTAGGAGTCCGAGTGAGACGATCCCCCCGCAAGGCAGTCGCGGCCGCCAGTGTGGTCGCCACCGCCGCGTTCATCGCCGTCGGCATACCGGCCACGTCCGCCACGGCGAACGCCGCCCCCCACACGAGCCAGCTCCGCACCGGAGCCCTCGAGGCGAAGCTCACCCCCGCCCAGCGCACCGCGCTCATCAAGAGCGCGAGCGACCGCACGGCGGTCACGGCCCGGTCGCTGGGTCTGGGCAGCAAGGAGAAGCTGGTCGTCAAGGACGTCGTCAAGGACGCCGACGGCACGCTGCACACCCGCTACGAGCGCACCTACGCCGGGCTCCCCGTGCTCGGCGGCGACCTCGTCGTGCACACGCCCGCCAAGGGCGCCGGCACGGTCGGTACGACGTTCAACACCGACCAGCGGATCACGGTCGCCTCGACGACGCCGAAGGTCGCCGAGTCCGCCGCGACGACCGCCGCGCTGAAGACCGCCAAGGCGCTCAAGGCCGAGGCGCCCGCCGCGGACAACGCCCGCAAGGTGATCTGGGCCGGCCAGGGCACGCCGAAACTCGCCTGGGAGACCGTGGTGAGCGGTCTGCAGGACGACGGCACGCCGAGCCGGCTGCACGTCGTCACCGACGCCGTGACCGGCAAGGAGCTGCACCGCTACCAGGACGTCAAGACCGGCACCGGAAACACCCAGTACAGCGGCCAGGTGTCGCTGACCACCACGCTGTCCGGCTCGACGTACCAGCTGAACGACACGACCCGCGGCGGCCACAAGACCTACAACCTCAACCGCGGCACCTCCGGCACCGGGACGCTGTTCACCGACGCCGACGACGTCTGGGGCGACGGCACGGGCTCCAACACCCAGACCGCGGGCGCCGACGCCGCCTACGGCGCCCAGACGACCTGGGACTTCTACAAGAACACCTTCGGCCGCAGCGGCATCCGCAACGACGGTGTCGCCGCGTACTCGCGGGTCCACTACAGCAGCGGCTACGTCAACGCCTTCTGGGACGACAGCTGCTTCTGCATGACCTACGGCGACGGCTCGGGCAACACCCACGCGCTGACCTCGCTGGACGTCGCGGGCCACGAGATGAGCCACGGCGTCACCTCCGCCACCGCGAACCTCACGTACTCGGGCGAGTCCGGCGGCCTGAACGAGGCGACCTCCGACATCTTCGGCACGGGCGTCGAGTTCTCCGCGGGCAACAGCAACGACATCGGTGACTACCTCATCGGTGAAGAGATCAACATCAACGGCGACGGCACCCCGCTGCGCTACCAGGACAAGCCATCCCGCGACGGCACCTCGCCGGACAACTGGTACTCCGGCATCGGCAACCTGGACGTCCACTACTCCTCGGGCCCGGCGAACCACATGTTCTACCTGCTCTCCGAGGGCAGCGGCGCCAAGGTCATCAACGGGGTCAGCTACAACAGCCCGACCGCCGACGGCATCGCCGTCGCCGGCATCGGCCGCGCCGCCGCGCTGCAGATCTGGTACAAGGCGCTGACCACGTACATGACGAGCAGCACCAACTACGCGGCCGCCCGCACCGCCGCCCTGAACGCCGCCCAGGCCCTGTACGGCGCGGGCTCCGCCCAGTACGCGGGTGTGCAGAACGCCTTCGCGGGTATCGGCGTCGGCAGCCACGCGCCCGTCTCGGGCGTCACCGTCACCAACCCCGGCAACCAGAGCAGCACCGTCGGCACCGCCGTCAACCTGCAGATCCAGGCCAGCAGCACCAACAGCGGCGCGCTGAGCTACGCGGCGAGCGGCCTGCCGGCCGGTCTGTCGATCAACGCCTCCACCGGTCTGATCAACGGCACCCCGTCCGCCGCGGGCACGTACAACACCACGGTCACGGTCACCGACTCCGCGGCCAAGACCGGCACCGCCTCGTTCACCTGGACCGTCACCACCCCCGGCAGCTGCGCCTCCGCCCAGCTGCTCGGCAACCCGGGCTTCGAGTCGGGCAGCGCCTCCTGGACGGCGAGCAGCGGTGTGATCACCAACTCCAGCAGCCAGGCCGCCCACGGCGGTTCGTACAAGGCGTGGCTGGACGGCTACGGCTCGACCCACACCGACACGCTCTCCCAGTCGGTGTCCATCCCGGCGGGCTGCAAGGCGACCTTCACCTTCTGGCTGCACATCGACTCCGCCGAGACGACCACCAGCACCCAGTACGACAAGCTGACGGTCACCGCCGGGTCGACCACCCTGGCCACCTACTCCAACCTCAACAAGGCCTCGGGCTACACCCAGAAGTCCTTCAGCCTGAACGCCTTCGCCGGCTCCACCGTCACCCTGAAGTTCACCGGCACCGAGGACATCTCGCTGCAGACGAGCTTCGTGGTCGACGACACCGCCGTCACCACCAGCAGCTGATCGCCTCCGGGTGACGCGAACGCCGGGCCCCGGCCGTCGACAGCGACGGCCGGGGCCCGGTCCCGTTCCCTCGGGCGTCGGCTCAGCGCAGCACGCCGGCCGTCATCCCCGCGGCCTCCGGCGGCACCGCGATCAGCCCCAGCTCGGCGACCGAGGCGAGCAGCCGGTGCATCGGCAGGACACGGACGGTGTAGCCGAAGGGGCCGGTGCGGTCGAGGGTGAGCGGGCCCTCGTAGAGCCAGCGGCCCTCCAGGTCCGGCCGGCCGCCCGGTTTGAGGGAGACCACCGTCGGGTCGGCGATCCGGTCGGAGTCGTCGACGCGTCCGGACACCACCTGGACGTCCACGTCCCCGGGCTCCAGGCCGCCGAGGGACACCTGGACGCGCAGGGTGAGCGTGGACCCGAGCTCCGGCGAGCCGCCGACCGAGGCACCGGTCTCCACGTGGTCGACACCGACCATGGGCCACTGCTCGCGCACCCGCCGCTTCCACGCGGCGAGTTCGACCGACTCCCCGCTCCCGGCGAGGCGGTGGGCGCGGGCGGCGGGCGCGTACAGCCGGGTCACGTACTCGCGCACCATGCGCCCGGCGAGCACCTTCGGCCCCAGGGTGCTCAGGGTGTGCCGGACCATCTCGATCCAGCGGACCGGCAGGCCCTGCGCTCCGCGGTCGTAGAACCGGGGCGCGACCTGGTCCTCGATCAGGTCGTAGAGGGCGGCGGCCTCGATGTCGTCGCGGCGGTCGGGGTCGCCGGCCGCGCCGAAGCCGTCGGCGGTGGGGATCGCCCACCCGTTGTTGCCGTCGAACCACTCGTCCCACCAGCCGTCCAGGACGGACAGGTTGAGGCAGCCGTTCAGCGCGGCCTTCATGCCGGAGGTACCGCAGGCCTCCAGCGGCCGCAGGGGGTTGTTCAGCCAGACGTCGCACCCGGGGTAGAGGTGCTGGGCCATGGCCATGTCGTAGTCCGGGAGGAAGACGATGCGGTGCCGCACCCTGGGGTCGTCGGCGAAGCGCACCAGTTCCTGCACCAGCCGCTTGCCGCTGTCGTCGGCCGGGTGCGCCTTGCCCGCGACGACGATCTGGATCGGCCGGGCAGGGTGCAGCAGCAGTTCCATCAGCCGGTCCTGGTCGCGCAGCATCAGGGTGAGCCGCTTGTACGACGGGACCCGGCGGGCGAAGCCGATGGTCAGCACATCGGGGTCGAGGACGTCGTCGACCCAGCCCAGCTCGGCCGAGCCGGCGCCGCGCTGCCGCCAGGAGGCGCGCACCCTGCGGCGCACCTCCCGCACCAGCTGTTCCCGCAGCTCCCGGCGGAGCTCCCAGATCGCGGCGTCGGGGATGCGGAAGACGCTCTCCCAGGTGTCGGCGAGCCCGGTGGTCATCGCGTCCTCGGCGTTCCGGGCGCCGGCCTGCCGGGCGCCGAGCCGGAACACCTCGGGCGCGACCCAGGTGGGGGCGTGCACACCGTTGGTGATGGAGGTGATCGGCACCTCCTCCGGGTCGAAGCCCGGCCACAGCCCGGCGAACATCTCCCGGCTGACGCCGCCGTGCAGGGTGGACACGCCGTTGGCGCGCTGCGCCAGCCGCAGCCCCATCACGGCCATGTTGAAGACGTTGGGGTCGCCGCCGGGGTAGGTCTCCATCCCCAGCTCCAGCACCCGCTGGACGTCCACGCCCCGCAGCTCGCCGCCGTCGCCGAGGTGCCGGGCGACCAGCTCGCGGTCGAAGCGGTCGATGCCGGCCGGTACCGGGGTGTGGGTGGTGAACACCGTGCCGGCCCGCACGGCCTCCAACGCGGAGTCGAAATCCAGCCCTTCTCCGTCGGCCGCGAGCTCGCGGATGCGTTCCAGTCCCAGGAGGCCCGCGTGCCCCTCGTTGGTGTGGAAGACCTCGGGCGCCGGGTGCCCGGTCAGCGCGCAGTAGGTACGCACGGCACGGACGCCGCCGATGCCGAGCAGCATCTCCTGGAGCAGCCGGTGCTCGCTGCCGCCGCCGTAGAGGCGGTCGGTGACGTCCCGTTCGCCCGGGTGGTTCTCCTCGACGTCGGAGTCGAGCAGCAGCAGCGGGACCCGGCCGACCCGGGCCAGCCACACGTGGGCGCGCAGGCCGCGTCCGCCGGGGAGGTCCAGAGCGATCAGGACGGGGGCGCCGTCCTCGTCCCGCAGCAGCGACAACGGCAGCTCGTTGGGGTCGAGCACCGGGTAGTGCTCCTGCTGCCAGCCGTCCCGGGACAGGGACTGGCGGAAGTAGCCGTGCCGGTAGAGCAGGCCGACACCGATCAGCGGCACGCCCAGGTCGCTGGCGGCCTTCAGGTGGTCGCCGGCCAGGATGCCGAGTCCGCCGGAGTACTGCGGAAGCGCCGCGGTGATGCCGAACTCCGGCGAGAAGTAGGCGACGGAGGAGGGGAGTTCGCCTGCCTCGGCGGCGCCCTGGTACCAGCGCGGGTTGCCGAGGTAGTCGTGGAGGTCCTCGACGGCGGTGCCGAGCCGGCGCAGGAACCTGCGGTCCTTGGCGAGGGCGTTCAGCCGGTCCTTCGAGACCGCGCCGAGCAGCCGCACCGGGTCGCCGGCCGCCGCTCTCCAGCCCTCGGGATCGACGGACCGGAACAGCTCACGGGTCTCGTTGTGCCAGGACCAGCGCAGATTCTGCGCGAGCTCCCCCAGGGGACGTAGTGGTTCGGGCAGGACGGTTCGCACGGTGAATCGACGAATAGCCTTCACATCTCCGACGGTAGCGGCATCTTTCGGCGCGGTGGTGACAACCAGGGTCCCAACACCCCGCGGCCGGGCGGCGCCACGCGGCAGGCGTGCCCTGGCGTACCGGTAGGCCCCGGACGTCCCGGCACCCCCGCGCACGGCACCGCGGACGACTCGTCAGCGTGTCGGGCGGCGGCTACGACAGCCGCAGCACGCCGCCCGGCCGGAGCGCACCGCGGGGCCTACGAAGGGCGGCCAGGACCGGAGCGCAGGAGGCGGCCCGGCGCCCCGGAGGCCGCGCGCGCCCACCCGCCGGACGGTGGCCGGTTGTGCGCGTCCGGGCGCCGCCTGGGCCGCCCGGCGCGCAACTTACGCGCCAGTACCCCTTCCCGGGGAGTATTCGACCGTCATCCAATGGGCAGGCTCACCCATGCGCGACGCGGCGCCGAACCCTCCCACACACAACTGGTATCCGCCCACTCGAGTGAACGCGGACAGGAGCGGTCATGCCCACAGGCAGGCATCCGAAGGAGCAGATAAAAAGAGCGGAAGGTACCCGTCCGGCCACCCGCACAAACAGGTGAGGCGCAATGATCGGTCGTATCCCCGTCCTGGACGTCCGCCCGTTGGTCGACTGCGGCCGCCGCCCCGCCAAGGCGGTGGTCGGCGAGACCTTCCAGGTCACCGCCACGGTGTTCCGGGAGGGACATGACGCGGTGGCGGCGAACGTGGTCCTGCGCAGCCCCGCGGGACGCTCCGGGCCACGGATCCCCATGCGCGAACTCGCCCCCGGCACCGACCGGTGGGGCGCCGAGGTGACGCCCACCGCGGAGGGCCGCTGGACGTACACGGTGGAGGCCTGGAGCGACCCGGTGGCCACCTGGCGGCACCACGCGGGCATCAAGGTCCCCGCGGGCATCGACACCGAACTGGTCCTCGCCGAGGGGGCCGGCCTGCACGAGCGCGCGGCCGCCGGGGTACCGAAGAAGGACGGCCGGGCCGTGGTGCTGGCCCTGGTCGACACGCTGCGCGACACCTCCCGCACACCCGCCGAGCGGCACGCCGCCGCCCTCGCGCCCGACGTGGTGGCGGTGCTCGACCGGCACCCGCTGCGCGACCTGGTGAGCGCCTCTCGGCCGGCGGCCCTCCAGGTGGAGCGTCAGCGGGCGCTGTTCGGGTCCTGGTACGAGATGTTCCCCCGGTCCGAGGGCGCCGTGGTGGACCCCACGGGCCGGCGACCACCGAAGTCCGGCACCTTCCGCACGGCCGCCGAGCGGCTGCCGGCGATCGCCGCGATGGGCTTCGACGTGGTCTACCTGCCGCCCGTCCACCCGATCGGCGCAGCGTTCCGCAAGGGACCGGACAACACGCTCGACGCCGGTCCGCACGACGTGGGCTCGCCCTGGGCGATCGGCTCGGCGGAGGGCGGCCACGACGCCGTGCACCCGGACCTCGGGACGATCGAGGACTTCGACTTCTTCGTGGAGCGGGCCCGTGAGCTGCGCCTGGAGATCGCGCTGGACTTCGCGCTGCAGTGCTCCCCGGACCACCCGTGGGTGGGCAAGCACCCCGAATGGTTCACCACCCGGGCGGACGGCTCGATCGCGTACGCCGAGAACCCGCCGAAGAAGTACCAGGACATCTACCCGATCGCCTTCGACGCCGACTTCGGCGGCATCGTGCAGGAGACCGAGCGGGTGCTGCGGCACTGGATGGACCACGGGGTGCGGATCTTCCGGGTCGACAACCCGCACACCAAGCCGGTGGTCTTCTGGGAGAAGGTCATCGCCGACATCAACCGCACCGACCCCGACGTCATCTTCCTGGCGGAGGCGTTCACCCGTCCGGCCATGATGCACACGCTTGCCCAGATCGGCTTCCAGCAGTCGTACACGTACTTCACCTGGCGTAACGGCAAGCAGGAACTGACGGAATACCTGACGGAACTGTCCGGCGAGGCCGCGGGCTACATGCGGCCGAACTTCTTCGTCAACACCCCGGACATCCTCCACGCCTACCTGCAGCACGGCGGCCGCCCGGCGTTCGAGGTGCGTGCGGTCCTGGCGGCGACCCTTTCCCCCACTTGGGGGGTGTACGCCGGATATGAGCTCTGCGAGAACGCGCCGGTGCGCGAGGGAAGCGAAGAGTACCTACACTCGGAGAAGTACGAGCTGAGGCCCCGTGACTGGGCGGCAGCCGAGGCCGAAGGCCGTTCGCTGGCTCCGCTGCTCACCACTTTGAACCGGCTGCGACGCCGCCACCCCGCGCTCCAGCAGCTGCGCAACCTGCGCTTCCACCCCGTGAACAACGACGCGGTGCTGGCGTACTCCAAGCGCTCGGGCGACGGCAGCGATGTCGTACTGGTGGTCGTCAACCTGGACCCGCACCACACCCAGGAGGCGACCGTCTCGTTGAACATGCCGGAACTCGGCCTCGCATGGCACGAGTCCACCCCGGTGCGCGACGAGCTCACCGGCGAGACCTACCACTGGGGCAGGGACAACTATGTGCGCCTCGAGCCGGGCCGTACGCCCGCGCACATCCTCACCCTGCGACCTACTCCATCGACAGGAGGGTCACCCACTTGATCGTCAACGAACCCGTACCTGACACGTTCGAAGACACCCCGGCCAAGGACCGGGACCCCGACTGGTTCAAGCGGGCCGTCTTCTACGAAGTGCTCGTACGGTCCTTCCAGGACAGCAACGGCGACGGCATCGGCGACCTCAAGGGGCTCACCGCCAAACTGGACTATCTGCAGTGGCTCGGCATCGACTGCCTGTGGCTGCCGCCGTTCTTCGCCTCGCCGCTGCGCGACGGCGGCTACGACGTCTCGGACTACACGGCCGTGCTGCCGGAGTTCGGGGACCTGGCCGACTTCGTGGAGTTCGTGGACGCCGCCCACCAGCGCGGGATGCGCGTGATCATCGACTTCGTCGTCAACCACACCAGCGACCAGCACGACTGGTTCCAGCAGTCCCGCACGGATCCCGACGGCCCCTACGGCGACTACTACGTCTGGGCGGACGACGACAAGCAGTACCAGGACGCCCGCATCATCTTCGTCGACACCGAGAGCTCCAACTGGACCTTCGACCCGGTGCGCAAGCAGTACTACTGGCACCGCTTCTTCTCGCACCAGCCCGACCTCAACTACGAGAACCCCAAGGTCCAGGAGGAGATCCTGGCCGCCCTGCGCTTCTGGCTGGACCTCGGCATCGACGGCTTCCGCCTGGACGCGGTGCCGTACCTGTACCAGGAGGAGGGCACCAACTGCGAGAACCTGCCGCGCACCCACGGCTTCCTGAAGATGGTGCGCGAGGAGATCGACGCCCACTACCCCGACACGGTGCTGCTCGCCGAGGCGAACCAGTGGCCCGAGGACGTGGTCGACTACTTCGGCGACTACGCCAAGGGCGGCGACGAGTGCCACATGGCCTTCCACTTCCCGGTCATGCCGCGCATCTTCATGGCGGTGCGGCGGGAGTCCCGCTACCCGGTCTCGGAGATCCTGGCCAAGACCCCGGCCATCCCCCGCAACTGCCAATGGGGCATCTTCCTGCGCAACCACGACGAGCTGACGCTCGAGATGGTGACGGACGAAGAACGCGACTACATGTACGCGGAGTACGCCAAGGACCCGCGCATGCGGGCCAACATCGGCATCCGGCGCCGGCTCTCCTCGCTGCTGGACAACGACCGCAACCAGATCGAACTCTTCACCGCCCTGCTGCTCTCCCTGCCGGGTTCGCCGATCCTCTACTACGGCGACGAGATCGGCATGGGGGACAACATCTGGCTCGGTGACCGCGACGCGGTGCGCACGCCCATGCAGTGGACCCCGGACCGCAACGCGGGTTTCTCCTCCTGCGACCCGGGCCGGCTCTACCTGCCGACCATCATGGACCCGGTCTACGGCTACCAAGTCACCAACGTCGAGGCACAGATGAGCTCCCCGAGCTCGCTGCTGCACTGGACCCGCCGGATGGTCGAGATCCGCAAGCAGAACCCGGCCTTCGGCCTGGGCTCGTACACCGAACTGCCCTCCACCAACCCGGCCGTCCTGGCCTTCCTGCGCGAGTACAAGGACGACCTCGTCCTGTGCGTCAACAACTTCTCGCGCTTCGCCCAGCCCACCGAACTCGACCTGCGGTCCTTCACCGGCCGGCATCCCGTCGAGCTGATCGGCGGGGTGCGCTTCCCGGCCATCGGCGAATGGCCCTACCTGCTCACCCTCGCAGGTCACGGTTTCTACTGGTTCCGGCTGCGCCGCGACGCGGCGTAGGCGGGCCCGCCGGGTGACGGCGACCCGGCGGCCCGGCACGGTTTCGTGCCGGGCCGCCGGGGCAGGCTCCCCCTGCCGGATCCAGCGTCATATCGGATGCTGTACGGGCCCTTGTCCCTCGTACGCCAAGTACGCCAATTGATCCACCGGCTCGGATGATATTCGTCCGACACGTCCCACTCGTCGGACCATCGCCGCAGCGCGCCCCTTCACTTAGGGAACCAGTCAGGCCCGGCACCCGAGGAAAGGACGTCATGTCGGACACCTCGTGGCTTCGCACCTACCCAGTCCGGTCGGGGACCACCGTGCCCCCGGCGCCCGGACTGCTCTCCGCGCTCGTCCCGATGCTGCGGGAGTGGCTGCCCCGGCAGCGGTGGTTCGCCGGAAAGGGGCGGCCGATCAGCGGCATCGGACTGGTCTCGGCCACCGAGCTGCTGCCCGCCGACGGCCGGCTGGGCACCCCTGGACTGCTCCATCTGCTGCTCGACGTCCACCAGGACGTGCAGGAGCGGGCGCCCGGCGCCGGGCAGGGGCAACCGGCCGACACCTACCAGCTGCTGCTCGGCACCAGGGCGTTGCTGCCGCCCGCGCTCGCGCCCGCGCTCGTCGGGCACGCCGTCGGCGGGCCACTGGACGGCCTCACCATCTACGAGGCGCTGCACGACCCACGTCTGACGTCCCTGCTGCTGGAGCGGCTGCGCGCCCCCGGCCGCACCGGGCACCTGCGCTTCGGCTCCGAGCCGGGCACGGCGATCCAGGCGGGGCTGACGCCGCGGCTGTCCACCGCGGAACAGTCCAACAGCTCGGTCATCTACGGTGACGCCTTCATCCTCAAGCTGTTCCGGCGGGTCGCCCCCGGCCCCAATCCCGATCTGGAGCTCTCGCTCGCCCTCGCGCGGGCCGGCTCGCGGCGCGTCGCGGCTCCCGCCGCCTGGTTCGAGGCGCTGGGCCTGTACGACGAGCCCGCCACGCTCGGCGTGCTGCAGCGTTTCCTGCCAGGTTCCGCCACTGCCTGGGAACTCGCCCTGCAGGCGGTGGAGTACGGCACCGACTTCTCCGGTGAGGCGCACGCGCTGGGGCGTGCGACCGCCGAGGTCCACCTGGCGCTGGCGCGCGCCCTGCCCACGAGTACCCTGCGCCGGCCGCAGATCGAACTGCTCGCCGCCGCGATGACCGGACGGCTGGACGCCGCCGCCGCGGCGGTGCCCGCCCTGCGGCCGTACCGCGCGGCACTGCGGGCCGCCTTCGACGACCTCGGCGCGCTCGGCACACGCGGCACGACCCTGGCCGCCCAGCGCGTCCACGGCGACCTCCACCTCGGGCAGGCCCTGCGGACCGGCGCACCGGCGCTACCGCGGGACTCCGGGATGGGGGTGCCCCCGGGTCCGAAGGACTCCGGGATGGGGGTGCCCCCGGGTCCGAAGGACTCCGGGATGGGGGTGCCCCCGGGTCCGAAGGACTCCGGGGGATGGGTGCTGATCGACTTCGAGGGCGAGCCGGCCCGGCCGCTGCCCGAACGCCGCCGTCTCGCGCCCCCGGTGCAGGACGTCGCCGGGATGCTGCGCTCCTTCGACTACGCCGCCCGGCACCACGACCCCTCAGCCCCCGGGGCGCCCGAATGGGCGCAGACGCAGCGCGCCGCCTTCTGCACGGGCTACGCGGAGGCCGCCGGGTCCGATCCGAGGGACGAGCCCGTCGTCATACGCGCCTTCGAGACCGACAAGGCCGTCTACGAGGTGCTCTACGAGGCCAGGCACCGGCCCGCCTGGCTCCCCATCCCCATGGCCGCGGTGCGCCGCCTCGCGCAGCCGCCGCACGGCCGCACCCCCTGACCGGGCGCCCCCACGCCCATCCGAGGAGGACCTGATCGTGACCGATCGCCAGCCGTTCCCCGACGCCACCCCCGGCCCGGGCGGGAACGGGAGGGCCCGCGCCGCACGTGCCGCACGCGGCTCCGGGTCCGAGGGCTCGGCACCCCCGCCGCCCCCCGCAGTCCCGCCGACCCCGCCGGCCCCGGCCACCCGGCCGCAGAAGGCAGCCGGCGCGAAGCCCGCACGCGGTGGAAAGGCCGCCGGCGCGCGACCCGCGGCCAAGGGCGCCCGCCCGGCCGCCGCGGCGAGCCCGCCGGCGGACGGCTCCGGGTCGACCGAGGCCGTCGCGCGGGGCTACGACCCCACCGGGTCCGGGCGGCGGCCCGCCTCGGGCACGGCGCCGCGCGCCGCGGGCCCCGCGGGGGTCGGCCACCAGGCACCACCGCCCGCGCCCGAGGTCACCCCCGCCGCGGGCACCGTGCCCGGCGACGTCCCGCCGGCCCCGGAGCTCGCCCCGGGTGAGCTCCGGCGGCTGCTGGACGGCGCCCACCACGACCCGCACGGGCTGCTCGGCGTCCACCGGGTGGCGGAGGGCCTGGCCTTCCGGACGCTGCGGCCGTTCGCGCGGAGCGTGGCCGTCCTCACCGGCGGGACGCGGACGGTGCTGCACCACGAGGGCGACGGGCTGTTCAGCGGCGTGCTGCCGCTGACGGAGGTCCCCGCGTACCGGCTGGCCGTCACCTACGACGGCGACGAGCGAGAGGTGCACGACCCGTACCGCTTCCTGCCGGCGCTCGGCGAGTTCGACCTGCACCTCATCAGCGAGGGGCGGCACGAGCAGCTGTGGAAGGTGCTCGGCGCCGAGCCGATGACCCACGAGGGTGTCACCGGCACCCGGTTCACCGTGTGGGCGCCCAACGCCCGCGGGGTGCGGGTGCTCGGCGACTTCACCTGCTGGGACGGCACCGCCTTCCCGATGCGCTCGCTGGGCTCCTCCGGCGTGTGGGAGCTGTTCCTGCCCGAGGTCGGTGAGGGGCAGCGTTACAAGTTCGAGGTCTGCGGCCCGGACGGCGCGCGGCGGCTCAAGGCCGACCCGATGGCCCGCCGCACCGAGGAGCCGCCGGCCACCGCCTCGATCGTGACCGCGTCCCGCCACGAGTGGCAGGACGCCGACTGGATGGCCTCGCGCGGCCGCCTGCCGGTGCACGAGGCCCCCTTCTCGGTCTACGAGGTGCACCTCGCCTCGTGGCGGCCGGGGCTGTCGTACCGCGAACTGGCCGAGCAGCTCCCGGCGTACGTGCGGGACCTGGGTTTCACGCACGTGGAGCTGATGCCGGTCGCCGAGCACCCCTTCGGCGGCTCGTGGGGCTACCAGGTCACCTCGTACTACGCCCCGACCGCCCGGCTGGGCACCCCGGACGACTTCCGGTACCTGGTGGACGCGCTGCACCGGGCGGGCATCGGCGTCATCATGGACTGGGTGCCGGCCCACTTCCCCAAGGACGACTGGGCGCTGGCGGACTTCGACGGCACCAACCTCTACGAGCACCCCTGGCGCGGGGACCATCCCGACTGGGGGACGCTGGAGTTCGACTTCGGCCGCACCGAGGTCCGCAACTTCCTGGTGGCCAACGCGGTCTACTGGTGCGAGGAGTTCCACATCGACGGGCTGCGGGTGGACGCGGTCGCCTCGATGCTCTACCTGGACTACTCGCGCGAGGACGGCCAGTGGGCGCCGAACGCGTACGGCGGCCGCGAGGACCTGGACGCCGTCGCCTTCCTGCAGGAGATGAACGCGACCGTCTACCGGCGCTGCCCCGGCGTCGTCACCATCGCGGAGGAGTCCACCGCCTGGGACGGCGTCACCCGGCCCACCCACCACGTCGGCCCGGCCGGCTTCGGCGGTCTCGGTTTCGGCCTCAAGTGGAACATGGGGTGGATGCACGACTCGCTGGAGTACATCAAGCACGAGCCGGTGCACCGCAAGTACCACCACAACGAGATGACCTTCTCGATGGTGTACGCGTACAGCGAGAACTACGTCCTGCCGATCTCGCACGACGAGGTCGTCCACGGCAAGGGCGCGCTGGTGGCCAAGATGCCCGGCGACTGGTGGCAGCAGCGCGCCACCCACCGTGCCTACCTGGGCTTCATGTGGGCCCACCCGGGCAAGCAACTGCTCTTCATGGGACAGGAGTTCGCGCAGGGCGCCGAATGGTCCCACGACCACGGGCCGGACTGGTGGCTGCTGGACGAGACCTACTCCGCGGCGGGCGACCACCGCGGCGTGCGGGACCTCGTCCGGGACCTCAACACCCTCTACCGTGCCACGCCGGCGCTGTGGCAGCGCGACACCACCCCGGACGGCTTCGCCTGGCTCGACGGCGGCGCCGCCGAGGACAACGTCTTCTCCTTCGTACGCCTGGACGCCGACGGGAACCCGCTGGTCGCGGTCAGCAACTTCTCACCGGTCGTCAGGCACCGCTACCGGATCGGCGTGCCGGACGGGGTGGAGGCCCTGCGGGAGGTGCTCAACACCGACGCCGCCGGATACGGCGGGAGCGACGTCACCAACCCCGAACCCCTGAAGTCCGAGCCCGTCGCCTGGAACGGCCGGCGCCAGAGCGTGCAGCTCACGCTGCCGCCGCTGGCCACGGTCTGGCTGCGGCCCGCCTGAGCGGGCGTCACGGGAGGCCGGGTGCGGCCCGCCTGCGCCACGTCAGGTCACGGCAGGCCCGCCCGGCGGGGCGCGGCGCGAGTTCGGCCGGACGCCTACTGGGCGGCCGTCCCCGCCACGCCCATACTGGGATGACTGCGGGATTCGGCGAGTACGGGGGGCCGCTGCCGATGGTGAGCGAACGCGAGTTGCTCCCGGACCTGTTCTGGGCCGCCGACCGGGCGTCACTGCGCGGCCAGTTGCTGACCGTACGGCTGTCGCGCCGGCAACTCGGCCTGCTCACCGCGGCCTCCGTCTTCAGCTCGTTCGACGCCACCGCGGGCCGCCTGCACTGGGCCTCGTGGCTCGCGGCCGTCCTCTTCGCGCTCGCCGCGTGGACCACCTGGGTGATCCACCGCCAGAACCCGCAGGCGCTCTGGTACGAGGGGCGGGCGCTGGCGGAGTCCATGAAGACGCTCGCCTGGAAGTACTCGGTGCGGGCCGACCCGTTCACGCCACCGGGCGACGAACGCGACCCGGACGCCCTGTACCGGCTGCAGCTCGGCGACGTCCTGCACACCTTCCGGAGCAGCAGGGCCGTGCCCTCGTACGTCGACTCGGGCATCACCCCCGCGATGCGGCGGCTGCGGGACGCGCCGTTGCGTGTGCGGCAGGACGTGTACCTGCGCGAACGCATCCGGGTGCAGCACGAGTGGTACACGGTGAAGGCGGCCCGCTGCGAGGTGAACGGGCGCCGGGCCGGACGGCTGGCGATGGCGTTCCCGCTGCTCGGCGTCCTGTTCCTGGTTCTGCGGGCGGGCGGCTGGTCCCCCTTCGACACCCTGGGCTTCGTTTCGGCCATCACGGCCTCGGTCGCGGCCTGGGCGCAGCTGCGCCAGTACAGCCCGCTGGCGGCGGCGTACCGGGTGGCGGCGGACGAACTGGAGCTGGTCCGGGTGCAGCTGGCGTCGCTGGACCTGGACGACCCGCACGCCGAGCACCTGTGGTCGCAGCTGACCCGGGACGCCGAGGACGCGGTGTCCCGGGAGCACACCACCTGGCAGGCGAGGCGCGAGATGCGCGTGTGAGGACGGGACGGGGACGGGCCGAAGGACACACGAGAGGGGGCCGCTCGGGTGCGTGTGGTGCGGGCGGGTGACGGGCGGGAACTGGCGGTGGAGACCCGGGGCGATCCCCGGGGCAGGCCGGTGTTCCTGCTGCATGGCACACCCGGCAGCCGGCTCGGTCCGGTGCCGCGCAGCGCGGTGCTGTACCGGCTGGGGGTGCGGCTGATCTCCTTCGACCGGCCCGGGTACGGCGGTTCCGAGCGGCTGCCCGGCCGGCGGGTCGCGGACGCCGCCGCCGATGTCGCGGCGATCGCCGACGCCATGGGCCTGGACGCGTTCGCGGTGGTCGGCCGCTCGGGCGGCGGGCCGCACTCGCTGGCGTGCGCCGCCCTGCTGCCCGGCCGCGTGACGCGGGTGGCGGTGCTGGTGGGGCTCGCGCCGCGGGACGCGCGGGGGCTCGCCTGGTACGCGGGGATGACCCGGTCCAACGTCCGTGACCACACCACCGCCGACGCGGCGCAGCGGCGGCTCGCCGCCCGGCTGGAACTGCGCTCCCGCACCATCCGCGACGACCCGGCGAGCCTGCTCGCCGTGCTCCGGGAGGAGATGCCCGAGCCGGACCAGCGGGTGATCGCGGACGCGGGTCTGCGCACGATGCTGCTGCGCACCTACGCGGAGGCGCTGCGCACCTCGGCCGACGGCTGGATCGACGACACGCTGGCGTTCAACCGGAGCTGGGGGTTCGGCCTGGACCGCATCGCGGTGCCGGTGCTGCTGTGGCACGGCGAGGACGACGTGTTCTCGCCGGTGGCGCACTCCCGCTGGCTGGCCGAGCACATCCCCGGCGCGACCATGGTGGTGCAGCCGGGGGCCGCGCACTTCGCGGCCCTGTCGGTGCTGCCCCGGGTGCTGGCCTGGGCGGCCGCCGGGGGCGGTCAGGCACGGTCGGTGCCGGCCTGACCGCCGCTCACACCGGCTGCGGCTCCAGGTCCCGGTTGACCCGGTACCACTCGCGGGCGGCCCGGCTGAGGGGGTGCTCCTCGCCGAGCAGCCGTACGCATTCCGGGAGCACCTTGCCGCGGATCTCCTGCGCCCGCGCGTGCCGGCCGGACTGCCGCAGGGCGTAGGCCAGGTTGATCTCGCACGCCAGGGCGTCCGGGTGCTCGGGACCGTAGCGCTCGGTGAGACCGCGCAGGGCGGTCTCCAGGAGGGTCACGGCCCGGTCGGTGTCGCCCAGTTCGCCGGTGGCGTTGCCCAGGTTGATCATGCAGTTGAGGGTGTACGGGTGGCGGGGGCCGACCGCGCGTTCCAGCCGGGCCAGGGTGTCGGTGCCGACCGCCACGGCCTCCTCGGCGTTGCCGCTGCCGCGCAGGTAGATGGCGAGGTTGTTGCGGCAGGCCAGGGTGAACGGGTGGTCGTCGCCGAGGAGGCGGCGGTAGGAGGCGAGGGCGTCCGAGGCCAGGTCACGGGCCCGCTCCTTGTCGCCGGCCGCCGAGTAGTCGGCGGCGAGGTTGAGCGCGCAGGCGAGCGTGTCGGGCACGTCGGGTCCGTACCGCTCGAGGTAGCGGTCGTAGGTCACCTGGGTGAGCCGCATCGCCTCGGCGGCGCGGCCCGCCTTGCGCAGCGAGACCGCGAGGCTCTTGGCGTTGCGGAGCGTCTCGGGCACGTCGGGGTTGAGGACGTCCTGGAAGACGTCCATCACCTCTTCGAGCATCGCGACGGAACCCGTGTAGTCGCCGATCTCCCGCAGGTCGCGGGCGAGGTTGGCCTTGGTGGACAGCGTGTAGGGGTGCCGGTCGCCGAGCATCGGGGTACGCCGGTCCACGGTCTCCTGGTCCAGGCGGCGGGCGAGTTCGGAGTCCCCGGTGAGCCGGTAGTCGATGGCCAGGTTGTTGGCCGCGACGAGCGAGCGCGGGTGCTGCTCGCCGAAGATGTCCTTGAATCCGGCGTAGATCTGCTCGTCGCGCTCCCGGGCCTCCTGGTAGAGGCCGAGCGCCCGCAGGTCCGCCGCCAGGCTGCCGCCGGTGATCAGGGTGTGCGGGTGGCCGGCGGGCAGCAGGGCGGTCTGCCGGGCCAGGGTGTCCTCGTCGTACTGCCGGGCCTCCTGGTACTTGCCCTGCGAACGCAGCACGTTGGCCAGCTCGAACTGCAGGTTGAGGGTCTGCAGGTCGTCCTCGCCGAGGGACTGCTGCCACACGCCGAGCAGTTGCTCGGCCAGTTGCCTGGCCTGCTCCAGTTCGCCGCTCTTCCACAGGTAGCGGACGCGGTTGACCAGCAGCTGGCGCGGCTTCTCCTCGCGGCAGTCCTCGGCCTGCGACGGCGCGAGGTGCGGCCAGATCAGCTCGAACCCGGGCCAGTTCGCCGGGTCGTTGATCGCGTCCTCCGGCGGCCGGGCCTCGGCGAGGATGCGGTGCACCTCGTGCATCGTGTCCTGCTGGTCGTCCTCCGACATCTCCGAGCGCACGGCGGCCTGCACCAGCCGGTGCACCTGGATGCTGCTGTCGGCCGGATCGACCTTGGCCAGGGCGAAGCGGTTGAGCGCCTGGATGACCTTGCCGAGCATGTAGCGGTCGCGCAGTTCGGGGTCGTGGGGCAGCAGCGCCTGGATCATGGAGTCGCTCTCGATCAGCGTCATCGAGATCGGCTCGGCCGCGAAGAACGCGCACAGCTCCAGCAGCCGGACGGCGGCCTTGGACTGGTTGCGCAGCCGGCTGATGGAGATGCTCCAGGTCGCGCCCACCTCCCGCGGGTAGCCCGCGGCGGTGGTGACCGACAGCGCCTTGGTCGTCTGCTCCTTGAGCTGGTGCACGTAGACGTCGACGGGGGTCGCGGTCTCGGCGAGCCACGCGGCGGCCACCTCGACCGCCAGCGGCAGGTCACCGACCGCCTCGGCCACCTGCCCGGCGTCCTCCCGGCTCATGCCGCCGACCCGGCGGCGCAGGTGCTCCACGCTCTCCGAGCGGTTGAAGACCTCGATCTCCAGGGGCTCGGTCGCTCCCGTCGGCGGCTTGTTCCGGGCGGTGACCACGATGTGGCCGCGTCCCCCGGGGAAGAAGCGGCGCACCCGCTCGGGGTCCTCGACGTTGTCGAACACCAGCAGCCAGCGCGGGAAGCGGGTGCCGCCGGCCAGTTCCTCGCGGGCCGCCTCGGCGGCCTCGGACACGCTGTCGCCGACCCTCAGCTCCAGGCGGCGGGCGAGTTCGGCGAGGGAGGGCGCGATCCGGTCCTCCTGCTCCGCCTCGATCCACCACACGAGGTCGTAGTCGGCCTTGAAGCGGTGCGCGTACTCCAGCGCCACCTGGGTCTTGCCGACGCCGCCGAGGCCGTGGAGCGTCTGCGGGAACGGCTGGACGGAGGGGTTGCCGCCGCCCAGGCGGTCGCGCAGCCGGTCCAGGACGGTGGAGCGGCCGGTGAAGAAGGTGTTGCGAGGCCGCAGGTTGGACACCTTGGGGTCGCCGACGGGGTAGCGCGGGCCACCCGCCATGGCGGTCGTGTTGAGGTCCGCGTCGTCACGGCCGAGGGCGCGCAGCAGGGTGGTGGCGGCCGCGGAGTGGTCGAGCCGCACCAGGCTGACCGGGCTGCGCTGGGCCAGCGGCGGGCCGGGGCGTACGTCGCCGACCCGGATCGGCAGCAGTTGGTGCTGCGGGCCCGAGGGGTCGGTGCCCGAGCTCGACTCCCACACCCGCATGGCCCGCCGGGAGCGCAGGTAGGCGGCGGAGAGTACGACGAGGGTGCGGGAGGAGGCCCCGGCCACGGCAGGCTGTTCCGCGGGGGCGGTGTGGGTCTCCACGTCCCAGGGGACGACCCGGAAGCCGGCCCGGGTCAGGATCCACTCGATCCAGTCCGCCCACATGCGGTCCTCGGGCACGTACGCCAGCACCAGGCCGGACGGCGGAACGGGCCTGCGCCGGGTGAACTCCGCGGCCCAGCGCAGCCGTTCGGACTCCGCGATCGGGGGCAGCGAGGTCACCGCGCCGCCGGAGACGACCGAGGTGAGGCGTTCGCAGGCCGACAGCATCGAACTGGACAGGCCCGGGGCGTCCCCGAAGGTCGCCAGGATCTCCTCGTAGGCGTAGAAGGGGCGGTACGGGATCTCCACCGACCCCCAGTAGGAGACGAGTTCGTCCTCGTCCATTCCGGCCGGGAGGCCGTCGAACTGGGCGCGGGCCAGTGCCCGTCCGGCGTCCGCCTTCTCCTTCTCGCCGTCGTCGATGCGCATCGGCACGGGGAAGATGCGGATGCCGCGGCCGTTGTAGCGCTCCTCGATGTCGCGGGCGACGGCGGCGGCGCCGTAGATGCTCTGGTCGCTGAGGGTGAAGCAGACCACCAGTTCGTCGGGCATGTGGACGGTGCAGATGTCCGCGATGTCGCTGAGGCCGGTACGGCTGTCGATGAGGACGTAGTCGTAGTGGCGCCGCATGTCCGCGCGCATGGCGTCCAGGAACTGGCCACCGCCGAAGCGGTCGTAGAAGACGTCCCAGTCGATGCCGGTGAGCGCGGTGGTGTAGTTGCGGTCCTGCCGGCCCGCGGAGAGGTAGTCCAGGCTGCCGCCGCCGGGGAAGACCCAGTTGAGGGATATGGCGTGCGGCCGGACCCGCGCGAACTGGCGGTGCCAGTCGGGCGGCCGCGGCACGTCGCGCAGCGCCTCCTCGCGGTACTCGGTGATCAGGTCGATCATGCCGGTGGTGGCCGCGAGCGCGGAGGAGTCCAGAAAGGGGTGGAAGAAGCGGAACAGGCCCGGGGCCTCCAGGTCCCAGTCCACCGTCAGCACCCGGTGTCCGTTGGCGGCGAGGATCCAGGCGGTGTTCGCCAGGGCCATGGTCCGTCCGGTGCCGCCCTTGTACGAGTAGAACGTGATCACACGTCCGTTACGGCTCTCGGTCATCCTGGCCCTCCGGTTTGTCGGGTTCCGTGGTGCCGCGGTCGTCGTGCAGGCCGTACGGGGAGGAGCGCTCGGGTCCGTACGATCCGGCGGACGGACCCCGGAGCCTCGGGCGCGAGCTGTGCGGGCCCTGGGGCGGGAAGGCCGGTGCGTGGGCGGCGTAGTGCTTGGCCGCGCGTCCCACGGCCCTGGGCACGTCGTCGCTGAAGACCTCGAGGCTCGGGATGTTGTTGCGGACGAAACGCCCGCCCGGGCCGTCCGCACGGCTGGGATCGAGGGCGTCGTCGGCGAGGCGGCGCAGCGCCTCCTCGTGGCCGCCTGACTCCGGGTCGGCCCGGTTCCACGGCACCAGGACGCTGACCCAGGGCCGGTGCTCACGGCCGAAGCGGCTCAGCATCTCCCGCCGTTCCGGCGACTCCAGCGCCCAGCGGTCGAGCAGCAGCAGCCCGGGAGCGGTGGGGACGGGATCCAGCAGGCGGTCCAGTTCCTCCTCGAACACCCCCACGCTGACCCGGTAGTCGAGGTTGCGCGCCAGGTCGGCGGCGTGGTCGGCCAGCGGCCGGCTGCTCTGCGGACGGTACGGGTTCCAGTCACGCGGCGAGGGCCCGTAACAGGTGGGGCTGCGGCCCGCGGGCAGTTCCTCGGTGTCGCAGCAGGCGAGCACCGTCACGCGCAGCGGCCGGCTGGCGCCCGGGGGCCCGAAGGCGCTGGGAACGTGGTGGTAGTCGAGGTGACGCCCCTTGGCGATCTTGGTGTCCTCGACGACCTGCACGATGCGCTGGGCGAGGCGGTAGACGGCCCGCTCGTACTCGTGCTTGAGGTAGCTGAGCTTGATCAGCCCATAGAAGCCCTCGGCGGCGTAGTCCTCACCGAGGTCGGCGTGGTTGAACTGCAGCCCCTCCGCGGGGCCCGGCATGTCGTTCGCGGCGACCGGCACCCACAGCGCGGGCACGATGCCGGATATCGGGCGGTCGTGCAGGGACCGGTGGTGGACGGCGCGCTGCGAGAAGGCGTACCACTCCTTGCCGCACTGCTGGCTGCGGAAGTAGCGGGGCGAGTAGAGCGGGACGAAGACCCGGCAGTGCGCCAGCGCCTCCGCGAGCGATTCCGGCCAGCCCTCGCCGACGTTCATCCCCCGGTCCATGAAGCCCGCCTTCACCCCCGCGGGCAGCGTCGTCATCTGCAGGATGTGCGCGCACAGGTCGTTGTAGAGCTTGGCGACCCACAGGTCGGGGTCGGGATCCGAGGGGTCGTTCCTGGGGGTGTGCGCGTAGCTGAGGAAGAAATAGGGCTTGTCCGAGGCGTCTCCCTGCCCCACGGGTAATGCCATGCGCCATCTCCCCCGCCCGACCTACAGACCCCGCTCCGCCCCTCGTGAGGGAACCTCAGTGTAGGAACCCCCGATTCTCCGGCGGAATAGCGCATGACCATCATTTTTGCCCTGGCTCCCGTCAACGGCCGTTGTTCACCAGCCACTTGGCGATCTCGTCCACGGCGTCGGCGATCGGCACGAGGTGGCAGGGCGCGTCGCCGACGGGGCCGTCCAGCACCGCGCACTGGCTCGCCACCACCGGGACCAGCCGCGGGAAATGGCGGTCGTCGATGTCCGGCGCCTCGAAGTGCACCCACTCCTTGCCCCCGTCCTCCGTGCGCACCAGGGCCTGGTACGGGCGGTCCGGCGGCGGGACCGCCCGGTAGTCGGCGAGGTGGTAGGCGGTGCAGACCCACAGGTCCACGCCGATCAGCAGGGCGCGGGCCCGCAGGTCGTACAGCCGGGCGGTGGGCGAGTCCTCGCCCAGGTGGCTCTCCAGCGTGTGGCCGTCGGTGACGAAACGCGCGGCCGGGCCGAAGGCGGTGAAGGAGGTGTGCGGGTGCGCGCTGCGTAGCGCGCCCGGGAGCAGCCTGACCTCCTCGCCGAGCCGCCCCACGCTGGGCGAGACGGGGGTGGTCAGCGGGTCGAAGGCGGGCATCGCGTCGCGGTACGCGGTCAGTTCCGCGTCGCTCATGCCCTCCGTGCGCTGCCGGTCGACCCGGGAGGTCACGGAGTTCTCCGGGGTCGCCGCGTACGCGACCAGGGTGCCGTGGTCCCCCAGCGCCGCCCGCAGGGCCGCGACCACGGTGCGTACGCCGCCCTCCACCGAGCCGATCGACTTCAGCGAGCCCTGGACGAGCAGCACGTCCCCGGCCTCGACGCCCAGTGCGCGCAGATCCCGGGTCAGGCTTTCCAGAGTGTGCACCTCAGGCCCCGTTCAGTTCGGACAGCCAGGGGGCGACGGTGCCGGCCATCCGGTCCGCGAAGCGCTTGCCGAGGGGGGTGAGCGATCCGCTGTCGGCCAGCCGGTCGACCGCCTCCGCCGTCTCGCGGGTCCAGCGGGCGAAGGTCGCGGCCGCCTCCGGGACGCCCCGGCGGGTCAGCGCGCGCCAGTACTCGGCGACGGCGATGTGCGCGTACGTCCCCTGCAGCAGCCCCTCCAGCGGGCGCGGGTCGGGGCGCCACGGCGCGTGGAAGAGCCGGGTGTCCTCCGGGTCGTACAGGTCCATCAGGTCCAGCACGGCACCGAGCTTCACGTGCTGGAACTCGTGGGCCACCAGCAGCGCCAGCGTGTGCGGCGTGGCGGGCCGCGCGATGCCGACCGCGCCGAACGCCTGCCGGGCGGCCCCGCTGACGTCGCTGCCGTCGCCCGGCGGGACCAGCGGGGTGACGGTGCCGAGCCCGGCGGCCAGCCCCGGTACGTAGCCGGGCAGTTCACGGCCGAGGAAGTCCCAGGCGGCGGTCAGGTCCTCGTGCCAGGCCCTGACCTCGGCCTCGTCCTGCCGTGGCACCAGGGGCCACTGGTGGGCGTCGCGGTAGGGGTCGGTGTCCTCCAGCGCCACCCTCCAGCCGGCCGGGCCGACCCGCCGGACGGGGTGCCACCGCGCGTCACCGGGGTCGTTCGCGGCGATCCTCACCGTACGGCCGGCGACGCTCACACCGAAGCCGCCGGCGGTGGCGGCGACCTCGGCCTCCGCCCCGTCGGGGGCGCCGGCCAGGACACGGCCGAGCCCCGGCAGCCGGACCGCGCCGTCGCGTACCGGCACCCGCACGGTCGCCTGGTACCGGCCCGCGGCCCGGACCACGGCGGCGGCCGCGAACTCGGCGAGCCCCGCGACGTCCGCCCCGCCGTCGCCCGCCGTCTCCAGGCAGTGCCGGGCCCACGGCCGCACGTAGGGGTGGGCGAGCACCTCGTCCAGGGCCTGGGGCGCGGCCTGGTCGACCTCGGCCAGCACCCGCCAGACCGCGGCGGTCCTGCCGTCCCGGGGAGCGCGCTCCCAGACGGCGGTGAGCAGCCCGCGGGTGATCTCCAGCTGCTCGGCGGCGAGCGCGGCGACCGTCGCGGCGTCGCCGTACCCGGCGGCCAGCTGGTCGATCTGGTCCTCGGTCAGCGAGGACTGGGGCTGCTGCCCCGAGGCGGTGCTCACCGGATTCTCCCGTTCCGTCTCCTCGGCGTCGCGGATGCCGAGGATCAATGCCATCAGGTCACCGCAGTACGCGGACGGATTCGCGAATCCCGACCCGGTTCGGTAGCGGTGCGCGTACAGTCCCCCGCCGCAGACGTCGACGACCGGGCAGCGGCGGCACTGGTCGCACAACCCCTGCTTGCCCTGCCGTCGTGCCGCGATGCCGGGGTGGGCGGCGACCTGGTCCAGGGAGTGGGCGAACACGTCCATCCCGGTGGCCGGGGCGCCGTCGTAGGCGGTCTTGAGCGAGTCGGCCTGCTCGAAGCTCCCGTCGGTCTCGATGACGACGAGGTCGACCGGGTCGGTGCCGATCGACTCCACGAGGCTGCTCTCGCCGCGCAGCATCCGGTGCACGGAGTCGAAGACCCGCACCGGCACCGGGCGCCCCTCCGCCACCCAGCGGCGGTGAACGGTCAGCAGCCACTGCGCGTAGGGCGCCGGTGCGCCACCGGGACGCGCGGGCGGGACGTCGTGGGTGGCGTGGGGCAGCAGGAAGTCGATGCGGGGCGGTTCGAGCGCCATCAGGGCCTCGTACACCGTCAGCGGATCGTTCTCCACGTCGATGGTGCAGAGCAGTCCGCCGAACAGATGGCGGTAGCGCGGCTCGCGGAGCAGCCCGATCGAGGCCACCACCCGGTCGTAGCTGCCGCGCCCGTCGGCGAACCGCCGGTGGCGGTCGTTCTCGGCCCGGCCGCCGTCCAGGGAGACGCCGACCGAGATGCCGAACTCGTCGAAGACGTCGCAGAACCGCTCGTCCAGGAGGACGGCATTGGTCTGGATGCCGAGCTCCAGGGCGCACACGCCGTCGAGCGCCCCGCGTAACGCCGAGGCGGCCCGCTCGATGCGGGCCGGGCCTGCCAGCAGGGGTTCGCCCCCGTGGAAGACCACCTGGACGGCGGGGAGCCGGTGCGCGGCGGCATGCTCGGCGATCCGTGCGGCCACGCGGTCGAACACCTCGTCGGGGGTGGCCCGGGCACGCGTCTTCCAGCTGGTGTCGGCGTGCTCGTAGACGTAGCAGTGATCACACGCCAAATCGCACCGGCTATGCAATTTCAGCACGAATTGCGACAGCGCTCTGGCCGGTGCTGATGTCTCCATGACCGCGGCCCGGGCCCCCGAGTCGGTCGGGCCTACTTGCTGCTGAACGACTGGAAGGCCGCGACCGGAACGCTCCCGGCGGAGGCGGCGGCGGGCATCACCCGGCCGAGGGCCGGAGTGGCCACGGAACTGCCGCGGGAGGCCAGCTCCGCCAGCGGGATCCTCCGCCGCGTGTGCGGACGCCTGGTCCGGGCGTCGTTTTCGGCCGTCACGGTGGGGGTGGCAGTCATAGCGGGGACCTCGTTCACTCAGGGTGCGTTGGCGCGCGCACACCATTTGTCCGGAATGCGGCAAATATCTCATCCCGGACACCGAAAGGCGACGCACACGCATAACGAGCGAGCCGTGACAAGTGCACGTTTTCGTCAAGGTCATCAGACACGCGTACTCCCCACCCCCAACGCCGGGCCGTGTGATTATCTCCCTTATTCAAGACAGGAGTTGAGCGCTTTTCCGATTCGAGACCAAGTTTCTGGAGTGGAACGAGCGCCGCTCCGCACGGACCCCCTCGTCACGGCTTCCGGCGTGTCGCACCGTGGGGTGCCCGCCCAGCGCGCAAGCCCCTCGCGCCCGCTCGTTCAGCGGTCCGAACGCGCTCGGCGCACCCCGGGAAAAATCTCGCCAGGCCTGGGCCGATCGGGTGGGCGGCCCCTGCCCCGCACACCAACGGGTCCCGCCGGGCGGAGGGGGGATCCGCCCGGCGGGACCGTTCAGGGGGTGGCGCCCGGTCAGGCCGTCGTGACCGGTTCCTTGTCGTTGCCCGCGGGAGCGGCGGGCCCGGGGACCGTGCCGTGGCCGTCGTCGACCAGCGTGGTCTCGTCGAAGGGCAGCTCGCCGGCGAACACCCGCCGGGCCTGCTCACGGTCGAACTCCTTGGTCCACGTGCCGATCAGCACCGTGGCGACGGCGTTGCCCGCGAAGTTCGTGACGGCGCGCGCCTCGCTCATGAAGCGGTCGATGCCGACGATCAGACCGACGCCGTCGACCAGGGCGGGCTTGTGCGACTGGAGCGCCCCGGCGAGGGTCGCCAGGCCCGCGCCGGTGACACCGGCGGCGCCCTTGGAGGCGACCATCATGAACAGCAGCAGTGTGATCTGCTGCCCGATGGAGAGCGGCTGGCCCATCGAGTCGGCGATGAACAGCGAGGCCATGGTCAGGTAGATCATGGTGCCGTCGAGGTTGAAGGAGTAGCCGGTCGGCACGGTGATGCCGACGACCGGGCGGCTGACGCCCAGGTGCTCCATCTTGGCGATCAGGCGGGGCAGCGCCGACTCCGAGGACGAGGTGGAGACGATCAGCAGGAACTCCCGGCCGAGGTACTTCAGCAGCTGGAAGAGGTTGACCCCGGCGAAGAAGCGGAGCATCAGGCCGAGCACGACCACGACGAAGATCAGGCAGGTGACGTAGAAGCCGAGCATGATCGTGGCGAGTGCCTTGAGGGCGTCCACGCCCGCCGAGCCGACGACCGCCGCGATCGCGCCGAAGGCACCGATCGGGGCCACCCACATGATCATGGACAGGACGCGGAAGACCAGCTTCTGGATGTGGCCGACACCGCGCAGGATCGGCTCGCCCGCCGCCCCCAGGGCTTGCAGGCCGAAGCCGACCAGCAGCGCGACCAGCAGGGTCTGCAGCACCTGGCCCTCGGTGAAGGCGGAGACCAGGGTGACCGGGATGATGCTCAGCACGAAGTCCGGCAGGGTCTCGGCCGGGGCGTCCTCGGCCTGCGCCTGGCCCACGTCCTTGAGCGCGTCGGTCAGGTGCAGCCCGTCGCCGGGCTGGAGGACGTTGCCGACCACCAGGCCGATGGCCAGGGCGACGAAGGACATCACCACGAAGTAGCCGAGGGCGAGGCCGCCGACCCTGCCGACCTTGGCGGCCTGGCGGACCGAGCCCACGCCCAGCACGATCGTGCAGAAGATGATCGGCGAGATCATCATCTTGATCAGGTTCACGAACCCGGTGCCTATGGGCTTGAGCTCGACGGCCGCGTCGGGCGCGACCATCCCGAGCACGGCGCCGGCGATCGCGGCGACGACCACCGCGATGTACAGGAAATGGGTGCGGTCCCTGCGACCCTGGGTACGGCTCTGTACCGGCACTGACACCTTCGTCTCCTCGGTCCATCCGGACGTCGTCCCGGGACGCCCGCGATTGGATAGGTCCCGGTGACTATGCGCCCGCGCAGTGAGCCAGGTCACGTTTGCGTTCATTGTGTTCGCGGGACCTGTGCACACTGGTGGGCATGCCGCTCCCGACCCGCTTCCGCCGCCCCCGGCCGCGCCGCCGCCCGCGCAGCCTGGCAGGCCAGTTGTTCGCGATGCAGGTGGTCATCGTGGCCATGGTGGTCGCGGGCATCGCGGTGCTCGTCTACGTGGGCGCCGCCGAGCGCGCGGAGGACGCCGCGGAGGACCGGGTCACGGCGGCGGCGCGGGCGGTGGCCGACGCCCCCTCGGTCGCGGCGGCGATCCGCGGCGCCAACCCCACCGCCACGCTCCAGCCGTACGCGGAGCAGGTCCGGCGCGACACCGGCGTGTCCTTCATCACCATCATGAGACCGGACGGCATCCGCTGGACGCACCCCGACATCAAGCAGATAGGCCACCGGTTCCTCGGGCACATAGAACGCGCCCAGCGCGGTGGCACCTTCACGGAGACCTACACGGGCACGCTGGGCGCGTCCGTCCGCGTGGTCACCCCCGTCCACGACGACGGCCGGATCGTCGGCCTGGTCAGCGTCGGCATCACGGTCGAGGCCATCAGCGACCGGGTCCGGGACCAGCTGGCGGCGCTCATCGGGATCGCCGCGGCGGCCCTGGCGGTCGGGGGCCTGGGCACCTACTTCGCCAACGCCCGGCTGCGCCGCCACACACACGGCATGGCCGCGGACGAGCTGAGCCGCATGTACGACTACCACCAGGCGACCCTGCACGCGGTGCGCGAGGGCCTGATCCTGCTGGACGCCGACCGCAGGGTCGCCCTGTGCAACGACGCCGCCCGTGAACTGCTGGGCCTGCCCGGGGACGTGGTGGGCTCGTACGTCGCCGACCTCGGGCTGCCCGCCTCGCTGACCGGCGCGCTGCTGGCGGCCGAGCCGCGGATGGACGAGGTGCACCTGACCGCGGAGCGGGTGGTGGTGGTCAACACCTCGCCGGTGCGCGGCGGGGAGCGCCGCGGCACCGTGGTGACCCTGCGGGACCACACCGACCTGCAGTCACTCACCGGCGAGCTGGACTCCGTGCGCGGCTTCGCCGAGGCGCTGCGCTCGCAGGCGCACGAGGCCTCCAACCGGCTGCACGCGGTCGTCTCGCTGATCGAACTGGGCCGCACCCAGGACGCGGTGGAGTTCGCCACCGCCGAACTGGAACTCGCCCAGGCGCTGACCGACCGCGTGGTGGCGGCGGTCGCGGAACCGGTGCTGGCCGCGCTGCTGCTGGGCAAGGCGGCCGAGGCGAACGAGCGCGGCGTGGAGCTGACGGTCACCGATGACAGCCGCATCGACGACGGGGTCCTGCCCGTTTCGCTCACCTCCCGGGACCTCGTCACCATCCTGGGCAACCTCATCGACAACGCCTTGGACGCGGCCATCGAGGGCGCCGGGCAGACGACCGCACGCCCGCACGTCGAGGTCACCGCCCGCGCCGACGAGGGCGAGTTGCTGCTGCGGGTCACCGACAGCGGGCGCGGGGTCGACCCCGCCGTGGTGCGCGAGGTATTCCGGCGCGGCTGGACGACCAAGAGCCACGGGCACGGCCTCGGCCTCGCGCTCGTCGAGCAGACCGCCCGGCGCACGGGCGGCAGCGTGGATCTGGACCGGGCGCTGGGCGGCGGTGCCTCCTTCACCGTACGGTTGCCGCTGCGCGGGGAGGTGCGGACGTGATCAAGGTGCTGGTCGTCGAGGACGACCCGGTGGCGGCGGACGCCCACCGGCTGTACGTCGAGCGGCTGCCGGGGTTCACGGTGGCCGCGGTGGCCCACTCCGGGGGCGCGGCACTGCGCGCGCTCGAACGGCACCAGGTGGACCTGATCCTGCTCGACCTCAACCTGCCCGACGGGCACGGGCTGCAGGTGGTGCGCACGCTGCGGGCGGCCGGGCACACCGCCGACGTGGTCGCGGTGACCTCGGCCCGCGACCTGGGCGTGGTGCGGCAGGCCGTCTCGGTCGGGGTGGTGCAGTACCTGCTGAAGCCCTTCACCTTCCCCACCCTGCGCGACCGTCTGGAGCGCTGGGCGCGCTACCGCGACGAGCTCGCCGGCGGCGAGGCCTCGGGCCAGGACGAGGTGGACCGCGCCCTGGCGGCGCTGCGCAACCCAGAGGGCTCGGTGCTTCCCAAGGGCCTCAGCGGCCCCACCCTGGAGGCGGTGACGACGGCGCTGCGCGAGGCGGCGGAGGGCCTGTCGGCGAACTCGGCGGCCCAGGCCGTCGGCGTCTCCCGGATCACGGCCCGCCGCTACCTGGAGCACCTGGTGGAGACCGGCCGCGCGGTCCGCGCTCCGCAGTACGGCCAGGTCGGCAGGCCGGAGCTCACCTACCGCTGGGCCCCGCAGCGCCGCCCGTGAGCCGCCCGGCCGGGCGGCGCGAGAGCTGCGGACGAGGCGTCAGAACACCGACTCCGCCTCCTGCATACGGTCCTCGGGCACCCGCTTGAGCACCATCACCGCGTCGGCGAGCGGCACCAGTTCCACCGCGGTACCGCGCAGCGCCGTCATGCAGCCGAAGGCGCCCTTGTGCGCGGCCTCCACGGCGTGCCAGCCGAAGCGGGTGGCCAGCACGCGGTCGTACGCGGTGGGGACGCCGCCGCGCTGGACGTGGCCGAGGATGACGGGGCGGGCCTCCTTGCCCATGCGCTGTTCGAGCTCGCCGGCGAGCCGGGTGCCGATCCCGGCGAAGCGCTCGTGGCCGTAGACGTCGATCTCGCCGTGGGCGTACGGCATGGTGCCCTCCGCGGGGTGGGCACCCTCGGCGACGCAGATGACGGCGAACTTCTTGCCGCGGGCGAAGCGCTCCTCGACCATCGCGACGAGGTCGGCGGGGTCGAAGGGCCGTTCCGGCAGGCAGATGCCGTGTGCGCCGCCGGCCATGCCGGACTCCAGGGCGATCCAGCCGGCGTGCCGGCCCATGACCTCGACGACCATGACGCGCTGGTGGGACTCGGCGGTGGTCTTCAGGCGGTCGATCGCCTCGGTGGCGACGGTGACGGCGGTGTCGAAGCCGAAGGTGCGGTCGGTGGCGGAGATGTCGTTGTCGATGGTCTTGGGGACGCCGACCACCGGCATGCCGGCGTCGGCGAGCAGCCGGGCCGCGGTGAGCGTGCCCTCGCCGCCGATGGGGATGAGGACGTCCAGCCCGAAGCCGGAGCACAGGGTGCGCCAGTTGTCGGCGGCCTCGTGCAGCCGGGCGCGTTCCAGCCGGGAGGAGCCCAGGATGGTGCCGCCCCGGGCGAGGATGCCGCTGACGGAGTTGAGGTCGAGCGGACGGTAGTGGCCCTCCAGCAGTCCCTTGAAGCCGTCCTCGAAGCCGATGACCTCGTCGTCGTGGTAGGTCAGCGCGCGGTGGGTGACCGAGCGGATCACGGCGTTGAGTCCGGGGCAGTCGCCGCCGGCGGTGAGCACTCCGATGCGCATGGCGCTCCACGCTCCCTCCGGTCGCGTGTACGGTCGCCTTTTCGCATCGTAGGTCCGCACCGCACCCGCCGCGCGCCATACGCACACCGAACGGTAATGTCAAGAGGTATCCGCCACCCGTCTGGGTGGATCACGCCGGGCAGGAACGGAGAGAGCGCGTGACGCGCAGCGTGTACGTAACGGGAATCGGGAGGGGGGACGGCCGCCAGGTCGTCGAGCTGGGCGTGATGGAGCTGCTGACCCGGCAGGTGGACCGCGTCGGGGTGTTCCGGCCGCTCGTCCACGACACGCCCGACCGGATGTTCGAGCTGCTGCGCAGCCGCTACCGGCTCACCCAGGACCCGGCGACCGCCCACGGCCTGAGCTACGAGGAGGCGGCAGCGCTCCAGGCCGAACAGGGCCGGGACGCGCTCATCGCCCGCCTGGTGGACCGCTACCACCTGGTGGCCGCGGAGTTCCCCACCGTGCTCGTCCTCGGCTCGGACTTCCACGAGACCAACCTCCCCGGTGAGCTGGGTATCAACGCCCGGCTGGCGAACGAGTTCGGCGCCTCGGTGATCCCGGTGGTCGGCGGCCGCGAGCAGACCGCGGACTCGGTCGTGGACGAGGTCCGCAACGCACACCTGTCCTACACCGGGCTTGGCTGCGACATCGTCGCCATGATCGCCAACCGGGTGCCGCGCGAGGTGCTGGAGGAGGCGGCGACGCGGCTGCGCCGCCGGCTGCCGGTCCCCGCGTACGTGCTGCCCGACGAGCCCGCGCTGTCGGCCCCCACCGTCGCCCAGGTCGTCGAGGCGCTCCACGCGGAGGTGCTGCTCGGCGACCACAGCGGCCTGTCCCGGGACGTGATGAACTTCGTCTTCGGCGGTGCGATGCTGCCGACCTTCATCCGCGCGCTGACCCCCGGCTGCATGGTGATCACTCCGGGCGACCGGGCGGACCTGATCATCGGCTCGTTGGCCGCGCACTCCGCCGGCTCCCCGCCCATCGCCGGCATCCTGCTCACCCTGGACGAGGTGCCCGGCCCGGAGATCATGGCACTGGCGGCCCGGCTGGCCCCGGGCACCCCGGTCGTGTCGGTGCCGACCGGCAGCTTCCCGACCGCCGCCGAGCTCTTCGCCCTGGAGGCCCGGCTGGGGGCGGCCACCCCGCGCAAGGCGGAGACCGCGCTCGGGCTCTTCGAGAAGCACGTGGACGGCGCCGAGCTGACCGAGCGGCTCTCGGTGGTCCGCGGCGAGCGCGTCACCCCGATGATGTTCGAGCACGAGCTGATCGAGCGGGCCCGCTCCGGGCGCCGCCGGGTGGTCCTCCCCGAGGGGACCGAGGAGCGCATCCTGCACGCGGCCGAGGTCCTGCTGCGCCGGGACGTCTGCGACCTCGTCCTGCTCGGCGACGAGGACGCCATCCGCAAGCGGGCCGCCGAGCTCGGCATCAATGTCGACGTCCCCGGCTGCACGCTGACCGACCCGCAGACCTCGCCGCTGCGCGAGAACTTCGCCGAGCTCTACGCCAGGCTCCGTGCCCACCGGGGCGTCAGCTACGAGCTGGCGTACGACGTCGTGGCCGACGTCTCCTACTTCGGGACGCTGATGGTGCAGCAGGGTCTCGCCGACGGCATGGTCTCCGGCGCCGTGCACTCCACCGCGGCGACGATCCGCCCCGCCTTCGAGGTCATCAAGACCGCGCCCGGGGCGTCCATCGTCAGCTCAGTCTTCTTCATGTGCCTGGCCGACCGGGTGCTGGTGTACGGCGACTGCGCGGTCAACCCGGACCCGGACGCCGAGCAACTGGCCGACATCGCGATCCAGTCCGCCGAGACCGCCGCCCAGTTCGGCGTCGAGCCGCGGGTGGCGATGCTGTCGTACTCCACCGGCACCTCCGGCTCGGGCGCCGACGTGGACAAGGTGCGCCGGGCCACCGAACTGGTCCGGCAGCGGCGCCCCGACCTGCTGGTGGAGGGCCCGATCCAGTACGACGCCGCCGTCGACGCCAAGGTCGCGGCCACCAAGCTGCCGGACTCGAAGGTCGCCGGGAACGCCACCGTGCTGATCTTCCCGGACCTCAACACCGGCAACAACACCTACAAGGCGGTGCAGCGTTCGGCGGGCGCGGTGGCGGTCGGCCCCGTGCTGCAGGGCCTGCGCAAGCCCGTCAACGACCTGTCGCGCGGCGCGCTGGTCCAGGACATCGTCAACACCGTCGCCATCACGGCCATCCAGGCCCAGGGCGACCGGTGACCGGCCACAACAGGGAAGGCACCGTGACCGCTACCCGCGTTCTCGTCCTCAACTCCGGCTCCTCGTCGGTGAAGTACCAGCTGCTGGACATGGCCGACGGCCGCCGGCCGGCGGCCGGGATCGTCGAGCGGATCGGCGAGCCGGGCGGGGTCGCGGACCACGCCGAGGCGCTGAAGACCGTCGCGGAGGAGCTCGCCGCCCGGGGTCTGGGCCTGGACTCCCCGGCACTGGCCGCGGTGGGCCACCGGGTCGTGCACGGCGGCACGCGCTTCACCGCGCCGACGCTGATAGACGACGAGGTGCTGGCCGCCGTCGAGGAACTGGTGCCGCTCGCCCCGCTCCACAATCCGGCGAACGTCACCGGCATCCGGGTCGCCCGCGAGCTGCGCCCGGACCTGCCGCAGGTCGCGGTCTTCGACACCGCCTTCCACTCCACCATGCCCGAGCACGCCTACCGTTACGCGATCGACCGGGAGACCGCCGACGCCCACCAGGTGCGCCGCTATGGCTTCCACGGCACCTCGCACGCGTACGTCTCCCGCGCCACGGCCCGGCTGCTCGGCAGGGACCCGGCCGAGGTCAACGTCATCGTCCTGCACCTGGGCAACGGCGCCTCCGCCTCGGCCGTGCGCGGCGGGGAGTGCGTGGAGACCTCCATGGGGCTCACCCCGCTGGAGGGCCTGGTGATGGGCACCCGTTCGGGGGACCTGGACCCGGCCGTGGTCTTCCACCTGGCCCGGGTGGGCGGGATGGAAGTGTCGGAGATCGACACCCTGCTCAACAAGCGCTCGGGCCTGCTGGGCCTGTGCGGCGACAACGACATGCGGGAGATCGCCCGCCGGATGGCCGAGGGCGACGCCGTCGCGCAGCTCGCCTTCGACGTCTACGCCCACAGGCTGCGCAAGTACGTGGGCGCCTACACCGCCGTGCTGGGCCGCGTCGACGCGATCGCCTTCACGGCGGGCGTCGGCGAGAACTCCGCGGCGGTCCGGGCGGCCGCGCTGGGCGGTCTGGAGGGCCTGGGCATCGAGCTGGACCCGGTGCGCAACGCGGTGCGCGGCAGCGCCGCCCGCGTGGTGTCCGCCGGGGGCAGCCGGGTGACGGTGGCGGTCGTCCCCACCGACGAGGAACTGGAGATCGCACGACAGACGTACTCGCTGGTGACCGGCCGGTGACTCGTTGAGGCCACCCGGAGGCTCTAGTCTGTGGCCGCCGTCCGCACCGTCCATGCCTCCCCCGCACGGGAAAATTCCGGAGCGGAACAAACCCGATAGGATCGTCCTCATGCGCCGAGCGAAAATCGTCTGCACCCTGGGTCCCGCCGTCGACTCCTACGACCAGCTGAAGACGCTGGCCGAGGCCGGGATGAACGTGGCCCGCTTCAACTTCAGCCACGGCAGCCACGCCGAGCACGAGGAGCGCTACCAGCGGGTGCGCAAGGTCTCCGTGGAGACCGGACGTGCCATCGGCGTGCTGGCCGACCTCCAGGGGCCCAAGATCCGCCTGGAGACCTTCGCGGACGGTCCCGTGGAGCTGGTCGCCGGTGACGAGTTCGTCATCACCACCGAGGACGTGCCCGGTGACAAGACCATCTGCGGCACCACCTACAAGGGCCTGCCCGCCGACGTCCGCGCCGGCGACCCCGTCCTGATCAACGACGGGAACGTCGCGCTGCGCGTGATCGAGGTCGAGGGCCCGCGGGTCCGCTGCCTGGTCGTCGAGGGCGGCGTCATCTCCGACCACAAGGGCATCAACCTGCCCGGCGCCGCGGTCAACGTGCCCGCCCTGTCCGAGAAGGACATCGAGGACCTGCGCTTCGCACTGCGCATGGGCGTCGACATGGTGGCGCTCTCCTTCGTCCGCGACGCCAAGGACGTCCGCGACGTCCACCGCGTCATGGACGAGGTCGGCCGTCGCGTGCCGGTCATCGCCAAGGTCGAGAAGCCGCAGGCGGTCGACAACATGGAGGACGTCGTCGCGGCCTTCGACGGCGTCATGGTGGCCCGCGGCGATCTGGCGGTGGAGTACCCGCTGGAGAAGGTCCCGATGGTGCAGAAGCGGCTGATCGAGCTCTGCCGCCGCAACGCCAAGCCGGTGATCGTCGCGACCCAGATGATGGAGTCGATGATCACCAACTCCCGTCCGACCCGCGCCGAGGCCTCCGACGTCGCCAACGCGATCCTGGACGGCACGGACGCGGTCATGCTGTCCGCCGAGTCCAGCGTCGGCAAGTACCCGATCGAGACCGTGAAGACCATGTCGCGGATCATCGAGGCGGCCGAGGTCGAGCTGCTCAAGCAGGGCCTGTGGCCGCTCAACGGCCGCAAGCCGCGCACGCAGGGCGGCGCCGTCGCCCGCGCCGCCGCCGAACTCGCGGACTACCTGGACGCCAAGACCCTGGTCGCCTTCACCAAGTCCGGCGACACGGCCCGCCGGCTGGCCCGCTACCGCGTGCCGCAGCCGGTGGTGGCGTACACGACCGACGAGTCGACCCGCAACATGCTGGCGCTCACCTGGGGCGTGCAGACCACCGTCGTCCCGCACGTGAACACCACCGACGAGATGGTCGAGATCGTCAACCAGGAGATGCTGAAGCTCAGCGACTACACCGCGGGCGACACCGTGATCATCACGGCCGGCTCCCCGCCCGGCGTCCCCGGCACCACCAACCTGGTGCGGGTCCACCACCTCGGCCACCGCGCGGTCTGACCGGCCGCCGGGCCGCCCGGAACACGGGAACGGCGGAGGGCACCTCCCCTTGTGGGGACGGTGCCCTCCGCCGTTTCCTGTTGCGCGGCCCCCGGAGGGGGTTTTGTGCGGCCCGGCTCAGTCCGCGGTGTTGTACACGTGCATGCCGGGGACCTTCAGCGTGCCGCCGAACTGGCCGGCCTGCTCGACCGTGACGTTGGTGAAGAACGCGGCCGGCACATTGACCGGGGGCGGGGTGTCCGGGGTGAACTCGATCGGGATGAGCCCGAAGAGGTTGCCCTTCAGCGACTCGGTGTACATCGTCACCGTGCCGTTGCGGATCGTGGAGGTGCTGCCCTTGCGGGCGTCCACGTGGCCGACAGTGCCGTTCGGCCCCACGACCTCCTGCTGCAGGTCCTTGATGTCCACGCCGGTGGCGGTGAACTTCAGGACCTTCTTGACCTTGCCGCTCCAGGTCTTGACCTCGACGATGCCCTTGTAGTCGAGCCCGGTCAGGGTCAGCAGGCTGCTGTGCAGGACCCACGGGTCGTCCGGCAGCAGCGACTGCGTCTCCTGGTAGGCGGCGTCCGCCAGGGCCTGCGCGTCGTGGGTCGGGCACGGGAACGGGGTCTTGCCGTCAGCCGAGGTGGCCGGGGTGCTCGGCGCGGGGCTGTCCGCGACCTTCCCGGTGGTCTGCGAGAGCTTCTCGGCGGCCTCCGACACGGTCTTCTTCAGCGCCTCGGTGGTGTCCTCGGTCTTCTCCTTCACCGTGCCCGTGGAGGCGCCCGGCTTGGGAGCGGCGGAGGTCGCGCCCGGGGCGGGCGTCGCGGTCGCCGAGGGCGTCGCGGCGGCGGAGTCCGTGCTCGCCTTGTTGAGCCCCAGCAGATCGCCCAGGGCGTCGCCGACGCCCAGCGGGTCCAGCAGGTTGCTCTGCTCGGTCACCGACGGCGAGGCGGACGGGGCGGGCGCCGTCGTCCCCGAGCCACCGGCGGAACCGGCCGAACCGCCGCCGCTCTCACCGCCCTTGCCGCCCTCGTCACCGGAACCGGCGGAACCCGAGGAGGAGTCGTGCGACGAGGGGCTCCCGGACGGAGCCTGGACCGGGGTCTTGGTGCCACCGCTCGACGGGGTGACGCTCGACGTCGCGGACTCCGACGGCTCGTCGGGCTGCTCGACGCACTTCGTGCCCGAGAACGGGTTCTTCGGCAGTTCGTCGGCAGAGGCCAGTCTCGGGGTCAGTCCCATGCCCATCAGGACCGCCGTCGGCATCGCGGCCAGGGCTATCGCCTTGCCCGCCGGCATCTGCAGTTTGGTCAGCAGCGACTTCCTCGGTGCCGCGTGCCGCGGCCCCGTTCTCTCACGGGTGCCGCTGCCGGCGGCGACCCCGGAAGCGGGCTGAACCTCATCACCCCGCACTGTGCCTCCCGTTCGCGTCTACGGTCTCTGCGCCGTCCACCGGGTGCTGCGCGGCGGCCTCCTCCTGGCCGGCGGCCGGGTCGGCGGGGGACTCGCCGTAGGCCGCCGCATAGGGGGAACCGGGCGGCGGCACATAGCCGGCGTCACCGTCGTCGCCCTTGCCGCTGCCGGGCAGTTCCGCCGGGTCCGCGCCGCCCTCGGCGGGCGGTGCGCCCGGGGCCCAGGCGACGGCGAGGGCACCGCCGATGAGGCCCAGCAGGAAGCCCATCAGGAAGCCGCCGAAGTTGGAGACCACCAGCGACACCAGCGACAGCAGGATGGACGCGACGCCCGAGAAGACGCGCACCGCCGACTGGAACCACATGGTCAGGCCGAGTACGACCAGCAGCACGCCGATGATCAGCGAACCGGACCCGGCCGTGGTGGCCATGGTCAGGCTCAGCGCGCCGAGTGAGAGATGGGCGTACGGGAAGTACGCGATGGGCAGTCCGGCCAGCAGTGTCAGCAGGCCCGCCCAGAACGGCCGCTGTCCGCGCCATACGCGGAAGCGGAACCGCCAATAGCCGAACCGGCCCCTCAGTCCGTGTGTCTCGGCGCTCATGGAAAACAGCTCCCTGGGACTGGCGTTTCTTGAGAAGAGTCGGGGGTGAGGAGGGTGAGGGGCATCCCGTGCCCCCCACCCCCTCTGGTCAGGCTAGAAGCACTCGTACTTCGCGCCGGAGCCCATCTTCACCGACATGCTCAGCCCGCTGAGCTTGAAGGTGCCCGCGCTGGTCGCCCACGCGGTCTGCTGCACACCGGTGAGGTGAGCCTTCCGGGCCTCCTGGGCGAAGGAACCGGGGTCGGTCTTGTCACCGGACTTGATGCCGGGGCCCTGCGAGGTGTCACCGGCGGCGACACCGATGTTGATGTCGGTGAACTCCGCGTCGGCGTCGAGCTGGTCGAGGTCGATGTAGAGGTTCTTCGCCTCGACCTTCTTGCCGCCGTTGCCGGCGCCGAGCTTCAGCGTGACGTCGCCGATCGGCGTCGGCACGACCACCGACTGGCACAGTCCGGTGATCGTGGCCGAGTCGAACGCGGAGACCGCGACCGGGATCGGCTTGCCACCGTGCTGGATGTCGATGGCTCCGTACTGGACGAAGCCGTCACCCTGCAGGTCCTGGGCCTGGACCTTGAACTGCTGGCCCGAAACGCTGAACGAAGCGGCGAGCGCGCCCTGGCCCAGGGCCACGCCTATCGCCGCGGTGGCCGCGACGCTGGGCACCATGACGACGGCGAACCGCTTCCATCTGGTACCGCCGCGGATGAGCGACTCCATGACTTTCCTCCTTCTCGGACGTACATCTCCGGCCGGAATCGCGGGGATTGCGGCGGGATGGGAGAAGTGCTACGTCCTCGGGAAGGAGAGCGCCGTATCGACGGCCGTCACGCGGGAAAGAGCGGACGACACTGTCCGAAAAATCGGCGATCACCCCCGAGCGACAACCACACGGCCACGCTCTCGCGCAACCTGCTGGACAGGCCCTGCCGGACGGCAGAGACCCCCCTGTCCGCGGTCCGCGTCCACTGCTGGCACAGTTTCGGCGTCCCGGCCCGGTGGGGACCCGCTCGGCGATCGGACGACTGGATGCCGACTTCTCGGCGACGGACCGGGCTTGGCCGATCGTGGTCCATTCGGCGCCGCTGCACAAGGGGCGTCGTTACTAGCGGGTAACGGTGCGATAACCCGGAAGGTATGGCCTAGACCATAATCGCTACGTTGCGTAGTTGCGGCGAGGGTGTGAAAAACACCCATCGGGTGATAGATCCGGACAGGATCCCGTCACTCTCTTACCGGAAGTAACAGCGGCCGCGCTTCATCAAGATTTGGTAAAGCGCGGCCGGTCTTGTTCCGGGCTCGAAATGGCTTTCGAGGCACGGCCACCTTACGTGATCAGGTCAGAACAGCACCCGCGCGAGGGCCGCGCGCGCCGCCGTCACCCGGGGGTCGTCGGCCCCGATCACCTCGAACAGCTCCAGCAATCGCAGCCGCGCGGTGTTGCGGTCATCGCCCGCGGTGCGCCGCACGGTGTCCACCAGCCGGCCGAAGGCGTCCTCGACATGGCCGCCGACCAGGTCCAGATCGGCCGCGGCGGCCTGCGCCGCCACGTCCGCCGGAGCGTCCGCCGCCGCCTTGCGCACGGCCTGCGCGTCGACGCCCTGCACCCGCTGCAGCAACTCGGCCTGCGCCAGGCCCAGCTTCGCCTCGGTGTTGCCCGGGTCGTCCGAGAGCACGTTGCGGTACGCCTGGATCGCGCCACCGAGGTCGCCCTGGTCCAGCGCGTCGTGCGCCGCCGACAGCGCGAGCTCCTGCGGGGTGGGCGGCCGCTCCTCGGCGACCGGCGCCTCCACGTCGCCCTCGACCGGCACGCCCGTGATGCCGAAGCGCTGCTCGGCCACGGCGACCAGTTGGTCCAGCACCTCGCGGATCTGGTCCTCGGGGGCGGCGCCCTGGAAGAGCGGCATGGCCTGGCCGGCCAGCACCGCGAACACGGCGGGAATGCCCTGCACGCCGAACTGCTGCACCAGCAGCTGGTTCGCATAGACGTCGATCCTCGCGACGACGATCCGGCCGGCGTAGGAGGCGGCGAGACGCTCCAACGCCTCCTGCAACTGCACACTCGCGTCCGCGCGGTCGGTCCAGAAGTGGACCACGACCGGGACCTCGGTGGAACGCTGCAGGACATCACTCTCGAAGGTGGCCTCGGTGACCTCGGTCACCAGGGCGGGGGCGACGGGCGCTCCCCCGTTGCGGGCGGCTTCCGCGCGGGCCTGTTCGGCCTTCGCCTTGGCCTCTCCGGCCGCCTTCACCGCGGCGAGGTCGACCACGCCGCTCATGGACATGTTCCGTGGCTGCATGAGACCAATCCTCCCCCCTCGTCGCGGTTCCCGGGGAATCGCCCCCCCGAAAGCGCCACCTGTGGCGCGGAACGATGACGCACCACCCGGCGCGAGGTCCCCATTTCGCGCGCGGTGACCGTCAGCATTTCGATACGATCCGTAGCGTAACTGTACCGCCGCGCCCTACGCAACGGGGATAGGGTTCCCAGCCATGTGCGCGCGTGAAACAGGCAGAAGGACCGGACGCCCCCGCAGCGCGGAGGCCGACCGGGCGATTCTGGACGCCGCGCGGCAGGCCCTGGTCGAGCTCGGCTGGGGCAAGCTCACGATGGGTGACGTCGCGGCCCGCGCGGGGGTCGCGAAGACCACCCTCTACCGGCGCTGGGCGAACAAGAACGAGCTCGTCGTGGACGCGGTCGCCGCGCTCTTCGACGAACTCGAACTGCCCGACCGCGGCAGCCTGCGGGCCGATGTGGAGGGCGTGGTCCTGCAGTTCGCGGCCCTGCTGGAACAGCCCGCCACCAAAACCGCGCTCATGGCGGTGGTCGCCGAGGCCACCCACGACGAGGCCCTGCGGCAGCGGATCCGGGAGGCCATCGTCGACCGGCAGAAGCGCCTGGTCATCGAGGGCCGCCGACGGGCCCAGGAGCGCGGCGAGATCCCGCCGGACGACGGCGACCCCGCGCCGCAGATCGACCTGATCTTCGACGTCATCGCGGGGGCGGTGGTGCACCGCGCGCTCGTCAGCTGCGAACCGGTGGACGCCGACTGGGCGGCTCGCTTCACCGCCGTCCTGCTGGGCGGGCTCGCGGCCGCCTCGACGATCTAGCCGTCACCGGGAGTTGGGCTTCTCTTTCCTCTTCGGAGCCTCAACACCCCTTGCCCGCATGGCATGTCATCGTCATGCTTACCGGCGGGTCATCTACTCGCATAGACAACCCGGCGGCCAGGCTTGGCCGTTGTCCGGCGTTCCATCGTTCCACCCTGTCAGTGCGTCCTTTGATCGCTCGCCCCCAGGAGGATCGATTCACGTGAGACACCCTCACCCCGGTCGGCGCGGCGTCGTCGCCACCGTCGCCGCCTCGCTGATCGCCCTGACGGCCGCCCAGAGCGCCACCGCGCTCCCCGCGACCGCCGCCCCGCGCGCCCACGCCCCGTCGTCCGCCGTCACCGTGGCGGAGGACCAGGCGGCGCGCGCCATCGCCGGCTCCCTCTCCGACGCCTCATGGCGTGCCCGTGTCCGCCAGGCGGCACTGGCCTCGGACGAGGTGGCCGTCACCGAGCTCGCGGGCCCGAAGCTGCGGCCCGCGCTCGCCGACGCCGACCGGCGGATCGCCGCCGCCAAGGGCCTCGGCGCGGACGTCGGCTCCCTGCTGCGGCTGCGGCTCGGGGACGACTCGATGCGCGGGGCACTGGCCTCCGGCGTCACCCCGTGGGTCGCCGCGGCCAGTACCGACGAGGACGTCCGCACCGTCACCGCCTACGACAGCCGGGGCCGGGCCCACCGCCTCGACGCCCGTACCGCTCCCAGCCACCCGGTGTACGTCGTCGACATCGACGGCTCCAAGGCACTGGCCGCGGGCCTGGACGTACTCCAGGGGGAGCTGGGCCGCCAGGGCCTGACCTCGTCCGCCCAGCGCTCCGCGGCGCCGTCCTCGGCCTCGGCGGCCGCGGCCGGCTTCTGGACCACGCGCATCACCCAGGTCCGGCTCTCCGACGACGAGGAACCGTGGATCAAGGGCGACGCCGAGATCTACACCCTCGTCACGGGCTTCGGCCAGGACGGCGTCGTGCGGGTCGACCCCGTGGACATGCCGTACCTGGACAACGACGGGACGACGTACAGCCCGAACCAGATCCTGGTCAACTGGTCGCTGTACAAGTACAACCTCGCCGACGCCGTGATGATGGAGGACGACGGCAGCACCAACTACCGCGACCTGGCCAAGGCCATCGCGGGGGTCCTGCTGACCATCGCCGACCAGGGCGCCTACATCCCGCTGGTGAACGCGGTCCTGGACGCCATCCCGGACGACTGGTGGACGGACGACCCGGACTACGTCGACTCCTGGTACACACTGGCGCAAAGTGACAACGGCACCCGCTACGGCGCCCGCGGCAACGGCTGGATGACCCTCCAGCCGTACTTCGTCGAGCAGTTCTGAGCCGGATGCCCGCCGCCTCCGGGATCCGGGGGCGGCGGGCACGGCAGCGGGGGGGGGGGG